>CAZEYT010000053.1:0-18496 GCA_964516295.1 uncultured Chthoniobacterales bacterium | reverse complement strand
CCCGGGAGGAGAAAATCACTCACGTCGGTTCCAACGATCCCGGTCGGCGAAGATGATACACTCGCCTTCGATCGGGAGGGCTGTGTAGAAAGGAAGAGCAAATCCGTCTACCCGTGGCGGACGGGTGATGAGCAAGGCCCACTCGCGATAGGCCCCTTTGTAGATATCCGCAAAGAGCCTTTGGTTTCCGGTGATCGGGGTCAGATAAAGTCCGCTGATGGGATTACCAAGGCGGCGGTAGTCGTTGATTTCGTTGAATGTCTTGACCGTGTCCGGCAGGAGGAGCGACTTGCGTTGCGCATACCAAGCGACGGCCCAAGGCATGTCGGAAGAGATAATCTCATCTTCCTCAAACCAATCGCCCAAGACGCCAATGAACGGCGGAACGTACGGCGGCCAGTTGATGGCACCACCCCGACCGGCGAACAGGGTCAGCAGGAGAGGGACGGAGCACAGAAAAACGACCACGGAAATGAAGATGATTCGGAAGATCGGGTACCCCAGTTCCCATCGGCTCCAGAGAACCATGAGAAAGGCGAGCCCATAGAAGACGAAGAGCGGGATGAAGAGAACGTGGAGTTGGTTCGAGGAAACAACGCCGCTGATGCCGTACGCTCCCATGCCAAAGACAGCACCGAGCCACATGAGTAGGACGCACCATCGGAAAAGCGAGGTCCTCTGCGAGCGAAAGGGATGTAGCAGGGCGAGGAAAAACGCGGCGGCGGCGAGGTTCATCCCGATGAAGGAAAAAATGCCTTCCACCTGCGCAGAGATCCCGGCTTTCATTTGAGCGAAGAGCCCCGAGCCGCTCACGCGTGGAGCATCCTGCATCGAGCGGAGATAACCCTCCTCGGGAGAGCCCACGGCCAGCGCGGCATAGACAGCGAGGCCGAAAGGATTTCCGGAGACCGAATACGTCCGGACCATCCAGGGAAGGACGACGAGGAACATCGCCGCCAGCGCGGCCAAGCCAGTGAGACCCCTCGGTTGGAAGTAAACGAGGGCGAAGACCAACCACCCGGCAAAGATCCAAAAGGCCAGACCGTGGGCAAGAATCATGAGCCCGAAAAGAGTCCCGGCCCCGAACAAAGAGCCGAGGACCACGACGAGCTGGTCGCGGCGGGACATCGCATAAAGCGTGAGCCAGATCGCACCGGAAAACAGGAACAGCATCAACATCTGTGGCAGCCCGGAGAGCGAAAACTGCCACATCATGTCCGTGAGGAGGATGATCGCACACCCGATCAACGCGAGTTTTCCATCAAAGAGGCGCGCCCCGACGAAATACCAGACCGCCACCGAGAGCAGGAAAAACAGGATGGCCACCGCGGCAATAACACGGTCTCCGGCATAGACCAAGTCGGTCGGCGTCATTTTCCATGAGGACTTGATGAACGAAAGCGGGAGGGCGTTAACCAAGGGGTTCAACGGGGACTGGTAGAAATCCGGGAAGTTCTCGGTGGGGATCGGTTTGTTGGCCTGCTCGAGTTGCCAAATGGCGAGCGGGCGAATGAATTGGGTGGAGAAACCCTTCCCCGCGGCGATGTTTCTTGCGATCTGTCCCTGGTCCATCGCGGTGACCGTGGAAAACCCACGGAACTGGACAAAAAGGTAAAGCAGCACGAGGGCGACGATCAAAACCGCAAACATCGCTCCCCGCACAATGGGGGCAAGTTTTCCCTGTTCGAGTGAGTGAACAGCCGTCTGTACGCCGACTTCTCCGGTGGCAGCCATGGTTTATTTAGGAGGGTTTTCTGCGTTTCGAAATATTGAGTTCGTTGAGGCGCCGGTGGAGAGTTCTCCGGCTGATGCCCAACTTCTCAGCAGCCGAGGTCCGATTTCCTCCACAATCCTCAAGGGCGCGCAGGATAAGGGCAGTTTCCGTTTCATGCAAATTTAATCCGGAGTCTGCAACGGGTGGTGCTCCAGCGGTGGTCCGAAGGGTGGCGGGGAGGTCGCGGACGGAAATGAGCGGGCCGGTAGCCATGACGACCCCGTGCTCAATGGCCGTGCGAAGCTCGCGCACATTGCCCGGCCAGTCATAATCAAGGATGGCCGCCATCGCATCGGGCGTGAGTTCTCGGTGGGGTTTGCTGTTCTCGGCGGCAGAGGCTTTGAGGAAGGATTCGACGAGGAGAGGGATGTCCACCTTGCGCTCCCGGAGGGGCGGCATCGTGATCGGAACAACGTGAAGGCGAAAGTAAAGGTCGTCGCGAAACTTTCCGTCGGCGACCAGGCGGGCGAGGTTTTTGTTTGTCGCAGCGACGAGGCGCACGTCGGTCTGAATCGTCTGGCTGCCGCCGACGCGCTCGAACGTGTGTTCGCCAAGCACACGGAGGATCTTGACCTGGGTGGCGGCGTCGATCTCGCCGATTTCGTCGAGGAAAAGCGTGCCGCCGCGGGCCTGCTCAAACCGTCCGATGCGCCGCTCAAACGCGCCGGTAAACGCGCCTTTCTCGTGCCCGAAAAGCTCACTCGCAAGGAGCTCGGGCGTGAGGGCAGCGCAATGGACCGCGAGAAATTTCGCAGAGCCGCGGGGACTCAGATGGTGAATGGCGCGGGCGGCCAGCTCTTTGCCGGTTCCGCTCTCACCTTCAATCAAGACCGTCGCTTTGGAAGGCGCGACCTGCTTGATGGTTTCGAAAACTTCCACCATCGCCGGCGAGCGGCCGATCATGCCCTCCAGTCGGGACTGGCTTTCGACCTGCTGGCGAAGCTCGCGATTCTCCCGCCGCATCTCACGCTCCCGCAACGCTCGTTTGATGAGAATCTCGACCCGGTCGATATTGACCGGTTTCGTAACAAAATCGTAGGCCCCGCGTTTCATCGCCTCGACCGCGGTGTCGACGGATCCATAAGCCGTCATCATGATGCAGATCGGCGGCTTGGGGAGTTTCAGCAGACGCTCGATCAATTCCATCCCATCGTCCGCTCCCAACCGGAGATCGGTCAGAACCACGTCGACGGCGACCGTGTCGGCCGTCGACAGGGCCCCATCGATATCGGAAGCGACGTACACGTCAAATTCCCCGTCAAGCGCGTGCCTCAGGCCGTCGCGCGTGTTCTTTTCGTCGTCGACGATGAGCAGCGTGGGCGACATGCGAGCGAGGCAGGATCAGAGCGCCGGAGTCCCGATCAGCCGGAAAACACCGTCCTTGTCCCGATAGAATCCGCGGCGAATCACACGGTCGCCTTCCACGTCATCCACACGTTCCGATTTTGCGAGGTCGCCGCCGACCCACTCGCGGTCCAAGACCCGTCCTCGCCGGTCAATGACCTCGTCGGCGGGCTTCGTCAACCGCGCATATTCCGAAGGGGTCAGGCGGATTTCCTCGATGCGCTTGGGGTTGTAAACCGCGATCCACCACGCGCCAAAGGCATCCGGCGCGTCTTTTGGGGTGATGGAAACCGTAAGCTCCCCGGCCGGGGCGATGCCGCCATCCAAAGGCACCGAGTAGAGCGCCTGGATCTCTTTCCGGCTGGTGAGATATCCCGCCAGGTAAGCCCTCAGGGCACGGCGGAGTTCGTCGTCGTTTTGCCGGGAGCCGAAGATGCCGATCTCCAATGCCGCCGGACGCTCGGGATCCCCGTAAATGTTCAGTTCGATATCCTGGTTCACCCGAAACGACTTGTAAGGAACGAACCGAAACTCTCCGACATCGACAGCCACCGCAGGAATCTCGACCAGCGAGCGAATGGTGTCGTGGGTCCGAAGATCATTGGCGATCACCCGCCAAGGCGGAAGCATCCCGTGTTCGTGAACGTCGGTGAATTGCACTCCGATGTCCGTGCCGTCCCGGATTCGGACGATTTCGCTTTTCGGATAGCGGAATTCGCCGAATTCCTCCTGCATCACGACTGCGTCCAACGTGTTTTTGACAATCAGTCCCCGAACCGTGCGTCCATCCTTGAGGACGACGCTGTCGGGCGCGCGGAACGATCCGTCACCCGCCGCGAGGGCGGGCAAAGCGAGGGCCATCAATGCGGCCGATACCAACGCGGGAATGCGGGAGATCATCGTTGAAGAATGCCGCCGCAGGCCCTAAAAGCAAGCCTCGACGCAGTCCGATCCACCCATGAAAAACCTCCTCCTCGCCGCCACCGCCCTCGTCTTTTTGGGTGGATGTGTGACGCCTCCGAAGCCCTACCAAAAGCCCGCGACCTCGCAGAAAACTGTGCAGACCGGAAAATTCTGGTGGGGCACCTCCACGGCGAGTTTTCAAAACGAGGACCGCGGAGCAAAGGAGGGAGAACCGGGCTTTTTCAAAACGGACTGGGACATCTTCGCAGAGGAAGGACACATCCCGCCACGCGGGGATTCGGCGACCTACTCGTGGACGCGCTTCGACAAAGACCTTCGCGCGCTCAAGAAACTCGGCGTCACGCACTACCGTTTCGGCATCGAATGGGGCCGTGTCGAACCCGAGCCGGGCGTTTTCAACGAGGCCGCCATCCGCCAATATGTCAGCATGGCCCGCCAACTCCGTGCCGCCGGCATTGAGCCGGTCGTCACCCTCTGGCATTTCACATTCCCCGCCTGGCTTTATGACTCGAAAGCAAAAAATCGCTCGAATTTCCTCCACCCCAACGTTGAGACCGCATGGAAGGAATACGTCACCCGCATGGTCACGGCGCTTGCACCTTATGTGCGCATTTACGTCCCGCAAAATGAGCCAAACGGCGATCTCTACATCGGCTACTTCGGCGGACACTGGCCTCCGGGTCTCTTACTGACTCCCGGAGCGCTCAAAAAAGCCACCAATGTGGCCGTGGCCATGTTTCGCGAAGCCGCGACCATCATTCGCCATGAACGTCCGGACGCGATCATCATGGGCATCTACTCGGTCCCCAACTGGCGGCGCAATTTCCTTCAGGACCCGACCGGATTTGTTTTCAACATGATGATGCGCCAGAACTTCGATCACCTCGACCGCGTCGTCGATACGATCGATGTCATCGGCGTGAATTACTACTATTCGCAAGATGCCTCGGCGGCCCGCTTTATCATCCGTCCGCACGGCGAACTCACTTCGAACTACACCCAAAACGGCTGGGAAATCGATCCTGAGGGCCTGCATTCCGTTCTCAAGATGGTTTACGACCGATATGGAAAACCCATCGTCATTTCCGAAAACGGAATCGGCACCCAGAGCGAGCAGAAAAAAATCCGCTACTTCCGCGAGCACGTGAACCAAATGCGCCGCGCCATGAATGACGGCGTGGACATCCGCGGCTACTTCCCGTGGACACTCATCGACAACTACGAATGGGCCGAGGGCTACGCGGCAAATTTCGGGCTTACCCACGTCGATCCCACCACAAAGGAACTCGTCTTTGAACCCTCCGGCGAGTGGTTCTCGAAATTCATCCGGGCAAACCCCACACCCTGAGAGACTTCGGCGTCAGGGCGTGATGGCGAACCGTTCTTCCCCCACACGCGACGCCGGCGAGATATCCGGCGGCGTCGCATTTGACGCCGGCCCGACCCAGGAGCGTTTCTGATACCCGGTCGGACTTCCGTAGATCAGATCATTCCATCCATCGGGCCACGTGCAAAGCGCCCCGGCGTCCGTCATTTCCCATTTTCCCTCGGTGCCTCCATCGATCATGCTGAACGCGCGCCCTCCGGATTGAAGGGCCACGTAGAGGTAGTTGCCATCCAGTTCCTTGTTGAGCCGCCAAACGCCCACAAACGGCATCGTCGGACCCAGGATCCGGTTGGCCGGAGACTCGTTCCGCGGCGGCGCACCCACGGCAGCATCCGGAGCAAAGCCCTGATGAAAAACCTGCCCGTCGCGCACGATGAGGCGGTCGGTCCAGCCATCATCGAAGAACACCGTGGCTCCACCGTTCACCGCTCGCCAGAACCCCCGCTCTCCCCTCGCCCCGGACGCACCCTTCACCCAGGTGGTCACCGCCTGCCCGTTTGGAAAAAGGACCAGATCAAACGGCTGACCCTGTTCATCGCTCGCCGCCCAGGCTCCGACAAAAGAATCAACCCCGGCCGCGGCTGGCTCCTCGGCGGGTGCCGCTGGAGAATTTAAGGGCTTCGAGAATTCCTTTGATTCCGGCCCCTTCGGAGCAGGACACCCGCACAGAAGCAAGACCATCGCCACCAAAGTCAGGGGGAATAAATACCGCATCATCCCCCAATCTTTCCGGCCCCCTCCGGCGTCCGCAACCCTTCATTTCAACCAATCACCTCGGAAGACGTTTCGGCGTGTCCTTCCAAACAACACTCCAACGACCGCTGTCCTGCCGTCGATAAAGCCAGGTTTGCACAAACTCCATCGGCCCGCCCCTTTCCGTGTAGCGAAAATCAATGTAAACGTGATCGCCATCGCCTTCCCCCGCAACCGGCACCACATGCGACGCGTTCGGGTGCGCTTTCAGAAAATCGCTCACCATCCGATCATCCCGCAGCTCCTCACAACTCGCACTCAAAAGAGCCAACACGGCAAAGACTCCGACGCACCAGGCTTTCATCACTCGCTCCAGTCTTACTGTCGGTCACCGGATCCTGAGATCGTAGGTGAGATCCCCGCGGCGACCGGCCTTGCAGGGACGGTCGGGAGCCATGCTCCGCCGCGTGTCGATGCTTTCGAAAACCGGACTGTGGTCGTTGAGCTGAAAGCGATGCGTCTCCCCGCCGTGAACCAAGGAAAGCGTGAGGGGCATTTGGGGCGGAAGGCCCGGGTGCAGCGAGGGATAAAGATTGGTCCGGCGGAACCGCAGTCCCCCAAGTCCTCCCTTTTCCTGACGCCGCAGCGGAAGCGGACGATTGGCAGCACGGATTTCCCATGCTTCCAAAAAGGCCTCATTCACGAGAAACTCCAGGCGCTGCATGGAGGTATCAACAAACCGGCTCGTTGTTCCGCCATCGACAGGCGTCTCGCAAAGCAGGGGCCAGCTTTCGTGCGCCCGGCGAACCGTGAGTTGCGCAGGCCCCTCGGAGAACTCGAGCAGGACGGGAAATTTCCAGTCCCAGATCTGACGAAACGTTTCCTCGTTGAGCGCATAGCCCGCCGCCCGGAGATCCGTGAGCACCGCGTGAAGATCGGCCCACAGTACGCTCGGGAGAAAAAACCGGTCATGAAGAGCGTCGGTAAAATCCGCCAACGGCCCGCGAACGGGCCATTCCAGCAACCAGGCCGCGAGCGAGGACCAGAGCAATGCGACGGCACTCATCCACGAGGCCCGGGGGAGCGATTCGATGGCACGGAATTCGATGAGGCCCAGCGTTCCGGCCGGCCAGCCGGGGTTCCAAAATTTGTCCAGACTGATCTCGCTCCGGTGCGAGTTTCCGGTCACATCGGTCTGGAGATGGCGGAGCGTTTCGGAGATGAGCACGCGATGGTCGCCGGGACCAAGCGACTCAAGGAAAGTCCATGCCATCTCCAGATCGTGACGGTCCCGCGCGGACTCATCGGCACGGGGAGCCTGTGACGAAGCTCCGACATAGCAACCCGTAAACAGATAAGCGAGGGCCGGATGGCGCTGCCAATAGCGGAGGATCGATGCGAGCCAGGCCGGTCGTGTGAAGAACGGATTCTGCTCGACCGAAGGCCCGCCCCACAGAAGGTGATTTCCGCCGCCCGTCCCCTCCGGCAGACCGCCTGGCGCTTGTTTCCAAGAGCGAAGTCCCGAGGCCTCCGCCGCCCGACTGATCGTCCCGAGCCAGAAATCGTATTCTTCCCAACTCGAGCAGGCGGGAAGATTTACCTCGAGCACACCGGGATCCGCCGTGAGTCCGATCTGGATCCATTCGCCGGTTTCGTCGGGTGGAAGATATCCCTGCATTTCCACGCGACCGAGACCGGCCGTTCGCAGAGCGCGCTCGATGGCCGCCAGAAGTTTCAGAAACGGCCGCTGCAGGAGGGGCGGCATAAAAATCGCGAGCGTTTCCCCGTGCCATTCGAGCGTGACCGCGCGCCGGGGAATCTTTTCGTCAAGCAGGTGCAGCGGCAGCCGCAACCCGGCAGGGCCTTCGGCTTCGCTGAGCGACGTGGCGGACGACGGCCACGGGGACACTTTCCATTGCCCGGCTTCTTCGTCGATCAAGAGCGCCCAGACATGGTTGGCGCGAAACCGCGGATCCTTCAGGGCGCGCCACCGGGAGGGTGCGCCGAGTTCGGCGAGGAGCTCTTTTCGCAAAACATCAAGGGATGCGGCGTCGGGAATTCCCCGTCCGCGAGCCCGGAAGATCGGTTTGCCGTCCTTGCGCGAAATGAGGCGAATCGCCCAGCGGGGATTGATTTCCCCCGGATACGATTTCCCCGGCGAAAAGAAATCCACGCCGCCTCGGAGTTCGTCCTTGAGAAGACGGCGGGCCATCTTCCGGGCGTAACCCAGTTTGGTCGGCCCAACCGCCGAGTAGGTCCACTCCGGTCCCTCGGGCCGGATGGGAACGTAAGTCGGTTCGCCGCCCAGCGTCATGCACGCGCCGTGTTTGGAAAAGACCGAGGCGATGTGTTTGGCCACGGCGGACTGCCAGGACGGGGAGCTCATGCTTTGCGGATCTCGAGACGCGTGGTCAACGTGCTGGCGATGGTTTTTTTTCCATAATAGGTTCCGGACACCGGAGAAATATCCGCATGTCCCATGCCAACGGCCGTGGTAACAAAGTGGTGGTCGCAGAGAACCCCATTGGTGGGATCCATCCCCACCCAGCCGGCACCTGGGAGACAGGCTTCGACCCAGGCATGCATGGCGCTCTCGGCACGACGGTCCGCTTCGGCTCGGTCTCCCTCCCAGACAAATCCGCTCGCCAGCCGCGCAGCGACGCCGTTCTGTCGAAGAACCTCGGCCAGCAACACCGCAAAGTCCCGGCACGATCCTGCACCCCGTCGCAGAGTTTCCTCGGGTGAAAACGGATCGCCTTCATCACGTCGCTCATAGTCGAGATTCTCGTGAATCCATTGGTTCATGGTCACCAGCGTTTCCACCGTGGGACGCGGAACCGTGGACGCCAGGGGAGCCGGAAAGGCAACGTCTCCGGATGCTCGAAGATACGCCGACAGCACATCGCGTTCGGACTCGTTGTAGTCACAAGGAATGTGCAAACCGCGCGAATCGAGGAGAAAGTGAAAGGGATTCCGCTCCTCCACCTCCAAATCGAGATCGAGGCGAAACGGCAGATCGGCGATCGCCTCTGGAAAAAAACAATACGCGATCAGGTTGTCACTGAGGTCGCGTCGGTATTGGACATCGGCAGTAGGACTCGTGGAAAACTTGCGGCTTTCGACATTGATAAAAAGGTCGGTGCGCGGAAAAATTCGGACGAGGTGCGGTGACAGGGAGGCGGGCGCTTCATACCGATAGTCCGCTTCGTAATGGATCGTCAGTTTCATGGTCTTTCGGGTAGTCGCCGCATGTTTACACGCACTTTCATGGTTTGGGAACCCGAGCCCTTGAATGTGCCGCGCACAGGTGCCGCATCTTCAAAATCCCGTCCCACGGCCACGACAATGTGTTGTTCGCCGCACCATTGGTTGTTTGTCGGATCCAACGCGACCCACTCGAGTCCCGGGAGCATCACCTCGACCCACGCGTGCGTTGCGACCGATCCCACCAGTCTTCGGCCGTCGGAAGCGCTTCCGGCCGACGGTTCGGTCTCGATGTAGCCGCAAACATAGCGTGCCGGCAGCCCCCCCGTCCGCAGCACACTCAGCATCACGTGCGCATAATCCTGGCAGACGCCGGTCCGCTTTTTCCACACCGTTGCCAAGGGTGTTTGTATATCGGTCGAGCCGGGTTGGTAAGTGAACCGCTCATAGATGGCTTTGTTCAAAGCCGCAAGCGCTTCACCAATCGACCGGTCTCCCCGCAAAAACTTCCGTGCCCATTCGGTCGATGGTCCCCCGGTGGGTACCGCGGCTGTCGGCTGGAGAAAATCGAAAACATCCGTGAGCGTGGACGAGAAAATCTGACGGGCTTCTGCAATCGTGAGAGCCAACGCCGGCTCCGGACGAACCACCGGTCGCGTGCGCACGGTCATCCGATTCGTCACCATCAGGCGTTCATGACGGAGCGTCATGGAATAAAAGGTCGCCACGTTTCCAAAGTAGTCCGCATACGAAGATGTCGTGGCCGTCGGCGCAAAAACGATCTCATGCGATAGCACTTCCTGCGCTGCTCGGGCGGGCGGGGTCAGCCGCGCCTCGAGATAGGCCTCGCTGGCCGGTCCCGTGTAGCGGTAATCCGTCACATGCACGATCTCAAAGAGCATTTTTCAGGCCGGGAAATAGAGGAGCGGTTTCGTGACGCATGTGGATTTGGTGATTCAGAAATCCATCGGAGATCAAATCATGAATGCCCAACACGCGCGACATCAGGCTTTCGCTGTGCTCTTCGAGCGGGGATTTCTTTGTCGTCCCGCGGACACGCTCATTGAGCAGCGCTTCCCAGTCGGTAGTATTCACCGCCTGGATCAGGTCCTCGACTCCCGCCACGGCCCGGGCTGTGGCGGGGGAGCTGGAATCCTCATTTTCCAAAATCCGCGACGCACAACCGCGCAGACACCGCGTCACCGAGCGCGGGGCGACCGGGTTTTTCCACAAAAGATCGAGCAACGGCTCGGGTTCGATCCGCATTTGGTAGACCCGGCGGTAAACATCCCGGCTGTTCAACAGGCGGAGAAATGCCGAAAGCCGGATCTCCATCGCATGATCGCCGCCGGATTCGTCGGCCGGCTCGAGGAGCGGTCCGGCGATCGATGTCACCGCATTTGCCGTGATCGCAGCCCGCTCGATCAACTGACCGATCTCACAAAACTTCCAGCCGCCATCCGCGAGCATCGTACAATCGGCCGTTCCGAAAAACTGGGGAATCAATTGCCACGCCACGCCGCAGAGGCGTTTGGAGGACGCCGCGAGCGTTTCGGCCGGGTCATTCGGGCGGAATTTTGCTCCGCGGAACCGGTCCCGCAGCGCGCTGATCACGCCCCAGGCTTCCAGGCTCAGCGCCTCGAGAACCGACTCTGCATTCGCCGAAGCGCGCAGAATGGTGCTGACCACCGAGCCGGGTTCGTCGATGTCGAGTGTCAGTCGATAGCGTCCGGCCGGACTCGAGAGCGTGCGACGGCTCCCCGCCCCGGCTCCTTCCAACGGCGGAAGGATGCGGTTCCAGATGGGACGATAGTGCGTGCGCTCGGTCGGATTCAGTTCCTCAAGCTCCAGCGACTCGATAACCCCGACCATGCCCGCCAGATTGAACGCCCGCTCGAGGTAACGCCCGAGCCAATAAAACGATTCCGCCACCCGGCTCGTCACGTGTTGCGAAGGAAGGATAGCATCTTGAAAACGCGGGGACTCGACTGTTCCCGGATGGACCTCGAATCCAACCTGCACCCACGTGTCTTTACTTCCGCCTCCCAGCTCCGAGGCCGTGTGGGGAGACTGACCGGTGGTAACACGCGTCAGCGCACCCGGGAAAATCTCAAACTCTCCGTCCGGCTTTCGCAGCGCAAAGACAATGTGATCCTGGCGACGAAACGACCGTCGGCCATCGGCGTACGACACGGTCAGGGCATCGCACTCCTGCGACTGGGCGACGAATTGCGAAGCATTCGGCAAAATCTCCGCACGGGCGGCTTCCAATTTCTCGGCGGTCGGCTTCACTCCGTCGCCACCCAGCACGATGCGTTCGCCGTAGAGCGGACGAATGGTGAAGTTCTCCAAGTCCGACAAAACCATTTCCTTCTGGTCGAGATCCCCCAGCCAATACGTTGGAAGACAGCGCAATATCGGGCGCTCTCCGAGGTAGTATCGGATGATGGTCGGGGCGAGGGGGAGAAGGGCCCGATCATCCGCCAGCTGGGAGCCGATGCCATTGACGACCGCCACGGTGCCCTTGCGAATACAATGAACCAATCCCGGCACGCCGAGGAGAGAGTCCCGGCGGAATGCAAGTGGGTCCAGCCACGAATCGGACACGCGGCTGTAGATGATCTCGACTTTCTCCAGTCCCGACACGGTCTTGAGATAGACCGCGTCATGCAGCACCAAAAGATCGCCTCCCTGCACGAGAGGAATTCCCATGCGTCGGGCCAGGAAACTGTGCTCGGAGTAGACCGCGCTTCCGGGACCGGGCGACAGCAACACCACCGTCGGGTCCGGCACATCCGAAAGCGAGCGCAGCATTTCGAGAATATCGGTGGGCGTGTCGGAGATCGAGTGGATCGACGTTTCCTGAAAAGACTGCGGGATCACCCGGGCGAGGGCGCGCCGGTTTTGGATCATGTACGAAATGCCCGACGCATTGCTGAAGTAATGGTGCTTCACCGCGAGCGATCCGTCCGGCAGACGGCAGGTCGCGATGCCGCTGAGGTGGAGATAGGCCCCGCCCGGCGGAGGAAGATTCGCCGCCGCGCGTTGATAAAATGCGCTGCCCATCACCGGCTGAATCGGCAACGCCCCTTCGCGGAGAATTTGTTTCTCCGAATACATGTCCCGCAAGAACAGCTCAAACGCTCGCAGCCGTTGTTGGATGCCCAGCGAGAGGGTCTCCCACTCCGCCGCGGAAAAAATCTGCGGCAGCAGGTCGCAGAACCACGGTCGGCTTCCCCAGGGACGGTCGCGGGCGATGTCGAACGTCACCCCCATTTCGCGCATGGTTGCCTCCAACCGCTCGTCGAGGGTGCGGATTTTCGCCCGGGGCATCCCGTCGAGCCGCTCGAAAAGCGACTGGTAGGCCTCCCGGGGGGAACCGTCTTCCCGGAACGTTTCGTTCCAGCATGGGAAATCCCCTTTCCCCGCGCTTTTGGATGACTCGCCGATTCGCACGGCGCGAGGCTTCCCAGCCGTCAAGGCACGGTCAAGTTCAATCCTCGCCCGGCGTGAAAGCAGCGACCGCGCGGAAGAGCGCCCGTTCATCGCCGACCGAGAATTCCTCGCCCGCCGGAACCTCGAAAACAAGGCCGTCCTTGCGCACAAACTCAAGGATCAGCGGGCGTTTGCCCGGGTGGGCCTTGACCGATTCCAAAATCGTGTGAAGTGCTGCATCGTCGACCCGCTCGCGGGAAATCCGGAGGCGGACGGCGCGGACGGAGGCTTTGGGTTTGAGGGCGGCCATCTGGCCGGCGGTAGCGCGAACCGCCTCCTCACGACGGGTAATGCGGGCGTTGACCGCAATCGCCGATCCCGGCACGAGCAGGGCGGCGTTTTTTGTAAACGATTCTTCCCAGGCCGTGATTTCCAGCGAACCGGTAAAGTCCTCGAGCACAAAAACGCCGAAAGGCTTGCCTTCCTTCTTTGTAAGTTTCTTCTCCACGGTCGAGACGAGTCCCGCCAACTTGAACGTTCCCGAATCCTCCGCCTGCTGGGCCTGCGCGATGGTGGAAAATTTTTCGCCGTCGAAATGCCCGGCGTAACGGTCGAGGGGATGGCCGCTCACGTAATAGCCGAGAAGTTCTTTTTCGTAAGCCAGCATCTCGTGTTGAGCCCATGGCTCGACCTCGCTGACCGTGCGCTTGGGCTCCGGCGCAAGGTCCAGACTGTCGAACAAAGAGACCTGGCCGCTCGCACGATCCCGCTGCACCGAGGCCGCCGCGCCCATGGCCGCTTCGATTTCGGAAAAAAGCTGCGACCGATGTTTCCCGAAGCTGTCGAAAGCTCCGCACTTGACGAGACTTTCCACGATTTTCCGGTTCACCGTGCGCGAGTCCAGGCGCGAACAGAAATCCTCCAACGATGTGAAGGGCCCGTTTTTGGAACGCTCCCGGATGGCGGATTCCATGGCACCGGCTCCCACATTTTTGATCGAAGCCAGACCAAACCGAATGCCCGAGCCGTCTTCTTCCGGCGTAAACTTCAGTCCGCTGGCATTGATGTCCGGCGGGCGGATGGCGAGATCCATGCGGCGACACTCTCCGATGACCTCGGCGAGGCGCTCCGTCGTGCTGGCATCGTAACTGAGCATGGCCGCCATGAACTCCAGGGGAAAATGCGCTTTGAGGTAGGCGGTCTGATACGAGATCCAGCCATAGGCGGCACTGTGGCTTTTGTTGAATCCGTATTCGGCAAATTTCGCGATGAAGCTGAAAATGGCATCGGCTACTTTCGGATCCATGCCGTGCTTCGTGCCGCATCCGCTCACAAAGCGCGCGCGCTCTTTTTCCATCTTCTCGGCGTCTTTCTTGCCCATGGCACGGCGAAGCAAATCCGCCTCGCCCAGCGAGTAGCCGGCCATCACCGCCGCCGCCCGCTGGACCTGTTCCTGATAAACAATGATACCGTAGGTCTCGGAACAGACTTCTTCGAGAAGCGGGTGCAGGTATTCCACCTTTTTGCCCTTCTTGCGTTCGATGTAGTCGTCGATGAACTGCATCGGACCGGGCCGGTAGAGTGCTCCGAGAGCGACGATGTCCTCAATGGAATCCACGTCGAAACGTTTGCAGCAATTTGTAATGCCGCCGCCTTCCATCTGGAACACCCCGAGCGTCTCGCCACGATTGTAGATATCGAAGGCCGCCTTGTCCTTCGTGGGGATCCGGGCGATGTCAAAGTCCGGCTGCTTGGCGTGAATCAGGCGGATGGCTTCGTCCATGACGGTCAGCGTTTTGAGGCCGAGGAAGTCCATCTTGAGCATCCCGAGATCGGTCAGCGGGCCCATGGCGTACTGTGTCACGACTTCGTCTTCCTTGCCCCGGCAAAGGGGAATGAACTCATCGAGCGCCCGGTCTCCGATGACGACCCCGGCGGCATGGATGCCCGTATTGCGGCTGAGACCTTCCAACACGGTCGCATAATCCCAGAGCTGGCGGACAGCCGGTTCATTCTCAATCGCGGCTCCGAGCTCGGCATTTTTCTTTGCCGCGCTTTCGAGCGTAATATTCAGCTCGGCAGGAATCATCTTGGCGACGCGGTCGGCATCGCCATAACTCCAGCCCAAAACGCGCCCCACATCGCGGACGACACTTTTCGCACCCAGCGTTCCAAACGTCACAATCTGCGAGACGGCCCGCTGGCCGTATTTCTGGCGCACGTATTCGATGACCTCGCCGCGGCGCTCCATGCAGAAGTCAACGTCGATATCGGGAGGACTCACGCGCTCCGGATTCAGGAAGCGCTCGAAGATCAGCCCGTAGGCAATGGGATCGATGTCGGTGATTTCGAGCACGTAGGCAATGAGCGATCCCGCCGCCGATCCGCGACCCGGACCGACCGGGATGCCCTTCTTTTTTGCGTAGGCGATAAAGTCCCAGACGATAAGAAAGTAGCTGACGAAGCCGGTCTTCAGGATCACGGAGAGCTCATAGTCGAGCCGCGTGCGCAAGGTGGGATCATGGAGGGCCGCTTCGCCATAGCGCCGCACAAGCCCGTCGTAGCAGAGGTCCCGAAGATAGTCTTCGCGGGACTTGCCGCCCGGAACTTCGTAAGCCGGATACTTCGGCTGGCCGAATTCCATTTCGAACCCGCACCGCTCCGCGATGGCCAGCGTGTTGTCGCACGCCTCCGGAATCTCCGCAAAAAGCCGCCGCATCTCTTCAGCCGACTTGAAGTAGAGCTCCGGCACATACCGCATCCGTTTCTCATCCATCACCATCGACCCCGTCCCGATGCAAATGAGGACGTCGTGGGCCTCATGATGGGAGCGCTCCAGAAAATGCACATCGTTCGCGGCGACGAGACCGAGATCGAGATCGCGGGCCAGGCGGATGAGTTCGGGGTTGACCTGCCGTTGGGCATCGATGCCGTGGTCGTGGATTTCGATGAAAAAATTCTCCGGCCCGAAAATGTCGCGGTATTGGCCGGCAACAGCAGCGGCTTCTTTGCGGCGGCCATGTTGGAGGTTCACATTCACCTCACCGGCCAGACATCCGCTGAGCGCGATCAGCCCTTTCGAATGGGCAGCGAGCCGTTCCTTGTCGATCCGCGGCTTGTAATAAAATCCCTCGAGATGCGCCGCGCTGGCGAGCTTGACCAAGTTTTGGTAACCCTCGGCATCGGCGGCCAAGAGCGTGAAGTGGAAGGCGGCCTCTTTGGCAGAAGACGCGTTTTTGTCCAGCATTGAACCCGGCGCAACATAGACCTCACAGCCGATGATGGGTTTGACGCCTTTTTTCTGCGCGGCTTGGTAAAAGGGAACGGCGCCGTAGAGGTTGCCATGATCCGTCAGTGCAACGGCCGACATGCCGAGCTGCGAGGCCTTTTTGACCAGATCCTCAACCCGCACCGCTCCGTCGAGCAGTGAGTATTCGGAATGGCAGTGCAGATGGACGAACGACATGCCGGAACACTACCCCACGCCGTGCACGGCTGTCGAATGCATGGAGCCGGAAAGCCGACTTTTTCCGCCAGGCGAGCTTAGCCTAGAGCGACGTCGCCGTGCGGGTCTTCGACTCCCACCGGGTCAGGAGATGAATCACAACGTTTGTGCCAAACTTGTAGGTCTTGGCGAGGCTTTCGGGAGAGATATTTCTCAGGTAAGTCTCACGGTTGTTCCAGATCACGTCGTTGATGGCAACAAACTGGCCTTGAACATTGCGTCGCATGTCGATTTGACCCTGCTCGTTCAGTCCGACCTGCCACATGTCGCCGTAGTCGTTCGCGGTGTAGAGGATGGAAATCTCCCCGAAGATCCGGAGAACGTAAACCGGTTCTTTGTAGAAATTCAGACCCGGCGGAACTTCGCGGATTTCCGGGAAGTAGGCGTCGCGCGCAAAAATCGGGTGATTGGTCGGGAGCTCTTCCCAATCTTTGTCGACGTCTGGAATCACGCGCTTCATTTCACGACGGAAGGCGATGTCGAATCGGGAATTCCGTCCCGGCACCGAGCTGTCGCCCCAGATCGCCCCGCCAAGACGGACGTATTTGCGCAGGTTCTCGACTTCCTTTTCGGTCAGGCGAAAATCCCGTGTGCCGGTGAGAAAGATGAAGGGCGGCTTCACCGAAAAAAGCTCATCGCTGTCGAGACGGATGGCTTTGACGTTCTTGTAGTTCGTCTTGACGCGGTTTTTCGACCACGAGCTCATGAAGTAGAGCAAGTTGGGGAGACTGCCGCTGGTGATGTTGTTGTTGACGATGCGGACGGTTGAATTCCAGTTGCCGCCGGAATACTGCCCGATGTAGGCGACAAATTCGAACTCGCGAGTCCGGGTTCCGGTTCCGGAGCCTATTCCCTTGCCCCACCCGCCGGTGAAGCTCTTGATGGCAGCGGCTTCGGCTCCGGAAAGTCCGCTAGCCCCGGCTGTCGGACGTGGCGCGGACATTTGAACCGCACTCGGTGCCGCAGCTTGAACGGGCGCGACGACCATCTGGGCCATGGTAAAATTCACCGGAGACGGGGCCATGGTCGTAATCGCACTAAGCGTGCTCGTCGCCGTCGGAGCAGCGGAGACGGTGATATTCGGGGTTTGAGGAACTTGCTGTGTGGTTTGGGGTGGTGGGGCGGCGGCATCGGCCTCTGCGCCGACAAAGCCCCCGCTTTCCCCTTCGAAGTCCGGCACCTCCTGTACGGCTTGGAAAAGAACGCTTGTTCCAAAGATCCCCACGAGCACCGCGTGCAGAATGAACGAGATCGTGAAGTCTCTGGAATTGCTGAACTTGTCGATCAGCTTTTGGACCAGGTCGTTGGAAGACGTGGAGGGCATCGGAGTTCAATATATCCGGGCCACGGAATCTGCGAGAAAAAACCGATCAGAAATTGAGCGGCGGTGGCGGCGGAAGCTGGATGGCGGGCGCATCGAGCGGTGAGTCCAAGGGCCGCACGGCCTCGGCCTTTCGGACCTCGGGCTCGGCCACTTCCGCACCGGCGACCGAAGCGGCCGGTTCGGCCGCGGGCGTTTGTGGATTCGCCGCCTCGGCCGCAGCGGCTTCGGCCGTCTGGACAGGAATGGCTTTGGCGACCGGGATATCTGCATCGTCGGCCGGATTACCGCCGGGCCGCACCGAACGGTAAACATCGTTGAATCCGAGCAGTGTCGGACTCGAAACGGCGATTGGTCGGATGGTCGCGAGGTCCACCGCGGCTGCTGCGCGAGGCCAGCCGGCTTCGTCGAATTCTCTCGCGAACGAGCGCACGCCCCCGCCGTGAACGTCGCACCGGATTTTCGGCACCTGATCCGCCGTGGCATATTCGATATAGCCGAGACTTTTCGAGGAAGAGATACCAGACGAGGGATCATTGAACTCCAAGCGGCACCGGGGTGTCAGGAGAAGCCCGGACGTCTGGCAGATTTCGACCTCCTGGAGTTCAGCGGGCTTGGCAAGCGGCTTGGGCGGGAATTCCTGGGCGACGGCGTTCATGATTCGCGACCAGATCGGGAGCGCGAGATCTTTGCCGAACGCCCCGCGGAAAATCTTTGTCGGACGGTCAAATCCCACCCACGTTCCGCAGGTGACCGCATCGGTGTAGCCGAAAAAGTAGGTATCGGTGAAGTTGTAGGCGGTGCCGGACTTTCCGGCGACGGGGAACGGCCCGAGCCCATGAACCTGCGTCGCGAGCGCCCCGACGCCTTCCCGCATGAAATCCGCGAGCCCGGCATGGGTTTGAAAAG
>CAZEYT010000052.1:0-18904 GCA_964516295.1 uncultured Chthoniobacterales bacterium | reverse complement strand
CGCCGCCGGCGAAATCGCGGGGACCATGCCGGTCGGTGCCTGGTAGACGACCTTGCCGTCCGGGTCGAGAATCCGCTGGATAATGTGGACCTCCGCCGGGCGCTTGCCGAGATTCGGGAAGACCGAAAAGGCAAGGGTCATTTCATCGAGTGTGACCTCGCTGCTGCCGAGGAAGGAGTTGGAATAATCGCGGAGCGGGGATGTGATGCCCATGGCGCGGGCGGTTTGCTTGAGCGGGTCGAGACCCAGGCGCATGCCAAGTCGCACCGCTGCGGCATTTTTTCCTTTCACGAGAGCCTCGCGGGTGGTCATCGGGCCTTCGTAATCATTTTCCGCTTTCTCCACGCCCCACTCTCCGAGGATGCCGGTTTCGCCGCCCACCATCACGTAGCGGTTGTCGATGCAGGCGTCTTGAACGATTTCTCCCGGGAAAATGCCGGACTCGTAGGCGGAGGCAAAAAGGATGGGAGTGAATGCGGTCCCGACCGGGCGGCGCCCCTGGAAGGCGCGGTTGTATTCGCTGTGCTTGAAGTCCCGCCCGCCGACCATCGCCAAGACACCACCCGTGCGGTTATCGATCGCGAGGGCCGCTCCTTGGAGATAGCGGGGCTCCGGGAGGCGGACCGACATATTGCCCCGGTTGATGGCGTCTTCGATGTCCTTCACACTTTCGCGATACTGCGCGAATGTCGGGTGGGTGAAGCCGGGCGTCGCCTCGATCTGTCCCAGCACGTCGCGGACCGAGCGCTCGGCGACGCTTTGAATATCCGAATCGATGGTGGTTTCGATCCGGAATCCGCCGTTCATAGCCCGCTCAAAGCCGAGGGCCCGGATCGCCTGTTGCCGGACGGTGTCGACGGCATAGGAGACTTTGAACGGGTTCGTACGCCGGACGGCATATAGGCGCATCTCGGTCTCGGAACGGAACTGCTCCCGGGTGATGAAACCGAGCTCCCGCATACGGCCGAGGACAAAATTCCGGGCCTCCGTGGCGGCTTCCAGATTGTTCCATGGGGAGAGAGCCTGCGGACTTTTGAGGAGACCGGCCAGCATGGCGCATTGCCCGATATCGAGATCCTTCGCCGGGCGTCCGAAATAACCCCGCGCCGCCGCCTCCGCGCCGTAAAACCCGCTGCCAAAATAGACGCGGTTCAGATACATTTCCATGATCTGTTCCTTGGTGAACGTCTTCTCGATCCGCCACGCGAGGAACATCTCGACGAGTTTTCGCTCGTAGGTGCGCTCGCGGAGTTCGAAGGAATTGCGCGCCAGTTGCTGCGTCACCGTGCTGGCACCCTGGGAGATTTTTCCGCGGCGGTAATTCGCAATGGCGGCGCGGATGATGCCCATGTAGTCGACGCCGTCGTGATCGTAAAAGCGATTGTCCTCGGCCGCCACGACGGCCTTCACCAGCATCGGCGGAAGCCGGTCGAAGGGAACCGGCTGACGGTTCTGGATGAAAATTTTTCCGAACTCGCGCCCCTTCCGGTCATAAAGAACCGACGCCGATTCCATTTGGCCGACTTGGTTGAGGTCGAACTCCATCGCCCGCTTTTCGAATTTGAGCGCGAAAATGCCAATGGCCACCCACCCCGCAAAGGCGAGTACGGCAAGAACGACCAGCGGGATCGCGAGCCATTTCCATCGGAAAAACACTCTCCTCCGCCGTGCCGGCTTCTCCCAACTGTAATATCGCTTGCTGATGCCGAGGTATTTTCCACGTCCTGGGCCGGAGCGCAAATCGGAAAAGTGATCCAAGCCGAGATTTGCTTCCCGGGCTGTTGATTTTCTGATGGTTACGCAACGTCGTTCATGCCATTGCCTGCCCTCCAGAACCGGACCGTTCGCTTTCTGGTGCTGATTGTTGCTACGATTGCGCTCTTGCCACCATGGTCGGATCCGCAACACTTTCTTGCCGCCAGGCGCGGGCTCCGACGATCCAATCGATGTCACAGAAAGCCGGGCTGTGGGAAGACGCCACGGCTTTCCTGATCAATGGCTCCCGCACCCATCTCGGGGCGGCCGCGAACTCGACGGAGGGCCGGGCCGCGACGAAATCGGTCGCCGTTTTGCGTCGCTTGGTGGCGAACAGCCCGCTGTACCGCTCGGCGGTGATCGTGCGCGATGGGCTCATTGTCTGCTCGTACGTCGGGGTGCTCGACCCGCCTCTGCCCGCTCGGCCGGAGCTTCTGGAGTTTTCCACGCCGGGGGATGTGCGATTGGTAAAAACTCCGGGGGAATGACGGTCAGAGAGATGCCATTGCGATCAATTTTGACACGGGCCGGGGATTCTCTCTCAGCGTCACGTTCCAAGCCCCGGCATCGCCGAGCTCATGCGCTGGCAGCATCCCTCGCGCGGTCTGGGCCTCGTGTTCGATGCCCTCGGCAATCGGTTGCATGTGAAAACGCTGGGTGTGGAATACGGCCAGGGGTTCCACTTTGCCCGGCCGATGCCGTTGGACGAGCTTCTGGCTTGGCTCGCGGCCCGCGAATCCGGCGTCGGGTCCGGGGCCGCCGAGGTGCCGCCGTTTGCGGACCCCACGCGGCCTATTGCAGCTCAAAGTTAATACTGACCGTGTAGGAACCGTCGGCACCGAGTCCGGAAGGGAGCGGGTCGATTTTTTTGATCCGCCGGGCGGCTGCGAGCACCGACTCGTCCATGACCTGATTGCTTGAGGATTTGACAATCTCGGTGGAGGAAATGGTGCCGTCTTTCTCAATCCGGATCCGAACGGTAGTAATGAACGCCTTTTCCTGTGAGAAAATCGATGTCGGCTGATCCCATTGACTGTAAAAGCGGTCGTGGATGAGCTCGTGATACCACGCGAATTGCGAGGGATCGCCGGAGCCGCCGCTTCTCGCGGAACTTCCTGTCCCCTGCGGCGCGCTGCTGCTTCCCTCGGAATTCGCCGCGGTCGAGGGTGAGGCCTTCGGGCTCGCTGCGGGTGACGCGGATGGCTTGGGCGAAGATTTGGGAGACGCGGCCGGTTTGGGCGAGGCCTTGGGACTCGGCTTCGGCGAAGGCTTGGCCGTGGGTTTCGGAGACGCCTTCGGCGAAGGTTTAGGCGTGGGCTTGGGCGTCGCCGTCGGCTTTGGTTTGGGAGTCGGCGTGGCGGTGGGCTTGGGAGTCGGCGTCGCCGTTGGCTTGGGAGTGGGTGTCGGCGTGGGTGTTGGTGTGTTGAGCGAAAGATCGGACTCCGGCTCAGGAGTCGATGGTGGTGGCGTTGGCTCGGGGGTAGGTTCCGGAGTCGGCGGTGGTGGGGTGGGTTCTGGAGTTGGTTGCGGTGTCGCTTCCGGCGTTGCCACAGGCGTGGGTTCCGGGGTGGGTTCCGGTTCTTCGGCTTCGTCTTGTTCAGGCTCGATCATCGGAGCGGCAAAGGCCCCAGGGTCCATCCAAACCACTTCGCCCTGCGGTTTTTTGATCTCCCGGCGTGCGAAGAATACCAGCCCCACGACGAGCACCACATGGATCGTCGCGACGAAGATCAAATTCCGCCGGAAACGCGGATCCGCCATTTCAGGGAACCGCCGGTGCTGCGCCCGGCTCTTCGGGGTGCGTCATCACGCCGACTTTGGTGATCCGGAGACGCTGCAGGATGTCCATCACAGCAATAAACCGCTGGATGGCCAGATCCCGGTGCGGTCGCACCACCACGGCCGTGGCCGGATTTTCCGCATGAAGTTGCGCCAGTCGGCTCTCCAATTGGTCGGTCGGCACGGTCTCCTGATTGATCTTCACCGTGTCGTTCCGATCGATCGACACCGTGATGACCTCGGAGGGATTCACAGCGGTCCGGGCTGTAGAACTCGTCGGCACGACCAGATCGAGACTGTTCTCGATCAACGGCGTCGTAATCATGAAGATAATCAAAAGCACAAACGCCAGGTCGAGGAGGGGCGTCACATTGAGCTCCGTGAGCGTCTGCAAATTCTGACGGGACGAGTAGCGGCGCATGATCAGAGCACCGGTCGGCGTGTTTCCCGGTGTCCGTGCTCGACATACCGGTGCTCGATTTCCGACGAGAGTTCGGCGGCAAAGTTGTCGGCTTGCACGATGAACGAGCGGACACTGGTCACCAGAAAATTGTATCCAAACATGGCCGGGATCGCGACGAGCAGTCCGACCACGGTGGTGATGAGGGACCCGGAGACGCCGGGGGCCATCGCCGCGAGATTGGCCGTTCCGGCAGCGGCGATGCCGGCAAAGGCATCCATGACGCCCCAGACCGTTCCCAGCAGGCCCAAAAACGGCCCGCCGCTCACGGCACTGGCGAGCACGATCATGTGCGACTCGAGTTGCAGCGCGGATTCGCCGACAGCTCGCTCCATCGCGGCTTGGACCGACCGCATTTGGGCCGGGCTGATTTTTTCCGCCGACTCCAGCCGGGCGCGGAATGTCTCGTCCACCTCGGTCGAGCCGAGCATTTGAAAGCAAAGTTCGGTCGTTCCGGCCTTATAGATCGCATAGAGC
Source organism: uncultured Chthoniobacterales bacterium (assembly GCA_964516295.1). Classification (GTDB taxonomy): domain Bacteria; phylum Verrucomicrobiota; class Verrucomicrobiia; order Chthoniobacterales; family Terrimicrobiaceae; genus CAZEYT01. Next base: position 14,433 of record CAZEYT010000052.1, on the reverse strand, counting down.
GGGGAACCATCAAAGTGGAGGCCCTGCTCGTAAATGCGAAGCGGGAGCCGGTCGCGATGGAAGAGCGCCGAGAAGCGCTCGCTCTGACGCCGGGCAAATTGCAGGTGGCGGAACTTCGTCACCATAACCGACCAACTGAAGATCGAAGCCACAAAGAGCGTGATGAGGATGATTTTCCCCTCCAGCGTGCTTTCGGTAAAGGCGTAGAGAATCCCGGACGCAATCATGCTACAAAAAGCGCCTTGGCCGCGAGGGCCTTACAGCCCGTGTTCGAATCCATCAACACAACTCCCTAGAGGAACAACCCCCGGTCGGAAAATGCAAACGGATTATTGCGGACACGCCGCATCGCGGTTAAGGAGGCTTCTTCATGAAACGCTTTGCCTGTCTCCTCATCCTCGCCGCCAGCCTTCCTTTGCAGGGACAAGACACGCCACCCCGCGACAATCCCTACGACGTCATCGGAAAAATTTTCCAACCGCTTTGGGGCGTGCTCCTGGCCGATACGAAGAGCATCAATCGCGCGGCGACGCTCACGATTGAAATGACGGAGGTCAGCGGCCGCCTTCCGGCGGAAATGAAAGGTGCAACGCTCCGGGCGGCGGTCCAGTTTCCCGACAAGGTGCGCTTGGAAGCTCCGGTCCTCGGCGAGCAATTTGTTGTGTGCCGCAACGGCAATGAAGTCTGGGCCACCCCCGGGCAGAAGGTGGAGTTCCTTGTCTCGCAATTTCAGGTAAAGCCGAAAAAAAACCTGAAACTCAATACCCCGATCTTCCTGCCGGTGACCGCCCAGCAGGCCATCTTCCTGCCGGCTTTGTTTTCCATCGCCCGGGCGGATGTCGCCGAGATCGAGTCGCTTAATGGCGAAGATTGCCGCGTGCTCACCGCCGGCCTCATGCCGGAACTCGCCAAGGCTACCAAAGCCGAAGACTTCGTCGGCCGCATCTGGGTCGCCCCGGGCTACATCCCGCGGCGCCTCCAAGTCCAGCGTCGCGATTTCTCCGCGACCGTCGACATCCGGGACCTCACTTTCTCCCCCACCCTTCCTGCGTCCACCTGGCAACCGCCCGAGGGTGCCACCGATGTTTACCGCACGACGCCGGAAATGCTCGAAGGCCTTCTCTTTGTCGTCATGAATTCCCTTCAAGCCAAGGAAGGCGACGCGCCATGGCTCAAGGCCAAGTAAATCACCTCGCGACCGAATCGCGCTTCCCGGCGTTCGAGCTTCGATGGAAAAAACGAGATACCGTGTGTCCCGCGACCACCGGAGTGAATTTCCCGGGTGGACCGATTGCACAAAACGCCGAACCAACCCAACGGATCAGACCCTGAGCAAGGGCTTGCCAAGACCCCGCGGCCCATTATCTTGGCAGGCTCTTTATGAACATGACCGACCTTCTCCTGCTGGCCCAAGCCGCGACACCCGCGCAACCCCAGCAGCCGAACATTCTCGTTTCGATGATGCCGCTGATTTTCATCTTCGTCATCTTCTACTTCCTCCTCATCCGCCCCCAACAAAAGCGCCAGAAGGAGCATGAAAAACTGGTCGCCTCGATCAAAACCGGCGACGACGTCATCACCAGCGCGGGCATTCACGGCACCGTGGCCAACGTGAAAGACAAGACCGTCATCATTCGCGTGGCCGACAATGTCAAAATGGAATTTGACCGTTCCGCCGTTGTCAGCGTCACCAAGACGACCGAGTCCACCGCTTCCTGATTACCTGCCGGTCCCCGCGGCCGGCTTCCTCCGATGTCTCCCGCCCTTACCTTCACCTTCGGTCTGATCCTTCTCGCGCTCTTCGGCTGGTATTTCGCCACCGACGCCGCCCCTCGCAAACGCTGGCTGGGCCTGATTCTCACGGTTCTGCTCACGGCATTCTGTCTCGAGCAGGTCATTCCACCGAAGGAAAAAATCCGCCTCGGGCTCGACCTCCAGGGCGGGACATCGTTCCTCATCCGCCTGATCCCGCAGACCGAGAGCGGCATCACATCCGACCTCCTTGACCAAGCCGTGGAAGTCATCCGCAAGCGCGTGGACCAATACGGCGTCAGCGAGCCGGTCATCACCCCGCAGGGCAAGGACCGGATCCTCGTGCAGATCGCCGGGTTGGATGCGAAGCAAACCGAAGAGGCAAAATCCCAACTCCAGCGCGTCGCGAAGCTTGAGTTTGCAATCGTCGAGGGTGGTGCCGACCGCGTCGCCCGCATCCAGGCGGGAGAAGAAATCATGCCGCCGAATTTGGTCCTCAAGACCTACCGTCCCGGCGGCCCGGACACAGAAGAAACCCAGATCCTCGTCACCCGCCGTCCGGCCCTCAGCGGAGAAAGTGTCCGCAGTGCCGTGGCATACTTTGACAACCAAGGTTACGGCGTCTCCCTCAATCTTGATGACGAAGGCGCCAAAATTTTTGACTCCATCGCCGCCCAGAACAAAGGCCGCCAGATGGCCATTCTCCTCGACGGTGAAGTCATCTCCGCCCCCGTTCTCCAAAGCGACTTCTACGGCGGCCGGGCCCAGATCACCGGAAACTTCGACGATAAAGAAGCCCGCGATCTCGCGAGCGCGCTCGAGAATCCCCTTCGCGTCCCGGTTCAGATCGAAGAGACCCGGAGCGTTTCGCCAACGCTCGGTGCCGACTCCGTCCGCAGCGGTATCGTCGCGGGCCTCGCGGGTCTCGGCCTCGTCATGATCTTCGTCTTCCTCTACTATCGCTTCGCGGGCATCGTGGCGATCGCAGGACTTCTTATCAACATCGTCATCCTCTTCGGATCGATGGCCATGTTCAACTTCACCCTCACGCTTCCCGGCATCGCGGGCATCATTCTCACCATTGGCATGGCGGTGGATGCGAATGTCCTCATCTACGAGCGTCTCCGCGAAGAAATGGCCGCCGGTAAATCGCTCCCGGCGGCTCTCAATGGGGCCTACGACAAAGCCTTCAGCGCGATTTTTGATGCCAACGTCACCACGTTGATCACCGCCGTCATCCTCTTCTGGCAGGCAACCGGCTCGGTGAAGGGATTCGCCGTCACGCTCACGCTCGGCATCATCGCCTCGATATTCTCGGCGCTTCTGGTAACGCGCACCGCCTTCCGTTGGATGGTCGACCTCGGTGTGCTCAAAAAGCTCACGATGCTGGATCTCATTCCGAAGCGACGGTTCGATTTCCTGGGCAAGCGTCGCCTCGCCGCCATCGCCTCGATTGTCCTCATTGGCGGCTCGATTGCCGTCTTCGCAATCCGTGGGGAACACAATTTCGGCATCGATTTCCGGGGCGGTGACCTGCTCGTGATCGATTCCTCCCAACCGTTCTCCGTCGCGGAGGCCCGCCGCGTCGTCAACGACTCGAACGTGGTCATCCAGTACGAGCGCGAGGGCATGAAGGAAATGCTGACCCTCCGCAGCCCTCAGGGCACCTCGTCGGAAATTCTCAAAAAGCTCGAAGAAGGCCTCCCGGACCGTGGAGTCGTCGCTGTTGGACAAGACACCGTCGGCGCACAGATCGGTATGGAATTCGCCCGCCGCGCGCTCCTTGCTCTCGGCCTCGGCATGCTGGGGATTCTTGTTTACGTGACGCTGCGGTTTGAATTCTCGTTCGCGCTTGGAGCCGTTGTTGCCCTTCTTCACGACGTCATCATCACCCTTGGAATCTTCTCGCTCATCGGCGGCGAACTTTCGTTGGTCATGGTCGGCGCGGTTCTCACGATTGCCGGTTACTCGATCAACGACACCATCGTTGTTTTCGACCGGATTCGCGAGGGCTTGAAAAACGGCGAGCGCGGATCGATTCAGACGCTTATGAATACGAGCATCAACGAAACGCTCGGTCGCACGATTCTCACCGGCGGTACAACGCTGCTTTCGGTCGGTGCCCTTTACTTCTTCGGCGGCGCGGTCCTTCGGGATTTCTCGTTTGCGATTCTGGTGGGTATCGCCATCGGAACGTATTCATCGATCTTCATCGCCGCTCCGATTGTGCTCTGGTCCTCGAAACTGCGTGGGAAGAGCGTTCGCCGCGAGGTCCTCGAGACCGAGGCTCTCAAAGGAGCCTGATTCCGATCAGCGGATGAATTTCGACTCGACAAACCAGTCGTAGGCCTGCCGGATGCCCTCCCGCAATGGGATGGACGGCCGCCAGCCCATTTGGAAGAGACGCTCGACATTGAGCAGTTTCCGCGGCGTGCCGTCGGGTTTGCTCGTGTCGAAGACCAACTCGCCCTCGTAGCCGAGAACGTCGCAAACCAACTCGGCAAGCTCGCGAATGCTCACGTCCTCGCCACAGCCAATGTTCACGATCTCGGGCGACCGATAGGTTTCGACCAGGAAAACGCAGGCCGCCGCCAAATCATCGACATGGAGGAATTCCCGCCGCGGCGTGCCGGTGCCCCAAACCGTCACCGTCGGAAAGCCGGCCTCCCGCGCCTCATGGACTTTCCGGATCAGCGCCGGGAGGACGTGGGACGTGTGCAGGTCGAAATTGTCATTCGGGCCGTAGAGATTCGTCGGCATCGCGGAGAGAAAATTTCTCCCATACTGCTCGAAATACGCCCGGCAGAGGCGCACGCCCGCGATCTTCGCCAAGGCGTAGGCATCATTGGTCGGCTCGAGCGGCCCGGTGAGCAGCGCGTCCTCGGAGATGGGCTGCGGGGCAAATTTCGGATAAATGCACGAGCTGCCCAAAAAAAGCAGGGTCTCAACACCATGGTCCGCCGCCGCCCCGATGAGGTTGTTCTGAATCGTCAGATTCTCGACCAAAAATTCGACAGGTTTTTCGGCATTCGCCACGATTCCACCCACACGGGCGGCGGCGTCGAAAACGATATCCGGCTGCTCGTTGGCAAAAAACTCCCGCACCGCCCCGGCATTCAAGAGATCCAACTCCGCCCGCGTCCGGCAGAGGATGTTCGAATAACCCAGCGCTTTCAAACGCCGGACGATGGCACTGCCAGCCATGCCACGATGGCCGGCGACGAAAATTTTCGAGGTCTTGTCCATAAAGGTGGAAAGATGTAGCGGAGAGGGCGTCGCAATGAAAGCCCGGTCACTCCTCCTCGTTCTCGACAGCGTTGGCATCGGTCACGCGCCGGATGCCAGTTCGTATGGCGATGCGGGAGCCGACACCCTCGGGCATGTCTCGGAGCGCGTTCCCGACCTTTCGATCCCAACACTCCGACACCTCGGCCTTGAGGCCGCCCGCGCTTTGGCGGCCGGTCGGGAGGCTGGGATTCCGGAGCGCGGATTCGCCGCCGCCCTCACCGAAAAATCGGCGGGCAAGGACACCACGACAGGCCATTGGGAATTGGCGGGGGTCGTCCTTGATGAACCGTTCCCAATTTACGAGGCCTTCCCCGCGGAAATGGTCTCCGCCATCGAGTCCGCGGCCGGGGTGAGATTTCTTGGAAACTACGCCGCCAGTGGCACCGTCCTCCTCGACCAACTGGGCGAAGAGCATGTCCGGACCGGCCGGCCGATTCTCTACACCTCGGCCGATTCCGTCCTCCAAATTGCCGCCCACGAAGACATTGTGCCGCTGGACCGGCTTTACGAGATTTGCCGGATTGCACGAAGCAAAGCCGGGCGCATCGGCCGCGTCATTGCCCGCCCGTTCACCGGCACTCCGGGAACGTGGCGCCGGACGACCAACCGACACGACTTTTCGCTTACTCCACCGCGGACGGTTCTGAACACCCTCTCCGACGCGGGGGTCTCCGTAACAGGCATCGGAAAAATCTCCGACATTTTTGCAGAAAGCGGCCTTGATGCATCATTCCCGAGCGTGTCCAACGCCCACGGCCTCGAAATCATTGACCGGCTGTGGGACCAAAAGACGCCCGGTCTGCTTTTTGCAAACTTGGTCGATTTCGACATGCTTTTCGGCCATCGCCGGGATGTCGATGGCTATGCCGCCGCCTTGGAGGAATTCGACCGCTGGCTAACGGGATTTCTCGCAAAAATCGAACCCGATGACTTGGTCATCATCACCGCCGATCACGGCAATGATCCCATTTGGCGCGGAACCGACCACACCCGCGAGCGGGTGCCGTTGCTGATCCCGTCCGCCTCCGAACCCGCCCTCGGAGGAATTCTCGATGGGTTTGACCCGGTCGCCCGCCGTCTCGCCGACTACTTCGGGGTGACGAGCGATTGGAAAGCGGACGAGAGGTCCGCATAACGAAAAGCATACCCTCCCGTCTCCGCGACGCGCGGCAGAACCCGGACACTGTCGAGCATGATGTGTGACAGATCGCCCAGCGCCAATTTCATAGCAAACGCCGGAGCGGGCAAAATCGCGGGCCGTTTCACCACCCGGGCCAGCGTGCGCGTGAACTCCGCATTCCGCACCGGCATCGGCTGGACGGCATTGATCGCTCCGGACACCTCCGCATTTTCAGCAGCCCAGAGGAAAAGTCCGGCCACATCATCCACGTGCACACAGCTCATCCACTGGCGTCCATTTCCGAGATTGCCACCGAGTCCGGCTTGGAAAATCGGGAGAACCAACCGCATCGCCCCGCCACTCCCCAAAACGAATCCGATCCGCACCCGCACGGTCCGCACGCCCAACCCCTCAGCCGCGCAAGCCTCGCCTTCCCAAGCCGCGCTGGTCTCGGCGAGAAAACCCGTTCCGCAAGGACTCGATTCATCGACCGCCATCTCGCCGGTGTCGCCATAAAATCCAACGGCTGAAGCACTGAGGAAAACCTTGGGAGCACCTGCGCGACCGAGAGCCTCCACAACGTCCCTGGTTCCCTCGACGCGACTCGCGAGAATCTTTCGCCGCTTCTCCTTGGTCCAAAGTCCGAGGATCGATTCACCCGCAAGATTCACAATCACATCCAGCCCGCTCAGATCCAAATCCGCTCCGCTCCGACGAAAACCCGGTTTGTCCGTGCGCGAAAATTTGACAACGTTGTGACCGGCTGCGACGGCGAGTTCGGCGAGTCGTGTGCCGACGAAGCCTGTTGCTCCGATGATTCCGAGGGTGGCCATAATGATTATTGTGGATCGTCTTCAGCGATACGAAGGAGCGTCTGCGGGAGTTGCTTTTCGGCGCGAGCTCCGAGTTTTTCGAGTTCGATCGTGCGTTTGACCAAGTTCCCCCGCCCCGTCGCAAGCCGGCTCATGGCCTGCTCGTAGGAAGCACGAGCCTGATCCAGCCGCGATCCGATTTCTTCGAGGGTCGTTACGAAATTCACAAAGGCATCGTGAAGTTTTCCGGCCTGCCGGGCGATTTCCTGCGCATTCAGCGTTTGTTTGTGACGCCGCCAGACACTCTCCACGGCACGCAATGCCACCAATAACGTGGATGACGAGACCAGCACGACATTCTTGGCAAAGGCATCTCCATAGAGCGCCGCATCCTGCTCGAGGGCCAGATGCAAGGCCGGCTCGACCGGCACGAACATCAAGACAAAGTCCGGCGACTGCAGGCCCGCCAGTCCGGGATAATCCTTGCGCGACAGCTCATCGACATGACGGCGCACCGACGCGGCGTGCTCACGAAGGGCCGCCAGCCGTGCCGTCTCGTCGGGCGCATTGGCACACCGCTCATATGCCGTCAACGAAACCTTCGCATCGATGACCAGATTGCGCCCCTCAGGCAAATGAATCACCACGTCCGGAAGCCGTCGTCCACCATCCTCGTCACGAAGGCCGGTCTGCGTCTCATACTCCGTGCCTTTTGTCAGTCCGGACTTTTCCAAAATCGTCTCCAATACGAGCTCGCCCCAGGAGCCCTGCGACTTGGACTGACCTTTGAGGGCAGAGGTCAGGTTTTCCGCTTCATCGGCCATGCGGCGGTTCAGTTCATGCAAAACCTTCAGCTGGCCGCCGAGGGCCGCCGCCGAGCGCTCCTCTTCGCTGTGGATCGTCTCCATGCGTTCGCGAAATTCGGAAATGCGCTCCCGGAGCGGCCCGAGGAGCGTGGCGAGATTTTGTTGATTCTGATCCAGAAAGCGGGCGCTTTTTTCCTCCAGCAGGCGCGATGCGAGATTCTCAAACTCCAGTTTCATCTGCTCCTGAAGAGCCGCGATGCGTGACGCCTCGGCGGCGAGGCGTTCGTTGAGATGCATTTTGTCGGACTCCGTCGCCGCCAGCGTCGCGGCGAGACCCGAGGCCCTTTGCTGTTCGACCGCCAGCGCGGCCTCGACCCGGGTGAGTTGCTCCGAGATCGTCTCGGCCCGCGCCCGCAACGAAGCCTTCTCCGCTTGGTCCGACGCCGCCGAAGTCGCATGCCGCGCCTCCGAAAAAAACCATGCCACCAACGCCCCCGCCAGCAGGCCGACCCCGAGAAATACGGCATCCAAGAAATCCATCCCGCCATCCTACCCCGCCGCGCCGCCGGCGCAAAGCGCGATGGCTTCGGTCTTGCAATTTCGCGGTATCCGCGGTTTCTCAATCCCATGCGATCCACCAAGATCATCTGCACACTGGGACCCGCCACGGAATCACCGGAGAAACTGCGGGAAATGATCCTCGCCGGAGCCGACGTGTTCCGGCTCAACATGAGCCATGCCCGCCATGAATGGGTGCGGGAAGTCGTGCGCAACATCCGGAAAATCTCTGCCGAGCTCGGCTCCGTAACGGCTGTTTTACTTGATACCCAGGGTCCGGCCATTCGCACAGGCGACCTGAAAACGGCTCTCAATCTGAAACCGGGCGACATTTTTGAATTCACCGTCCGCGGCTCGCGCAGCGTGGAGCAATACTCGGTCGACGTGAATTATGATGGTCTCGTGGACGACATTTCCGTCGGCGATACCGTTCTCGTGGACAATGGCGTGATGCATATGAAGGTCTTGGAGAAAAACGAGAACCGCATTCGCTGCGAGGTGCTCACGTCCGGTAAACTCGGCTCCCGCCGCCACATCAACCTCCCGGGCGTCAAGGTCAACCTGCCACCGCTGACCAAAAAGGATATCGCCGATATCGAACTCGGTGCCTCGGTCGGGGTGGATTTCGTGGCGCTGAGCTTTTGCCGCGAGGCCTCGGATCTCCAGGAACTCAAACGCCGCCTGCGAGAACTGGGCAGCACCGCGCGCGTCATCGCGAAGATCGAAGACCAGGAAGCCGTTCGCAATGTCACCTCGATCATCCTCGAATCCGATGCCGTGATGATCGCCCGCGGCGATCTCGGAGTGGAATGCAAGATGGAGGAGCTCCCCATCATCCAGCGCAAGATCATCAAGAAATGCATCCACCTCGGACGGCCGGTCATCGTGGCGACACACATGTTGGAGAGCATGATTGAAAACCCGCTCCCGACCCGCGCGGAGATCACCGACGTCGCCAACGCGGTCTTTGAGCAGGCCGATGCCATCATGCTCAGCGGCGAGACCACGGTCGGAAAGTATCCGATCGATTGCGTAAAAATCCTCGACCGCGTGGCCCGGCGCATTACCAAGAGCGGCGGCGCGGGCTACGCCAAAGACGCGCTCATCGACACCACGCGCCTGAAAACGATGCACGCCGCGGTATCCCTCGCCAACTCCTTCGCCAACGCAAAACTCGTCGTCTTTACCAGGCGCGGGTTCATGGCCGACCACGCCAGCCATTTGCGCCCGGAACGCGCTCCGATCTTTGCCTTCTCACCGTCCGGCGAGGTCGTGCGTCATCTGGCCCTGAACTGGAACACGCACCCCATTCAGATGGCTTTCGGCATTGATCCCGACCACACGATTGCCGATGCCGAGCGCGAGCTTCTCCGCCGGGGGCTCATCGAAAAAGGCGACCACCTCATCATTCTCAGCGACGTCATGGCCGGCCAGGAGCGTTTCGACTCCATCCAGCTCCGACACGTCGCTTGAGGCGCTGGTCAGTAGGAGCCTTCGACTCGGGCGGCCACATCGCGGTAGCCATAATCGACTTCGTAGATCTGCTTCATGCACTCGATCGACTTTTGCATGTCGCCCATCTTTTCGTAAACGAGCCCGAGGTTGTAAACGACGTCCTTTTTGGTGGCATCCATGCCCGCGAGCTCCGAAGCCGCGTCTGAAAGCGTTTTCGCCGCAAGATCATACATCGCCCGGGCGGTGAAACACTGCCCGAGCAGACTCATCGCGCGAATCCGAACGTTCGGGTTCAGACGGGCCTTTTGGAGCTCCGGAATCGCCTCCTGCGGGCGACCGATGCCGACCAGGATTTCCCCGAGTTCAAAGCGGAACTGAAGGTCGGTCGGATTTCGCTCCACCCGTTTGCGCGCTTCATCAAGGAGAAGCTCGGCCCGTTGCGCGCGGAGGGTTTCCAATTCGGCGGAGTATTGCTTCGCCTCCTCGGATTCCGGATTCGCCGCGATGATGTCCTCGCGGGCCGTGATGGCGACATCGAATTGCCGCAAGTGGAGATCGGACGCTTTGCGCGCGAGGGCCATGTCGGAATTGCCGCTCAACTCTGCCGCGTAGCGATACCAATTCGTCGCCGACTCAAAATCTTCCTTTTGCTCGTAAAGCTCCGCGATCCGGCGCGCGGTGTCGACGCTCCCTGGTTCCTGCTCGGCCTTGGCGTGGAGTTCGGCAAGCAACTGATCGATCATCTCATCACTGCGGACAACGCGGGACTGCTGCTCCAGGGAAACCGCCTGTTCCTTGTCCCGGATGAGGTCGCGATAGGTCGTTTCTTCTTTTTCCCATCCACCGCGCTGCATGGAAGAAGCCGCCGCCGCGTCTTTGCCACCCTTCACAGCGGCGAGATCCGTGGGAGTGATTTCCACGATCTTGCCATACCAATCCACTGCCTTTTCCGGCAGGCCGTTCTGCATGAAATGGCGCGCCAGTTCGTGCATCGTCTTGGTGTCCTTCGGGTTGCCCTCGATGATCGTTTCCAAGGCAAAAGCCGCAACCTCGGGCATCTTGGCTGCCATCGCCGCCTCGCGCAGAAGAAGATTCGCCTGCGGGTTGTAGGGCTCCGACTCAAGAATCTTCTCGACCGCATCCATCGCGGCCACGGGATCCTTTTTCACAAGACTTTGCACCTTCATCGTGCTGAACGACGCACTGGAAAGTCCGCTCAGCAGCCCCTTTTTCCCAGCCATCTTGGCGACGGCGGCTTTGCGGACCAACTGACGCCCGGCAAGAAAATCGGGCGCGACCTTGAGCACGGTCTGGAGGAGTTGCACCGTGTAGCCGTAATTGCGGAGCTGCATTGCGCTCATCGCTTTGAGCCACGTGGCACGTTGTTGTTCGGGGAGGTCCTTCTCGGTCTTGACTGCCATAGGAAACAATGATGTTACGGTCCCGCACGCTATTCATCAAGTCCCGGGCTCAGCGGAATTCGCTCCCGCCACCTCGGGCTAAAACGTCCGGACAAGTGTGGCCCATTCCTTCTTTGCTCCTTCCACGTAGTTTTCCGGCCCGTTTTCATACAAAACGACGAACGCAAACGTGAACACGGCGAGGACGGCGATTCGAATGATGAGCGCGAACAGGGACGGGATCATGGCAGAAATTCAGGTTGGATGGAAAAACCGCGCAACAACGTGCCCCGCGGCGGGATCACTTGAATCCCGATTTTTTCCTCAAATGGGACCGGCGGATTCGAATCCGGCAGCCCCCAACAAGGTTCAATACAGATAAAATCCTTCGCATCGCTCCAGAGGGTCAGATATGGCACTTCGGAAAAATCGAAGCGCACCCGTGTACCCCGGGCCGGAGACTCCAAAACGATGTCGCGCTGCGGCACGCGGCCAAGCGCGATGAGATACGAGTCGGGAAGCGCCGATTTGGCGAACGGCATCTCACCGCCGGAAAACGGAAGGGTCTCGGTGCGACCATCGAGAAAATTTCCCGGGGCAAAATGCCGGACATACTCGCCCGGCGGCAGCAGCACCCGCGCCTCCGCCAGCGAGCCAATCGCGAAACCCGGATGCAACCCGAAACTCACATGCGCCGGTACATCCTCCAAGTTCCGAAACTCGAACTCCACCCGTACAGTCCCGCCGCTAATCCGAAAGCGCAAGGTCAGGGGAACACGGAGGGGATAGGCCGCCGGGGGAATCTGATCAGGCGGCACATGGTAGGCAAGTCCGTCTTCCAACACATCCGGTGCCGCAAACGCGAAATGCCGGAGAAATCCGTGATTTCCGCCTTGCAGACTCTTTCCCCGATAGGTCGATTGCTCCTGCCAAAGCCGGTGAAGAAAGTAGCCCATCACCGTCGCATGGTTCGCCCATCCGCTCGCCGGTTTTGAAACATCGCCGTCCCGGTGCAAAAATCCGACCCAATCCTGCCCCCGCTTTTTGGCGATACTGACAGGTTCTGCTCCAATCCGCGCGACGTGGAGGCGGACTCCGTCGGATTCGATCTCGTCGAACCACTGCTCTCCCATTTGAAACGCGCGATTGTTCATCTCTGGCGGATCATGCTCACAAACATCTGGAATGTTCAAACCCGACGTTCTCCGAAACCAAATTCATCCCCCGGCTGCTGCAACGTCGTCTTGCGCGAACGCGGAACCGGGCGCAGGATACGGGCCGTAGAGCAGCATTACCGATGAAAACTTCCTCCTGCCTCGGTCGCGAAACGGCCATGATTCAATCCACTGGCGCACGCGTTGGAGTCACGCTCGAAGCTGGACATCTTTGGCCGGCCGAGTTTCGGGACAAAGAGCAGGTGCTGGCTCCGTTGGCAGCCGCGCCTTGGCATGCGGAACCAAAACCAAAGAACGACCTGCCCGTGTTGCAGGTTCTCCGGGGTGATTTTTTCTGCCTGCCCTTCGGCGGCAATAACACGCCACTGGGCGACGAGGTTTTTCCACCGCACGGGGAAACGGCAAACGCCCGCTGGAAACTTGAGGCCGATTCCTCCCCGACCTGCCTCCACCTGAGCTTGCGGACGAAAATCCGCCGCGGCCGGGTGGACAAATACGTCTCCGTTGCCGATGGCGAGCCGGCAATTTACCAGCGACATGTCATCAGCGGCTTCTCCGGAAAACTCCCTGTGGCCCATCATGCCATGCTGAAGTTCAACGCCCCGCAGGTGGCGCGCCTTAGCACAAGCCCGATTGTCCGCGGGCAGGTCTTTCCCGGGCGGTTTGAGGAACCGGCCCAGGGCGGCTATTCGTGCCTCCGCGAAGGAGCTTCATTTTCGTCCATCACCGCGGTGCCGCGGGCGGATGGAAACCTCGCCGATCTTTCGATCTATCCCGACCGCGAGGGCTTTGAAGATCTCGTTATGCTCGCCTCCGCTCCCGACCTGCCCTTCGCATGGACCGCCGCGGTTGTGCCGGACGAACGCCGCGTCTGGTTTGCGATCAAAGATCCATCGGTCTTCCGCTCAACCGTTTTCTGGATGTCGAATGGCGGTCGTCACTACGCTCCTTGGAACGGCCGCCACCGCGGTGTCATCGGCCTAGAGGAAACCACCTCCTTCTTCCATCAGGGTGCTGCGGAATCGGTTCGGCCGAATGCCTGGTCTCGCGCGGGCATTCCCACAGCGATATCGTTCGACCCCGCCCGGCCGACAACAATGAACTACATCATGGCCGCGGTGACCGTGCCGACGGGCTTTGACATTGTTCGGGAGATCCTCCCCGCCCGTCGCGGGCGCGCCGTCGAGTTGATTGCCGCGTCGGGGAAATCGCGCCGCGTTGCACTCGACCTCACGTTCCTGCACGGAAGTGGTCACCCGGATCAGGCCGCCGGCAAATAGTGCTGCCGGAAGACCGCCGGGGTGAGTCCGGTGTGTTTTTTGAAAATCCGGACAAACGCCGGCGAATCGCCAAACCCGCAGGCGTGCGCGATTTCTTTCAACGAGGCACCGCTTTGCAAAAGCTGCTCGCGCGCCGCACGAACCCGCCTCCGCAGCAAAGCTTGGTGCGGCGTCACACCGACCTGCGCCCGGAAGACATCGTGCAGATGCGGAACCGACCATCCGGCAATTCGCGCGAGTTCTGCCATTCGCACCGGCTCGGGATACCTGGCAATACGACGCTCGATCTCATGGGCCCGCGCACGAAAGAAAAGCGTGTGAAAAATGTAATTCCTCAACATGTCCCGGTCGAAGGCAGATTCCCAAAAGGTCGCCTCCACTCGGTCTGTGAACCGCTGCACTTCCTCCAGATCCGGCCAGACGGAAAACCTCGGCACCGCACGCTCCGCGGAACGCCGAACATCGAAAACCACGGCGAGGCATGAATACGGTCTCTCGAAATCGCTCCGTCCAATCGTCTCGTCTCCCTCCCGGTTCCAAATCAAATCGCCCGGAAGAACTTCGCGCCAGTCCTCCCCATCGCGCACCCAGCCGCGTCCGCCGGTCATCAGTTCCACACATTCCAATCGCGTCTGAATCGCCCGCGGGGTCGGCTGGGTTCCGGAAAATTGATGATAGTGACTGAGATTGCGCAAACGCAGGGGAACGTTTTTACCATACAGAATCCGAAGATTTAACCCGAGTTCCGCAGTTTGAAGAGGCCGATATGGCAACCATGCGGGTTGGC
>CAZEYT010000051.1:0-19217 GCA_964516295.1 uncultured Chthoniobacterales bacterium | reverse complement strand
ATTCAGAAAGACAGCCCCGGCGCCGAGCTCGAGAGCAACTGGCTCCCCGCGCCAGACGGCCCCGTTTACCTCGTCATGCGCCTCTATTGGCCGAAGACCGAAGCGCCCTCCATCCTCCCCGCGGGCGAAGGGACTTGGGCTCCGCCCGCGCTGGTCCAGGCTCAATAATCCAAAACCGATCACGCCCGCCGGCTCCCCAAATCCTGCCAGAAAAAATCAACTCCCAAACAAACCATACAATAAAATGCACCTAAAACGACAGACCTCCGCATCCCGAACGATCCACGCCGCCGCACTCGCCCTCGCGCTGGTGGCCGGACCTTCGCTGGCCTTTGCCGAAGAGACAGCCGCCCCTCAACCCAAACCCGCCGCCACCCCTTCGGATCTCTTCGAGGTGAAGGGCGAAAACTGGCGCGGCAGGGCCTTTTACGAAATTCTTTTCATGAACCGCGAAGCCAACGGCAGTGGCGTCGGCAACTATTTCAACTCGCTCGGGAATACTCTGGAAGCTTCCAACGAAGTCATGGACGAGCGCTTTCGCTCCTTGAGCGCCGAGACGTTGATAAAGGAATTCGGGAGCGACGGCGTCTTCTTCAATGGCCCGCGCCGCTTCGTGGCAAACAGCTTCACCGGCCTGGCCTTCGACGGCGGCAAGAAGCGAGTCATCAACACGATCCCATTGTTTCTGTATGGCACCTTCGAAGTCCCGAGCTTCAACGACTTCGTTTCCGGCCCGCCGGTCGCCTACAAGGTATTGGTCTCCAAGCGTAACAACACCTTCACATTCAACGCCGGCGAGGTGGTCCACGAACTGATCACTCCCGAGGGAGCCGTTTACACGATGTTCAGTCTCTCCCTGAAAGCCGATCCCAAGAACACCATCGAAAACCTGCCAACTCTTGGAGAGCGCCTGACCTTGCCCCCGGGCTGGAAATATCGGACGCGGACACTCGACAAAGATCTCAACCTCACATCCAGCTACGACTCGAACCCGCCGAACACCATCGTGCTCGACCAATTCGAGGGAAACTATCAACACAACCCCGACGCCAAGTAGCTGCGTTGGGGTGGCTCATTCGGGAAATCCAAAGGGATGGGATTCCTCAGTCGTGAGATGAGCGGGAACACAAAGTGGATTGGCCTTCCGCGAGATATCCGGGCGCGCTTGGACGTTCAACGCCCGCTGAACGTCAACCTTCGTGAAGGATTGAGCCGAATCGTTATGCCCTCCAAAAGTCGCTGCCGCGGTGTTTTTCGCCGCTCCCTTGCTGCGTCGTTGTTGCTGGTTGCCAGCGTGAGTCTGCATGCGGGGACACCGGTCGAGACCGCCCCGAAGAAGCCCTCGTTTCTTGATCCGGTTTGCGATTTCGGCCGCGACTCGATTCTTCGTCCCAAGACGCCGTTCGAGCTGGTGCCGGGCAAGGATCCGAACGGCTGGGGTTTCGTCATCGAGCCTTACATCTGGGCCATGGGACTCAGTGGCACGACTGGCGTCTCGGGACTTCCCGCAGCCAATGTCGCCTTCGATGCCCGTGACATTCTCCAGAATTTGGACTGGGCCGTGATGGGAGCCGCCGAGGTGCGGAAGGGACGATGGGGATTGCTCGCCGATGGTTTCTATGCCGAGCTTTCCGGCTCCAGCGAGCTGGGCGGAGTGCTTTATGAGTCGGGCTCGATAGACGTCCAGCAGGGCCTCGCCTCGCTCGCCCTGGCCTATCGCATTATCGATGACCGCCGGGGGTTCCTCGATGTCTATGCCGGTGCCCGTTACAACTACCTCGGGGTTCAGGTTGACGGCACGACCGACAGCGACGGCATCCAGAGCCTGAGCAATGGAATGACCGAACGCGTGGCCCGGCAGATCGATCTCCGCGTGCAACAGTCCGTCCAAGCCATTCGCAATGAAGTCGTGGCCGCCGTCGCCTCCGCCAGGCAGGCGTTGGCCAGCCGGGTTGTCGAGACCGTGGAAACCGACCTCGCCAACCGAGTTATCGAGCGGGCCGCCGCAAATGTGCAGACGCGGTTGGAGAAGCGTCTTCTGGGGGACCTTCGCGAACTTCGGCTCGATCCCGAGCGTCTGCGGGATTCACGCGGACGGGATTTTCGACGCGCGGGCATCGATGCCCGGCGGGCCGAGGTTTTGAGAAGAGCGTTCCAAGCCGATCGCAACGGCGTTTTCGCAGAATATCTCCGCGCTTCGGTCGAACTCGAGGTCGCCCGGGCCAAGGGCGAGATTACCGCTGAACTCGAACAAAAGGCAGCCGCCGCCAAGTCGAAAGCCTCCAAGCAACTTGCGGAAAACATCGAAGACGCCCTACCCACCAATGGCGCGGGCGACGAATGGTGGGTCGATCCCATCATCGGCCTCCGCGGACAGATCAACTTCACCCGCTGGCTCTACCTCACCGCGCAGGCAGACGTGGGCGGCTTCGGGGCCGGCTCACAAATCACCTGGAATCTCATCAGCGCGCTCGGCATCAACTTCACCCGAAACGTCTTCGCCGAACTCGGCTACCGCTACATGTACGTCGATTACACCAACGAAAACTTTCTCTATCAGATGAACTCCTACGGCATTTATAGTTCGCTGGGATTCAAGTTCTGATCCCGCCACGCCTCCCCCCCGGAGCGGTCACCGCAAAACCGCCACCGTCCTCGCTTCAAATCCCGTAGATCCTGTACAAAAACATGGTTTCCTTTCGGCCGCGACGCCACCCTCACCGGACTCCCACCCGGCCAACCCATCGAAATCCGCATCCTCTCCGGCAACGAAGCCGGCCTCAGCCAAACCGGCGAGGCAGCCACCATCACCACCCCGAAGAACTATGCCCATGCAAAACCGGTGCCCGGTCCGACCCCGGGTGCTGGTCGAGGTCGCGCGATGCAGTGCGCGAGTGCATCCGAAATCAATAAGAAAACCATTGAGGGGGTCCGGCAGCTAAACTAGACTTCAATCATGCCTGCAAAGGGTCATCATGTTGTCACCAACCCGAACGGTGGATGGAGTGTCAGACGGTCTGGATCGACCAAGGCGTCCAAAACATTCGACCGCCAAGAGGACGCCGTCGGCTACGCCCGCGATGCTGCTCGACGAGATCAGGGTGAGCTTTATGTCCATGGCAGGAACGGCCAGATTCGCGAACGAAATTCATACGGCAAAGATCCATTTCCACCGAAGGGTTGAGCAAATCATCTTCTCCACTGGACGACTGCGTCTTCGTCAATTGCCCATTTGACGAGGATTACGTGCCTCTGTTTCGCCCTTTGATCTTTACGATCTTTGCCTTGGGATTGTGGCCGCGCTACTCGCTGGAGAGATCGGATTCCGGGGAGGTTCGAATTGAAAAAATCATCGGACTGTTTTCCGAATCTCGCTTTGGAATTCACGACCTCTCCCGATGCCAGGCAAACGCGGCAGGAGAGATGTTTCGCCTCAACATGCCGCTTGAGCTGGGTTTGGATCTGGGAGCGCGCACGTTTGGGGGAGTGCCATTTGCCGAAAAGCGGATTCTTATCCTGGAGGAGGAACGATACAGATTTCAGAAGGCGATCTCTGACATTTCTAATTCTGACATCAAAGCTCACTTGGGACAACCGGCCGAGCTGGTCAGAGTTGTTCGCGACCGGCTTGTTCACGAAGCAAAGGCACCTCCTCTGGCGCCGACTCACATTTGGTATCGTTTTAACGACTTCATGGGGGAAAACTATGACGCCAAGAGGAAGCAACAATTCACAGACGAAGACATTGAACGCCTCCCAATCCATGAGCTTGCGAGCTCTATGAAAGAGTGGATCAAGCGTAATCCGCTTACCTCGGATGTCTCTTGAGGATAATTGAAAGCGGCCCTCGAGGATTGAAGTGAACCGATACCTCATCATCATCGAACCGAGCTCAAACGAGGTCCGAAAGTTCAAGGCGACTGAATCAGATGATCATCGAGCAGCTTCGCCTGGAGTTAAGAAGTTTCCTGCGGATGTCTGCGGCAGTGATTTTCGGAGGCGGAGGCGGCGCGACTCCGTCGAATCTCATCCAAGCCGCTCCCTTTTTTCGAGCTTTGGGAATACGAGTTGGCAAACAGCCATAAATCTACCCAGCGCCTCGGCTTTTGCGAAACTGGTTACCCTAAAATGTCGCAGATTCCCCAATACATCATAGATCGAATCCGAAGGACTGCTCCTGAGAAGGCAGCCATTGTGCCCGGCTCAACTCCGGTCGTTTCATTCGGAAATGCAACCTCAGCGAGAGTTGCAACTTTAGGCCTGAACCCCAGTAAGCGCGAATTTCTGGACAAAGCTGGATTAGAACTCGTTGGAGGGGAACGCAGACTGGCTACACACCAGTCGCTGGGCTTGGTTGGGCTGACCAGCGTTTCTCCTGAGAAAGTCGGAGCAGTACTCGCTGAATGCAATGGCTATTTTAATAAGAACCCATATTGCCCGTGGTTTGATCAGTTGGAGCAGATCATAAAACCATCCGGCTTCTCCTATTATGACGGCTCTGCTTGTCATCTCGACTTAGTTCAGTGGGCAACCAATCCGACGTGGAGACATCTTCCTGTCGCTGTCCGCGAGCAGTTGATCGTTGCAGATGCAGAGTTTTTGGAACAACAGCTCCTGAATGAAAAGTTCCGATTTATATTAGTCAATGGCACGGGGGTTAGGCTTCAGTTGGAGAACAGATTTGGTGCGTCACTGACGGAGTTGGCGCCAATTATGGGTCTTGGTCCCAATGCGACCAGAATTTATGAGGGTTCAGTTCTGGATCGCGTGTATGTCGTCGCATGGAGCACGAATCTTCAAGGGTCTCATGGCGTTACCAAGGAACTCAGAGCCGAGTTGGCTCGCCGAGTCTCCGGGATTGTTGCCAAATACGTGGCCGGCGGATCGAAGTTGAAATCGAAGTCTCAGGAAATCTCGCGGGTTTCTATGGGACCGCCGCTTCAAAATCCCGGCAGAGCAGGTCTGTATCCTCGAAGTGATTGCTGGTCATTGATGAGTTTACGGCTGCAGTGGCGGCAGCTCGAATCGTCCGCTCAGTATGCCTGGCACCGAGATGTCCTCGTCCAAAGTCTCCCAGCGAAGAGCGAAGCCGTGGACTTCGACGGTGACTTCCTTCAAGAGCTCGGTCGAAGCGACCGCGAGGCGGGAAAACCGATCAGCCGGGAAAATGACGATCCGACCGTCGTGAAGTTCAACAAAGACGGTCCGGTTGTCGGCCCAAGCCCGGATCGTCGGCCCTGAGGGCCACGGAAAAACCACGCTTCTTCTCGAGTGGAAAGCCCGCCGAAAAGCGGCAGGGCAAACTCCGCTCGGGTTGCGCTTACGTGCAGGGCAACGCCGTCTCACAGCCCCGGAACGCGACCGTCTGCGGGACGCTGGGGCGATTTTTGTCGATAGCGCGGAACAACTCGGCTGGCTGGGCTGGTGGGAATTTCTCTGGATCATCCGGCGTGCCGAAACCGTCGTCATTACGACCCACCGACCCGGTCGACTGCGCACCGTTCATTTTTGTAAAACTTCCCCTGCGCTTCTCGAAGAACTGGCCCGCGAACTCGGACCGACGCCGGTTGACGGAACCGAACTCTGGACCCGCCATCGCGGCAATCTTCGAAACGCCTTTCGCGAGCTCTACGATGCATGCTCGCGTCACCGGCCGGCCGATGCGACGTGCCCAAACCCAAACGGGCTGTTCAGAAATTAACCGGGCTGACCGTAGTAGGCGGAGGGTCCGTGTTTGCGGCGGAAATGTTTTTCGCGAAGCGCTTCCGGGAGCGGTGCCGCGGCCGGATTGAGGGCCAGGGTTTGCAGCGCCATGCCGGCGACCACTTCCATCACAAAGGCATTTTCGAGCGCCTTGTCGGCGGTCGGTCCCCACGCGAACGGGCCGTGTCCGCGCACGAGCACGGCCGGAATCTCCGCGGGACCGAGGGTCTCGAAGCATTCGACAATGACCTCTCCGGTCGCCCACTTGCAGTCGCTCGAGATTTCTGCATCGGTGAGGGCGCGGGTCACGGGAGTCTCTCCGCAAAAAGAATCCGCGTGAGTCGTTCCGAGGCACGGTATACCGCGCCCGGCCTGGGCGAAGGCGACGGCTTGGCGGGAGTGGGTGTGGACGACGGCCCTGGCGGAGGCGAACGCCTGCAGGAGGCGCCGGTAGGTCGGTGCATCCGACGAGGGGCGCCGCGTCCCCGCCACAACACCGCCCGTTTTTAGATCCAGAACAACCATGTCCTCCGGCTGCAACGCTGCGTAATCCACACCGCTTGGCTTGATGGCAAAAACGCCCGCCTCCCGATCAACCACGCTAACGTTCCCAAACGTGAGATCGACCAGTCCGAGTGTCGATAGCCGGACGTTCGCGGCGCAACATGCCTCCCGCAGAGTGGGAAAGTCGCTCACGCGCGGAATCCTCCCGCGAGATGGTGATAGACCTCGTTGAAGCGAAGCTCGCGTCGAAACGCATCCGCCCGCGTCTCCGCGCCGATGACGACCATTTCGATTCCGGCTATCGCCGAAAAATCTTCGAGATGTTCGCGGGTCACGGTGTAACTGAACCCCGTGTGATGCGCTCCCCCGGCTTGGATCCAAGCGGCGCAGGCGGTTTTGAAATCCGGGAGACACTTCCACACCGCACGGGCCACGGGCAGTTTCGGCAGGGCCTGCGGCGGGGTCACGGCTTCGACTTCGTTGACGATCATGCGGAAGCGGTTCCCGAGATCCACCAGCGATGCATTGAGCGCCGGACCGGCCTCGGCGTCGAAGACGAGGCGGACCGGGTCTTCGCGCCCGCCGCGGTGTCAGCCTCGAAGGTCTCTGTAAAAAGCCGGTCGCGCAGGACAGCCAAACGGCGGTCCAACTTCCTCAGGAATTTCTTATCGGGAAGTCTGCCCCAATCGGCCGCCCAGAGCGCCTTATGTCCCGCCGCGCAGACGCCGCGCCGGATCTGAGCGGGATCGGAAAGGCCCGCCAAAACGGACGGCACCCAATCGCAGAGTTCGACCCACGGGTGCGCGGCGTCAAAGACGGCCGGGTCGACATTCAGATAGTGCCAGATTTTGCTCCAAAGCCCACTCCCGGAGGTCTGGCGTCAGTAAGAGCGGGGTGTCGTGATCAACAAGCACAAAGCGGGCAGCCACGCCTGCTTTTATACCATCGACTGCAAGTCCGACAGGCTGCTAGGGGGTTCGTGGCGCTTCCGACTCGCGGAACGTGATGCGCGCCTTCGACAGATCGTAGGGCGACAACTCAATCGTCACCCGGTCTCCCGGAACAATCCGGATAAAATTTTTCCGCATCTTGCCGGAAATGTGAGCCAACACGACATGGCCGTTGGACAGCTTGACCCGGAACATCGTGCCGGGAAGCACGTCGACCACCACTCCGTCGCTCGTAATGCAGTCGTCCTTGGCCATGGGTTGCTGGGATGTAACAGACTCAGGGCTCGAAATCAACCCACTGCACCAAATCCGCAAGATTCGGCCGTCCCTCCGCATGCCACGTGAAGGACGGTTCCTGCATCCGCCCCACCGCGCAGAGGCGCGAGGCACCCAGCCCGACAAGCTGCCGCGCATTCTCCGGCGTCGCGGGATGAATCCCCACCGCCCCGAGCCATGAGCGCACTGGACCGAGTGAAGCCCCCAGATCCGCCGACAGCGGCTTCACCCAAACGAAGCGATGGAGCGGCGACCCCCGGAAGGCCGGATCGGGATCAAAAACCACCGTCCACCCGCCGCCGGTCTCCCCCTGCCACACCCGGACCCCCGTCCCGGCGGCCTCTTCAAAAAGGGCGGTCTCCCGGACATGGGCCACCGCCGCCGCGTCCTCAAGCGCCAGGGGCCCGGCCGGATGTCGGACGAGATAGCGCTCGATCTCCGCCGCCAACCGCGCCGCCAGTCCCACAGCATCTCCGGCAACATAGACCGCCTGCGGCGACAGGCAGCCGAGTTGATCGAAGAGCGACACGTCACGCGCCAACCCGGAACAGCTGTCCAGCTCGGAGAAAACTACGGCAAGGCTCACCCGCGGACCATGGGCTTGGAAAATCTTCCCCGCCGGGCAGCATGCGCGGAAATGCGAAATCGTCCGATCATCGCCGAAAACTACCCAGGCGTCCGCTTTATCCAGCCACGCCACGTCAAGCGTTCGCGCACACGCCAGTTTTCGCCCCAGTTCGGGAGGCAGACGGTCTGCAAACCGCTCGATTTCGCCAAGCCCGGCCGCGGGAAATTTGACCAGATTGTCGGCCCCGAGAAGCAAGCCGCGAATCATGGTTTGGAGGGCTGCATGCGGCGTGTTTCCGCTGACGATGTGAAGGATCGTCCGCGGCGCGAGGGCCCGCGCGAGGTGACCTCCGTATTCCTGAAAATCATCGAGAATTTCCGCGTGCCCGAGTTCCAACCGTACCACCTCCAGCAGATCCCGCTCGTCCGGGGGCGACAGCTCGGGAAATCCCGCCGCCGCCTTCGCCAAGGCCTGAACTCGCGCGAGGGTGTTCATGAAAGTCGCTCGTCCGCCGCCCGCGAGCACCCGCGCGGCAAGGCGGCCGGGTCGCGCCCGAGAAGCTCGAACGCCTCGCCCCGCCGAATCGCCAAATCCCGCGTCTGAATCGCGCAGACCGAGCCCAGATTCGCCGCATCAAAGATCCGCAAAACGCCCGTCTCCCCGTCACCCACTTCCTCGCCGCTCACCGGATCCACCACCAGCGCCCGCACCCAAGCCGCTCCCTGGTGCGGCCGACCAAGGCCCTGAGTGTAAAATTGCGAGCTCAACTCGGTCATCCCATACTCATTCCATACAGAATCCACCGGCAGTCCGAGTTTCTCCCCGAAAAGCCGGTAAAGGTCCGCCTTCGGCAGGTCGCGCCGCGTGCCTTTGTAGCCGCCCGTTTCGACCGCCAGACTTCCGGCCGGGAGCTCCCACACCGCGTCTCCCAAATCCTCGAACAGCTGCAAAAACGCAAGCGCTGTTCCGAACAAAACCACCGGCTCCCTGACGTTCTCCCGGAGGCCCGCAGGGTTCCCGAAGAAAAAATCCCTGGGCCGCACCAGCCATCCCGCCATCTGGCTCAGCGAGGAGTGCGGCATTTCCATCGGCGGGGGAATCAATGCCACCACCCGTTCCCGAGGCAACCCTGCCGCCCCCCACCCCGCCAACGCCGCCGCTTCGTAAAGCTTCAGGGAACAAAAATGATGCTCCCCAAAGCCCTCGCCGGTCGTACCGCTCGTTCGAAAAGTTCGCACCGTCGCGGCATCCGGAAACGCCCTCAGAGCCACCCGGCGAAAAACATCCACCGGCACGGCCGGAATCTCCCGCCAATTTCCCGGCTCGGGCTTCATCTGACAAAAGGCCCCATATCCCGGACACGCCGCCCGATGGAACGCATGAACCGCCATCAAAACCTCACCGAAGTCCCGACCGTCCCCGCCTCGACGGATCCAATCCAAGATCTCCAACTCGAGCGCGGCATAGTTATTGCTGATCTGGTCCATGGTCGGGCGATGGCTTTGCAACAGGATTGTAACAAATCCGGTTTGGAAAAACTCGCATGAAAAACAAATCCTTTTCCCTTGTCGTGACTGTGACCCGCCTCCACGCCGGTTTTGTGCTCGCCTTCGCGCTCTTTTTCGCCTGCCCGGCCCTGCGTGCGCAAGGGGGTCTTCAACAACAGCAGGGCCTGACCGCCCAAGAGTATCTCGACCAGTCCAGTCGTCTCTTTCTTGACGGCAAATACGCTGAAGCGACCGAGCTCTTCCAAGAGTTCGAGGCGTCTTTCGGGAAATCCAAGGAAGCCGAACCCCTCCTCCGAGCCATGCGCTACCGGCAGGCCATGAGCTTGGTCCACCAAAAGAAATTCTCAGACGCCATCCCCGCCATCGAAACGGCCCTCGCCGTCCAGCCGCCTCTCCAGCAACGCGAGATTCAAGAACTTACCTTCTGGCTCGGCGTCGCACAGGTTCAGGAGGAAGACTTCCCGGCCGCACGCGCGTCGCTGGAGAAGTTCATTTCTCTTTTTCCGCCGGGAGCCGAGCGCAACCAGGTCCTCCTCCAGCAAACCCCGGAAGCCGTCCGCATCCCCGAGGCCCGCCTCCTCATCGGAACCGCCTGGCTCTTGGAGGGAAAATTCAAGGAAGCCGCCGAATACTACGTCCAGCTCAAGGGCGGGAGCGTCCCCAAAGACCGCGGCCGGGCCATCGTCCTCCGCCTCTACGCCCTTCTCCAAGACAATGACAACGAGGCAGCGATGACGCTCATCGAGGAGGAATTCCCCCGCATGGGCGACCTCGCCCAGCTCATCACGTTCCAAACGCTCACCCTCGAACTCGGCAACCGCTGGCTCGAAGCCGGCGAATACCGCAAGGCCATCCGCTGCCTCCAGCGCGTCTGGACTTCGGACCGCCTCCTCAAACACCAGGAAGCCCGGCTTGCCGATCTCGAAACCCGCCTCGAAGCCGCCCAAGCCAATCCGCGTGGCGATCCCTACGCCAAACTCGTCCTCGGCCAACTGGTCCAAAAAGTCCGCCGCGAACTCGACAATTTCGAAAAACTCACCGGCTTCGATGCCGCCCTGCGGCTCCGTCTCGCCACCGCCTACCAAGCGATGAAGCGCTACCGAGAAGCCTCCCTGATCATGGAGGACATGCTCCTCCGTCTCGAACCCAACCCCATCGTCGAGCAGGCCTCCGTCAACCTCGCCCAATCCTGGTTCGAAATCGAACGCTGGCCGAAAGTCTCCGAAACCACCACAACGTTTTTGGAAAAATTCCCCCAATCCAAAAGCGTCCCCCTCGTCCTTTACCTCGACGGCCTCGCCGCTCAAAAAGACCTCCGTTACGACGATTCGGTCGCAGCCTTTGACCGCATTCTCAAAGACCACCCCGACGCCGAGTTCGCCCCGCGTGCGCTCTTCATGCGTGGCTTCACCCTCCTCCTCGCCGAGCGCAACACCGAGGCCATCAAAGCCTTTGAGGAATTTCCGAAAAAGTTTCCCGACCACGAACTCGCCGAGGCCGCGGCCTATTGGCGGGGCATGGGATACTCGCTCGACAGGCAATTCGCCCGCTCCCGCAAGGTTATGGACGAATACCTCTCGAAATACAAAAACGGCACCTACGAGGGTGCCGCCGTCTTCCGCCAGGCCTACTGCGCGCAGCAGTTGGAAGACTACGCGACCAGCATCAAGGAACTCCGCTCCTTCCTCCGCAGATACCCGGGCCATGAAAACACCAGCGAGGCCCGCATCCTCCTTGGCGACGCCCTCATGAACGAAGGGGAAATGGAAGAAGGCATTTCCGTGTTTGCCGCCATCCCCCCGACCGACACAAAGTTCTACGAAGAAGGCGTCTTCAAGGTCGGCAAGGCCCTCAAACTCATGGAGGAACCGGACCGCCTCCGTGCCCACATGGAGGCCTTCCAGAAACAAAATCCCCGCAGCCCGCGCGTCGCCGAAGCCATCTTTCAGATCGGCTGGGTCTACCGCCAACAAGGCGAACCCGAAAAAGCCCGCGAGGTCTACTGGCAGGCGATCAACGAACTGGGTGATGATCCGTCCATCCGCTCGGTCGAAGACCTTTTCCCCGCCCTGCAACGCCTCTACCGCGGCGACGACGCAGAAGAATATCTCATCCTCCTCGCCGACTTCCAGGAAGACGCGGAGCGGAAAAACCAGAAAACCCTGCAAATGCGTGCCCTCTGGGCCGAGGCGAACGCCCTCCGCAAATCCAATCCCGCCCGCGCCAACGCCCTCCTTCTCGAAGCCGCCGCCCGCGCCGACGTTCAGACCACCAACCCCCTCCTGCTCGCCGATTTCGCCGATGCTCTCCAATCCGCCGGAAGATCCACCGACGCCATCGCGCTTTACCGCGACCTCGTAAAGTGGAACCCCCGCGCTCCGCAAAAGGATCGCGCCCTCGCCGCCCTTGGCTTTGCCGAACTCGAAGCCGGCAACGAAAAAGCCGCCATGGAGTGGTTCGACCGCTTCGAGCGCGAGACACCGTCCTCCCGCGAAGCCGGCCGCGTCTTCCTCGCCCGTTCCTCTCTCCTCAAAAAACGCGGGCGAGACGCCCAGGCCCGCGACACTCTCGAAGCCCTCCTCGCCAGCGAATATGCCACCGGCCAGCAAAAAGCCGAAGCCCTCTTCCGCATCGGCGAGAGCTATCTCAAAGACGGCAAACCCCAGAGGGCCATCCCCTACTTCCAACGCATCTACGTCATGCACGGCCGGTGGCGTGAATGGGTCGCCCGCGCCTACCTCGCCAGCGGCCGGGCCTTCGAAAAAATCCAGGACACCACCAGCGCTCGAAAGACCTATCAGGAACTCGGTCAAAACGAGGACCTCTCCGAAATGCCGGAGACCCGCCAAGCCCTCGAACGACTGAACGCCCTCGGCGGTCCCATCGCCGAGCCTACCCCGGCCCAAGGATGAAACGCTCCCTCCTCGTCCTGCTTCTCCTCACCGGTGGCCTCCAAGCCGAAGACGTGCTCTTCATGAAAAACGGGGAACGCCGCGCAGGAATTCTCGTCGGCCTCGAAGGTCCCACCCTCCGCCTCCAAGTGCCCCTCCCTCCCGCTCCCAGCGCAGTCCCGGGGGCCGCTCCCGTTTACGCCAGCGTTGGGATTGCCCGAGCCGACGTCGAACAAATCGGGTTCGCCACCGACCCGGCTCGCGATGCCCTCCTCCGCACCGCAACCGCCGATAAAATCCCGGCCCTCGAAGCCCAGTGGACAAAATTTCTCCCCTGGCTCGATATGCCGCGCTCGCCCGCGGCCCGTATCGGCGTCCTCCTCGGCGACCTTCTCCTCAAAAGCAACGATCCGACCCAAGCCTCCCGCGCCCTCGCTCTCTTCCAACAAATCAAAGACAAAGCTTGGGATCCGGCGGATCGCATGAATGCCCGCCAGGGCCGCCTTCGTGCCATGGTCGCCACCGGTCGCGCCGCCGAAGCCGTGAACGAAGCCATGGAACTCGCTGCCGTCACCGAGAGTCCGGCCGTTCTCATCGAGGCCAAGTTCATCCTCGCGGGGGCCGACGATTCCGGCCTTCGCAAACTCGTCGAAGACAACCCCCGCTGGCAGGAAGACTTCTTCGTCCGCCCGGAACACGCCCGCCTCTACCACGGAGCCGTCGACCTTTACCTCTACCCCTATCTTTTCCATGGCTCGGAATCCGAACCCGCAGCACGCGGACTCTGGGGAGCCGCCCAGGTTTACGATTTTGTTGGAGAAAAGGCCCTCGCCCTCGAATGCGCCCGCGACATCGTCGCCATCTACCCGCAAACGCGCTACGCCACCCAAGCCAAAGCGTTCATCGCCTCCCTCCCCGAAGACATCCGCGCTGCCGATCCGGAAAAGGAGGCACGCAACGACCTCGCGCCTCCGGCCGACCAAAAATCCGCCTCATCGCCCACACCGAAACCCAAGAAAAATGAAAAAAAGCCCGCTCCGAAAAATTAGCCTCCTCTTCGCGTGCCTCATCGCACTCACCGTCCCGCTCCTCGCGCAAGACGCCGCCGCGACGCCCAAGCCCCCGCAGGATAAAACCCTCCTCGACACCTTCAATGCCGGCGGAGCGCTCATGTGGCCGATTTTGCTGTGCTCGATCGGCACGGCCGCCGTGGCTGTCTATTGCTTCCTCCACATCAATGGCAACAAGCTCATGCCGAAGTCGCAGGTCGAGGCGGTCGGCCAATTCATGCAATCCCGCGACGCCGCCTCGGCCTACTCGCTCTGCCATTCGAACCCGAACGTCTTCGCCAACACCATGGCCGCCGCCCTTCTCAAAGTGAACTTCGAGCGCGACCTCGCCAACAAGCTCTCCATGGAACAGGCCGCCGGCGAAACCCTCGCCAACGAAGAAACCAAGCTCAGCCTCTGGGTGAACTACTTGAACGTCTTCGCCACCATCGGCCCGATGCTCGGGTTGCTGGGCACCGTCACTGGCATGATTGCCAGCTTCGACATGCTCGCCGCCGGGAAATCCGAACCCTCCGATCTCGCCGGCGGCATCGGCGAAGCCATGATCACCACAGCCGGCGGACTCTTCGTCGGCATCCCGGCGATGTTCTTTTACTTCTACTTCCGCAACCTGCTCTCCATTCACATCGCCAACATTCAGAAACGCGTCACCTTCATGCTCGATCTGCTCTCCGGGGAACTCAAAATCGAAGGAGCCAGCGCCGAGTATGAGCAGACATCCCAAGAATGAGACTGGCAAAAAAACAGGACGACGAAGTCGGCTTTCAATTGGCACCGATGATCGACATGACCTTCCTGCTGCTGGTCTTCTTCATGGTCACCACAAAGATCTCCAAAGAGCAGGTCAAGGTGGATATCAAGCTGCCCACGGCCGCCAATGCCGTGATCCCCAGCGACGTGTCGGACCGCGACATCATCAGCATCGACGGAGGGGGCAACCTTTTTATCGGCCACCGTCCGGCCACGAAGAAAGAACTCACCGAGCACCTCAAAGCCCGCTTCAAAAACACGCCCCCGCTGCGCCTCTACGTGCGGGCCGACCGCAACACGCCCGGCAAGCAGATCAAGGAACTCATGAAAATCGCCAGCGAAGCCGGCGCTATCAACGTCATCTTCGGAACTTATCAGGACTGAATGAATACGGAGGCACAGAGTTCACGGAGGGATTCCTACCAAGCAAACCCTTCATCCCTGGCCATCCTCTGTGCTCTCCGTGTCTTAGCGTTCCCCTCCCGACCATGAACGCGCAGGCTCTGAGAACACAGCTCGATCCGGATGAAGCGTTGACCGAGGCGATCATCGGTGCGGCTATCGATGTTCATCGCCACTTGGGTCCCGGTTTGCTGGAACGAATCTATGAGCGGGCACTCCGCCACGAATTCACGCTTCGCGCGATTCCTCACGCCCATCAAGTGCCTGATCCCATCCGCTACAAGGGCGAGGACCTCGGTGATGACCTGCGGCTCGACCTTGTCGTTGCGAACCGGGTCATCGTAGATCTCAAGGCCAAGAAAGAAGTTATCGATGTGGATAAAGCTCAATTGCTCTCCTACCTCCGCCTCTCCGGCTTGCGTCTCGGTCTCCTGATCAACTTTCACACCGCCGATCTGACCAAAGGCGTTCACCGCCTCGTTAACGGATACTCAATATGAACACAGAGGCACAGAGTTCACAGAGGGATTCCAGCCACTCAACCCCTGCATTTTCGGCCATACTCCGTGCTCTCCTTGCCTCTGTGTTCCCCACCCCATGCAATTAAAACGCAAAGACGTTCAGACCGTAGAGATGCAGATGGGACCCATGATCGACATGGTGTTCCTGCTGCTCGTCTTTTTCATGGTCACCGCCAAGCCCGTCAAGCAGGAGAGCGATATCGACATCGGCCTCCCCGGCACCGTTGCCCAGGAAGAGACGCTCGATATTCCTGACGAACAACGTATTTTCATCCGCCCGGACGGCCAGGTCATCCTCAACGACCAGCCCATGGATTCCCCGACCAGCGAGACACTCCCCACACTGCTCGGCACACTCAAGCGATTCAAGGAAACCGCCGACGCCAACAAAAGCGAAGCCCTCATCACCATCGACGCGGATGACAACGCCAACCACCAACGCATCGTCACCGTGCTTAATGTCTGCGCCCAAGCGGGCATCACCGGCGTGACGTTTGCCGACTCGTCGGAGGAGGAATCCTGATGGCCGCCTTAGAAGAACTTCTCTCAGAGGGCGCGCTCGCACGCAAACGCCGTCGCAAGCTCATCATCAGCATCATCGTCGGCGTGCTGGTCCTTCACCTCCTCGGCGGCATCGTTGCCGGCGTCATTGTCGTCGCGAAATACATCTTCCCGCCGCCCGCAAACTTCGTGGTCAAAAGAGACATCCGCCTCCCCGCCAAACAACGCGAACACGAAATGAACATGGCAGCCTTTGATGCCATGACGCCCAAGCCGACTTTCAACGACCGCCTGCAAAGCCTGCGCCCCGCTCCCTTCGCTCTCCCCGAGCTTCCCAAGATGCCGATGGACCAGATGCTTCCGCTCGATCCCGCAGAGATTGTCTCCGACCAAGTCTCCAGTCTGGTCGGCACCGCCGGTCAGGGACCCGGTGGCGAAGGCTCGGGCGGGGTGGGCGGCACCGGGGTCGGCATGAGCTTCTTCGGCATCCAATCCACCGGCAAACGCGTCCTGCTCCTCTTCGACGTCTCCACCAGCGTCGTCAACAAAGCCAACAAAGCCGGCGTCCCGCTCTCCAAGATTCAGGAAGAAACCATCAACCTCATCTCCAAGCTCCCGATCAACGCCCGCTTCGGCATCATCCAATTCACCCGCAACTACAAAGCCTTCAACAAAGAACTCGTCCCCGCCACCGACCAGAATCGCGCCGCCGCGTTGGACTGGATCAATAACGAATGGGTCGACAGCGGCATGATGGCCGCCTCGGGCAAGGTCGTCGCCAACAACCGCGGCTTTGTCGGTGTTCTGGAACTCGCCGCCCGCCTCCAACCCGATGTCATCTTCGTCATCTCCGACGGCAGCTTCCAGTGGAACCCCGACAATGCCCCCGGTTACGGCGGCGACATTCCCTGGAAGGAAATCGAAAAAGTCGCCCGCGGCCCCCTGCAAGGCCCCGAAGGCTGCAAGATCAACTTCATCGGGTTCGAAATGAAACCCCAGGATAAACGCGAAGCCGGCTCCCTCGCCCGCGGCACCGGCGGCAAACTCCGCGAAATGAAGTAGCCCGCCGGCCCAGCTCCGAAGATCTCCCCTCAAGGCCTTCCCAAGCTCTGCCCGTCCTTGCAATGCCAAACGCCGAAGCGATCACCGACCGGTTGCTTCAGACCGATCCACCGCGAATTTCACCGACGGGAGCTCGCCAAAGAATTCCCGATAGTAAGCCGAAAAGCGGCCAAGGTGATTGAAGCCCCACGCCATCGCCACATCCGTAACGCGACGACCGGAGTCCGGGGATTTCGCCAAGTCCCGACGCGCTCCACAGAGCTTGAGCGCGCGGAGATACTTCATCGGAGGAACACCGTAGAGCTCCAGAAACGCCAGGTGCAACGTCCGGCGATTGGCACCGACGGCTTCGCAGATATCGGTCATGGCCAGCTCCTCGCGGCGATGCGAATGAAGAAACTCCACGGCCTGATGTGCCGCACGGTGCCGGTCCATTCTGCCCAGCACGTTGCTTCGGTCGGCCAGATTCTCGAACAAAGCCTCCAAAATCGCATTCTCAAAACGCCGCCCCGGCCGGTCCGCTGCAAACAGGCCCGGTGTAAGGAGAGCCTCCGCCAAAACGGCCGCGATCTGCAAACACGCGGCTTGGCGCCCGGCCTCGCCAAGGAACGGGAGAACCCCAAAGCGGCTTTCGCAGGGAAACGGCTTGCCCCAAAGGGCCAGAGCCCGGCGGTCCAACTCGTCGCGGCTCACCGCTACGGTCAGGAGTTCGACTCCTCCCAGGAATGAAAAATCCAAGCTGCTCGTGTCTTCTTGCAAAATCAGGTCCAGCGACCCCACACGCCGACCCCGGAATTGCATCTGGGACTCCGGGTTCAGCGCCACCGCCATGGTCACCGTTCCCCTTGGCACTTCGCCCTCCAGTCGCGTGCCAAGCGACCGGAGAATGCGGCCCACCTGGATCTTTCGGGTGTGAAGAGCGCAAAGTCGGAAATCATAGCGTCCTTTTTCCAACTGGGTTGTCCGGATGTTCCATTGGTGCGACAAGGCCTCCGCCCGCTCATACGAGTCCGCGGAGGCCGTGATGGCATAACCGGCCGGAAAGAGAGTCGGCATGAAAGTCTTAACCACCTCCGCTCGTATCATCCCCGTGGTGTTCGACAAGCAGTTTTGCGCAAATCGGATAGGCGCCGCGAAGTCCCTGTGCTAAGGTTCCCGGGAAATGCTTCCAACCTCGGCGACCATGAAAATCCCAGTGTCCATCCTCCCGATCGCCTGCGCCGCTCTCTCGCTCGCGCTGTCCCCGAATCGCCTCTCAGCCTTGGAAAACCCGATGGAGGCCGCGGCACTCGGTGTGGAAGCCTACATCTACGGCTACCCGCTGGTGACCATGGAAATGAGCCGCAGGGTGCTCACCAATGTCGAAAGCCCTTCGAACAAAGCAGCACCAATGGGTCAAATCATGCGTCTCAGGGAGTATCCCTCGGTGGATGACAAGCAGGTCACTGCGCCAAATGCTGACACACTTTACACGATGTCATGGCTGGACGTGAGCAAAGAACCCTGGGTGCTCAGCCTGCCGGATGCGCATGACAGGTATTATTTGTTCCCGATGCTGGATGGCTGGACGAATGTTTTCCAAGTCCCCGGCAAGCGCACGACCGGAACGGGTCCGCAAAAATATGCAATCACAGGCCCGGGCTGGAGCGGCAAACTTCCCGAGGGGGTGACGGAGTATAAATCTCCTACCAGCATCGTGTGGTTGCTCGGCAGAATTTACTGCACTGGAACGCCCGAAGATTACAAAGAGGTTCACAAAATGCAGGATGAGATCTCGGTTATCCCACTCAGCAGTTATGGCAAGCCCTATACGCCCCCTCCGGGAAAGGTCGACCCGACGATAGACATGAAAACCCCTGTGCGTGACCAAGTCAACGCACTCTCCGCCACAGAATTTTTCAACCTGCTGGCCCAACTGCTCAAAGACAACCCCCCTGCCGACGCCGACAAACCCATGATGGAAAAACTCGCCAAGCTCGGTATCGAACCCGGCAAGCCGTTCACCACGGAAAAGCTTGGACCCGTCGCGAAGGAGGCTTTTGAAGCGGTTCCGAAGATCGCCAACGAGCGGATCATGGCCCACCTCAAAGGCGGCATCCTGACCGGGGACATGACTTTGCAGAACGGATGGCTCTTTACGACGAAGACGGGTCTCTACGGCACAAACTACCTCCAGCGCGCGCTCATCACAGCGATCGGACTCGGCGCAAACCGCCCGCAGGATGCCGTTTATCCGACCTCGGAGGGCCCGGACATCGTCGGTAAATTCAGCGGTGGGAAGAAATACGTCATGCATTTCCCCAAGGGCGAACTACCCCCGGTGAATGGCTTCTGGTCGCTGACCATGTATGACAAAGACTACTTTTTTGTTCCCAACCCGCTCAACCGGTACAGCATCAGTGCCCGGCAGCCTTTGAAGGTGAATCCCGACGGCTCGGTCGATCTCTACATCCAGAACGAAAGCCCGGGCCCAGAGAAAGAGTCGAACTGGTTGCCCGCGCCGCCCGATCA
>CAZEYT010000050.1:0-19784 GCA_964516295.1 uncultured Chthoniobacterales bacterium | reverse complement strand
ACCTCGAAATGGCCTACACGCTCGCGGACGGACTCGAATACCTCCGCACCGGCACCGCCGCCGGGCTGGATATCGACGCCTTCGCTCCCCGCCTCTCCTTCTTTTGGGCTCAAGGGAAAAACTTCTTCATGGAAGTCGCCAAGATGCGCGCGGCGCGTGTTCTGTGGGCCAAGATCGTCAAGGGTTTCCACCCCAAAAATCCGAAATCCATGGCCCTCCGCACCCACTCGCAGACAAGCGGTTGGTCGCTCACCGAGCAGGATCCCTTCAACAACATCGCCCGCACCTGCATCGAAGCCATGGCCGCCGCGATGGGCCACACACAAAGTCTGCATACAAACTCGCTCGACGAAGCCATCGCGCTCCCGACCGACTTCTCCGCCCGCATC
The DNA here is from genome assembly GCA_964516295.1 of uncultured Chthoniobacterales bacterium. GTDB lineage: Bacteria > Verrucomicrobiota > Verrucomicrobiia > Chthoniobacterales > Terrimicrobiaceae > CAZEYT01. The sequence continues at coordinate 19,395 of CAZEYT010000050.1, read as the reverse complement.
GCCCGCAATACCCAGCTCTTCCTGCAAAACGAAACCGGCATTTGCTCGGTCGTCGATCCCTGGGGTGGCAGCTACTACGTCGAATCCCTCACCAAGGAACTCCTCGAACTTGGCTGGGCTCACATTCAGGAAGTCGAGTCCCTCGGCGGCATGTCGAAGGCCATCGAGACCGGACTCCCCAAAATGCGCATTGAGGAAGCCGCCGCCCGCCGCCAAGCCAAGATCGACTCGGGCCTCGAGACCATCGTCGGCGTCAACAAATTCCGTCTCGAAAAAGAAGACCCGCTCGACATTTTGGAAGTCGACAATACCGCCGTCCGCCTCTCACAGATCGAGCGCCTGAAAAAACTCCGCGCCGATCGCGACGAACCCACCGTCCGCCGCTGCCTCGACGCCATCACCGCCGCCGCCTCGGACAAGAAAAACGGCAACCTCCTCGCCCTCGCCATCGAGGCCGCCCAAGCCCGCGCCACCCTCGGCGAGATCAGCGACGCCGTCGAAAAGGTCGCCGGACGCTACCAAGCCGTCATCCGCTCGATCAGCGGAGTTTACGCCTCATCCTACGGAGCCATGGACGATATCAAACACGTCAGACAACTCGCCGAAGACTTTGAAAAACGCGAAGGCCGCCGGCCGCGCATTCTCATCGCCAAGATGGGCCAGGACGGACACGACCGCGGCGCAAAGGTCGTTGCCACCGGCTACGCCGACCTCGGCTTCGACGTGGATATCGGCCCGCTTTTCCAGACCCCGGAAGAGACCGCCAAGCAAGCCGTAGAAAACGACGTTCACATCGTCGCCATGAGCTCCCTCGCCGCCGGTCACAAAACCCTCCTCCCCGCCCTGATGGCCGAACTCAAACGCCTCGGCCGCGACGACATCCTCGTCGTCGCCGGAGGAGTCATCCCCGCCCAAGATTACTCCTTCCTCCGCGAAAACGGAGCCGCCGCCATCTTCGGCCCCGGAACCAAAATCCCCGAGTCCGCCAAAGAACTCATCGAGATCCTCAACCAGCGCCTCTGATCGACCCCGTCGCCGGGGGACGGACCACCCGCCGACAGGAGAGGGATTTTCATTGGAAAATCCGGCCGGCGGGGGTATGGATTTGCGATCCGATTCACCATGCCCGCCGACTACAGCAGCAAAAAGCCCGACGAGTTCCTTGATCTCGACACCGATTCTCCGGAGGAACTGGGCGACAAGGTCCAGCAGGTCCGGGCAGAACTCGAAAGCCTCCGCCAGAAACAGGAGGAGATCGAACGCGAAAAACAACGCCTCGAGGAGCTCAAGCGCCGTCAAGACGAGCTAGAAACCGGTCGCGCCGACATGCTCGACAAGCTCACCCGGGCCCTCGTCGTTGTGCAGCGCGAAGTCGAGGGCACCCAGACCCGCCTCGAGCAACTCCACGCCATTTATAACGCCTTTACCCAGCACCTCCGCTCCATGGAGGCCATCAATATCCGCGCTTGGTCGGCCTCCGAGCTCCCCCGCGAGCTCAGCAAGGCCCTGAGCTCGGTCGAAGATGCCCGCGCCGAATACGTCAAGGCCCAGGCCAAGATTGCCGCGGAGGACGCCGACGTCGCCGCCCAACTCCCGACCTCCGAAGCCGATTACGCCGAATACGAAGACCGCGGGTTCGCCTACTGGCTCCGCAGCGGTTTCGCTTTCACCCTACCGCTCCAAGTTCTCGGCCTCCTCGCACTTCTGGTTTGGATCTGGGCTGTCCTCTCGGGCACGAACTGATTCTCCCATGCCGCGACCTCCGTCACGCCCGACCCGACTCACCGCCGAAGAACGCCGCCTGCTCAAGGAGCAGGAGGATCTCAAGCGACGCGAAGCCGAACTCGAACGCCAGCTCCGCACCATCCCGGCCCGCATCGAACAGCGAAAACAACTCGAACGCGAACGCGCCCGCATTCAGGCCCAAATCGCCGCCCCGGCGATCTCGCTCAAGGGCCGCAATGCCCGCAGCTCCCGCAACGAGGGCCGTCCGCGCGGTCTCCCCGGACGAGAACTCCAGAACGCCAAAACGAAATTCCTCGTCCTTTGCCTCATTCTCGCCACGCTCATGATTCTCCTCTGGCGCTCGATCCCGAGCTGATTTCCGCCGGGCGTCACCCATGACTGTCGGAATCGATCTCGGCACCACCCATTCTCTCGTCGGCACCATGGATTCGGGCTTCCCGATCCTCCTGGCCGATGATCAAGGCCGCCGCCTCACCCCCTCGGCCGTCTATTTTCCCAAATCCGGCGAGCCCGTGGTCGGATGGAACGCCCTCGCCGCCCGCGAAGAGCACCCCGACCGTGTCGTCACATCGATCAAACGCCTCATCGGCACACGCTTCGCCGAGCTCGCTCCCCCGCTCCCGACCTTTCCCATCGCCGCCTCGCAGGATCTCGCCGCCGTAAATCTCGATGGCCGCCTCTGGCTTCCGGAGGAGATTTCCGCACTCATTCTCGGCAAACTCAAACGCGACGCCGAGCGCGCCCTTGGCGCCCCGGTCGACAATGCGGTCATCACCGTCCCGGCCTATTTCCACGATGCCCAGCGCGCTGCAACCAAACGGGCCGGAGAACTCGCCGGGCTAACAGTCGAGCGCATCGTCAGCGAACCCACCGCCGCGGCGCTCGCTTACGGCTTGGACCGCTTGGGCGAGAAGTCCCGCGTGGCTGTTTACGACCTCGGCGGGGGAACATTTGATGTCTCGCTCCTCGAACTCAACGTCGGCGTCTTCGAAGTGCTCGCCACCAACGGCGACACCCGCCTCGGGGGTGACGACCTCGACGCCGCTTTGTCTGCCGCTTGGGATCTGCCGATTGCCGAGGCCGAGCGACTCAAGCGCCTCCTCTCCGAGGTGGAGCAAACCGAGACCCAGGGCCGCACGTTCACCCGTTCGGAAATGGATGCCATCTGTCGGCCGATCTTGGAGCGCACACGCCGCCATTGCATTCGCTCGCTCGCAGACGCCCGGCTTTCGACCGCCGAGCTGGACGCTGTCATCCTCGTCGGCGGGGCCACGCGCATGCCGCTCGTTCGCTCAATCGTGGAGGAAATCTTTCACCGTACCCCGGATTGCAGCCAGCATCCGGACGAGGCCGTGGCGCTCGGAGCCACGCTCCAAGCCGGAATTCTCGACGGCTCCATTCAGAGCATCACCCTCCTGGACGTCACGCCGCTCTCCCTCGGGATCGAGACCTTCGGCGGACTCATGAACGTCATCATCCCGCGCAATACCACCATTCCCTGCAAAGCCGGCGAGATGTTCACAAATGCGGTTGTCAACCAGTCCGGCATGCGCATCACCGTCCTGCAGGGCGAGCGGGAGATGGCCAGCGACAATTGGACGCTCGGCACTTTCGATGTCCCTTTCGCTCCACTCCCGAAAGGCCGCGCCCGCGTCGGCGTCCAATTCGAGATCGACGCCGACGGCATCCTTCACGTCCTCGCCCGCGACACCGCGACCGGCACCGATTCCATCCTCCAAGTCCGGAGCGCCGTTGAGGTCTCGGACGAAGCCGTCGAAAAAATGCTCGGCGATTCTCTCGAACACGCGTTTGAAGACATGGACGAACGCATCTTCACCGAAGCGCGACTCAAGGCCGACGAGATGCTCCCGGCGGTGGCCACTGCGCTCGATACCCTCGGACCCGACGTCACCGCGGACGAACGCACCTCCATCGCCACCCTCTGCGCAACGGTGGAGGGGGCGGTTGCGAACCGCAATACGTCCATGCTCAAAAAAGCGCTTGCCGATCTGGATGCCGCCACCCAGCCCCTGGCCGTTCGCTTGGTCGAAAAGGCCCTCGCGGCCAATTGATGTGCGCCCCGCGCATTGATCTCCACCGTCACCTCGAAGGCAACATCCGCACGCTCACCATCCTTGAGCTCGGCGCAAAAAATGGCGTCCCCCTTCCGGCGTTTTCAGAAGAAGACCTGCGCCCGCACGTGACGGTTCAATCTCGCCAACCGGGTCTCCTCGAGTTTCTCTCCAAATTTCAGTCGGCCATCGCGGTCCTGGCCACACCGGACGATTGCCGACGCGTCGCATTTGAAAAATCGAGGGCGCCGCCCGCAAACGTCTCGACCATGTCGAGCTCCGCTTCAGCCCGGTGTTCATGGCGGGCGCTCATGGTCTCGATCCGGCCGCCGTTGTCGAAGCCGTCGCCGATGGAGTGGACGCCGGCATTCGCGAGTTCGGAATCACCGCCACACTTACCGGCATCCTCAGCCGGACGTTCGGCCCCGCCATGTGTCTCCGCGAGCTCGAAGCCTTGCTCACCTTTCGCGACCGCCTCGTCGCGATCGATCTGGCGGGGGACGAAGCCGGATTCCCTCCGACCCTCTTTGTTGAACATTTCAAACGCGTCCGAAAAGCCGGACTCCAAATCACCATCCACGCCGGGGAAGCCGCCGGCCCGCAGAGTATCCGCGATGCCATCGATCTGCTTGGGGCCACCCGCATCGGCCATGGTATCCGCGCCATCGAAGATCCCGTCCTCCACCACTTCCTCGCCGGAAACGCCATCGGCCTCGAATGCTGCCCCACAAGCAACGTGCCGACCAGCACCGTAAAGGACTACTCCTCGCATCCGCTCCGCACATTCCTCGCCCACGGCATTCTCGCCACCATCAACACCGACGATACGGGCATCAGCGCCATCGACTTCGACCACGAATTGCACGTCGCCGCTCCCACCTGCGGACTCGACGAGACCGACGTTCAACAATGCCTCGCCAATGCCGCCAAACTCGCCTTTCGCACCGATCCGGCGGCGCGACCCAATCGACCGGACCACTCACCCCACCAACTCGCGAAGACAGGCCGCTGCCTCCCGTGCGGCATTCGGAAAACTGATCGCCGCCGTCGCTTCATATCGCGCTCGGTATAGCGCTCCGTTCTCGCGAAAAAGCGCCTCGGTCGCCGCGGCGATCTCCGCTGAAGACTCCGCCAACTCCCCGCAGCCCGCTTCGAGCAGCAACCGGGCATTTCCTTCCTCCTGCCCGGGAATGATTTGCGAAAGGATCATCGGCGTCCTCGCAGCCAACGCCTCCTGCACCGTCGCGCCTCCGGCCTTGCTGATCAGCACATGACTCCGCCGGATCAAGTTTGCGATCTCCGGCGTCCACCCGTGAATCTCGAACGCTGTCCCCGACTCGGCACGCAGACGCTCCAATTCGCGGATCAACGTCTCGTCGCGACCGGCCGTAACCGTGAGAAAAATTCCGCGAATCTTGATGAGCCCCCGAACGATGCCCGCCGCGCGATGGTGTCCGGAATTCACCATGTATAGCACCTGCCACGGCGGACCATCGCCACGCACCACCGGCGTCGAAAACAAAAGCGGCACCGGAAATCCCGTCACCCGGATCTTCGCCGCTTCCACCCCGGCCTCCCGCATCACCCGCGCCGTCGGCTCATTCGGCACGAGAAAAAAATCGGTCCGCGGGCGATACCACACCGAATTGATCGTGATCGAATCCGTCACCACCGTCACCAGCCGAACCGGCCGCGTTCCAAAACGCCGCACGACATGATCCAAGAGATGCCCGTAGCCCGGATACGTCGAAACGATCACATCCGGATCCCCCTCACGGAGCAACGCCGCCAGCCGTCTTGCCGCCCGGCCAAAGATCCCGATGCCTCCGCCCACCACGCTCGTCCGATCCAGAATCCAAAAAACCAGTTTCCAAAATCGCGGCGTATGATTGATCGCCAGCAGATACCCCAGACGGACCAACCGGTTCATCCACCCATATGCCTCCAGAAAGACGTCGTAGACCGCCACTTTCATCGCCGGATCACTCTCCCGCAAGGCCGCCGCAAGATTTCGCGCGGCCGTATTGTGACCCTCCCCAAAGGACGCCGTAACGATCAAAACAGACTTCAAAGCCATCGACGCCGCTTGAAGTAAATCAACATCCCGATCACCAACACGAGGCAGATGCCCCAGAAATAGACGTAGCCAAACGGCCAGTGCAGCTCCGGCATGTTCAGCGGCAGATCCGTGTCGAAATTCATCCCATACACCCCCGCCAAAAACGTCAGCGGAATAAACAAAACCGACACAATCGTCAGGATGCGCATGATCTCATTCGTCCGGAATCCCAGACTCGACAGATACAAGTCCATAAGCCCTGCCGTGAGGTCGCGATAACTTTCGATCACATCAATGATTTGCGTCGTGTGGTCATAGCAATCCCGCAAAAAGATCTGCGTCTCCCGCCCGATGAGCCCGGTATCGTCACGAATGAGCGTATTAAAAATCTCCCGTTGGGGCCACGACGCCCGCCGCAATTGAAGCAGCAGCCGCTTCGATTCATAGAGCCGCCGCAAGGTCGCCCGCTGCGGCTTGTCGAGCATCTCCTCCTCCACGCCCTCAATGGAATCCCCGATGGACTCCAACACCGGGAATATCTGATCCACCGTCGCATCCAGCAGGGCATACGCCAGATAATCCGCCTTCATCCGCCGCGCATACCCCCGCCCCGCCCGCAGTCGCGAACGCACCTGCTCAAACACGTCATGCCCGCGCTCCTCCTGCAACGTGATCACGAACGAATCTCCCAGAAACAAACTCAGCTGCTCGAACGCAAGCCGTTCCTTCTCATCAAAATAGATCATCTCACTCACGATGAAGAAGTGATTCGTGAAATGCTCCACTTTCGGCCGCTGGCTTGTGTTCAGCACATCCTCCAACGCCAGCGGATGGATCTGAAAATGCGCCCCCAGTTTGCGCAGTATCTCCACATCGCCGAGGCCGTCGATGTTGATCCAGTTCACCTTCGCCGGATCAAATTTCGCCAGCAATTCCTCAAACGTGTCAAAGTCCGCTTCGAGAATCGACCCGGTGTCGTATTGGATGAGCGTGATCGTCGAAGAGGTCGCATCCTCGCGCGGAAGCAACGTCGCCGGCGGGGTGCCCGGCGGATGATAGTTTATCCGGATCATGGAACGTCCCAAGGCTCCCGTGCCTCCGCCCCCGACGCAATGGAAAAAGTGTCACACTTTCGTTTCTATGAACCGTCGGGCAAATATCTTCCGGCCCAAATCCCACCGCAGGCGTGACACCGCGAGAACTCAGTCGGCGACTTTCACCCTGTCGCGACCGGCAGCCTTGGCCTCGTAGAGGGCTTTGTCCGCCACTGAGAAAAACGCCCGGCCGTCCGGAACATCGTCCTGCAACCCTGCCACGCCGAAGCTGGCCGTGACCGGACGTTGCGGCCAATTGGTCTCGCGAAATCGCCGCCGGATACGCTCCGCCAGGAGAAACGCCCCCTCCACCGGCGTGCTGCGAAGGAGAATCACAAACTCCTCGCCACCATAGCGCGCCACAAAATCGTTCGGCCGGCACGTCGAGCGAAGAAGGCCACCCACGGCCTTCAGAACATCATCGCCGGCGGCGTGCCCCTCCGTGTCGTTGTACTGTTTGAAATGGTCGATATCGAGCACGATCAGTGAGAGCGGGAGCCGGTAGCGGCGGGAGCGCTCGACTTCCTCGGTCAGCGACTGTTCGAAACTCCGCTTGTTCCGGACTCCCGTAAGCGCATCGGTGACCGCCAGTTCCTCCAGCCGCGCCACCGCCTCCTCCAAACGCTGCTGGTAGATCTCCATCCGCTGCTCGTAAAATATGCGTTCCGTGATGTCGAGCGACACACCGCCCAGCAGGGCTTCTCCCTGAAATCCCGGAAGGGGAAACCGGAAACTCAGCCATGTGCCCGTCCGCCCGTCGGGCGTTGTATAGCTTTCCTCAAACCGCAGCGTCCGCTTTTCCGAAAGAACCTGCCGGTCATGCTCGGCGATCACGTCACCATCCGCTTTCCAAACCTCTTCGGGCGGCCGATCAAGCACGTCGCTCTCCTCCCGTCCCAGCATCTGGAAAAACGCTCGATTACCGAAAATGACCCTCCCCGCGTCATTCTTGATGAACGCCGCCGTGGGACTGTTTTCCATGAATGCATCGAACCGCGCTTGGGCGGCTTGCAATCGATCCAGCGCACTGTCGCGCAGGTGCGAGAGCTCCTCGGTCTCGGTAAGCTTCCGCCGAAGTTCCAGCTGGGCCATGATCTGGCGCGCCAGCGCCCGCAGCGAACGGGCCTGACTCTCGTTGAGATCACGGGCCTCGCGATCGATCACACAAAGCGTTCCCAGCGCATGTCCGTCCGGCGTCACGAGCGGTGCGCCGGCGTAAAACCGGATGTGAGGATCCCCCGTCACCAGCGGATTGTCCGCAAAGCGCGCATCCTTCTGCGCATCCTCGACCACCATCAGGCTTCCGGGTTCCAGAATCGCATGCCCGCAAAACGAGATCTCGCGCGGTGTTTCGGTCACGTCGATCCCGACGCGCGACTTGAACCACTGCCGGTCCCGATCCAAAAACGTGATTGAAGCGATCGGCGTGCGGCAAATTTCCGAAGCCAGGTGCGTAATGTCATCGTAAGCCTGCTCGGGAAGGGTCTCAACAATGCCATACCCCTCCAGCACATGCTGACGCTGCATTTCATCTTCGGGAATCGGAGCCGCAAACATTCCGCACCCTTATCGCTTCCCCCGCGATTCCGCAATGCCCGCTCCGAGAGTTCGACCCGTCATCCGTTGAGCAGAATGCCCCAGGCGTCTTGGAACCGGCCTAGGACTCGTGGAAAATCAGACCGCCGTTCTGAGAGAGACAGTTCGCCACGCGAAGATCCTGACACGGCGAAGAATTGGAAAATTGTGGGGATAACCGGGTGTTTTTTACGGTTTATCTGGCTTGAAATCCCTCGGCCCGTGCAGCGGCGAGAAGACGTTCATCGCCGGTATAAAACCAGTGATGCCGCGTCCGCTCGGAGAAAGCCACCAGAGCAGCGGCGAGTTGGAACGCATCGGCTGCCCGCAACGGATGCAGTCGCAGGAGCCGGATGGCCCGCTCGCGGACGATGGAGAAAGCCTGCACTTCATACCAGCGATGCTGCAAGTGTTCCAATCGCGCTTTGGTTGCCTCCCAATCGACCTCCCGGAGCGATTTCTCACGCATTTTCCTGCTCATGGCGGATTCGATTTCCGCCAGCGTCCCATACCACACGAGCATTTCCGGGTCCTCTGCAAAATCCCTCTCACGCCCGGCGGAATCGCCCTCGTTGAGCAACAAGGAGACTACGGCCGAGCTGTCCCAGAATCTCATCGTGCGTCCCGCTCCTCCAGAATGCCGCGCTGTAAACCTCCCCCTTCGCCTTTTCGCATACGCAAAAATTCCTCCGGATTCGGATGCGCAACAGGAGCTTGAACGATGCCGGTCACAACCAGAGCTTCAAGCGCTGCAGACCAAGTTCCTGAACCCAATGGCTCGATCACAGCGACCGGTCGACGACGATCCAGAATCAAGACGGGGTCGCCCCCTTGCACATACTCCAAGTGTGCCGAGAGGTGATTCTTAAGATCGGAAATGTTGACCGTCTTCATATGGCTATTATGGCCAGATTGATGGGCCCAGTCAAGGCGTTCAGCGGGAGGACGCTCATCCTGGGAGAGAAGACAACCAAGGATGTTGTCAGAGAGAGGTTGAGGGAGTTGGATGGGTATCGATGGAGTTCGTTTCGTGCATATTGCGGCAAGGAGAAGGTTCCAACCTGGTTGCGCCGGGAGGAGGTTCTGGCAGGATTTGGCGGAGGGGCGTCCGGGCGGAGGGAGTATCGAAGGTATGTGGAGGAAGCTGTGAGGGAAGGCATCGAGGAGAGTCCGTGGGAGTCGCTGATCGGAGGATTGGTGCTCGGCGGCGACGAGTTGCTGGAAGTCGTCCGGCAGAAGACGCAAGGCGCAAGTGCCAAACAGTCCGGCACTCGGGAGATTCAGCCGCGATTCCAGATCGACCAAATCGTGGCAGCGGTGAGCAAAGTCAAAGGGGAGGCATGGGAGATGTATCGAAATCGGAGGGGCGACTGGGGAAGGGCGATGGTCCTGATGGTGGGGCGACGAAAGGCCGGGATTGCGAATGGAACCCTCGCAGAATGGCTCGGCGGGATGGACGATTCAGCTGTGACGCAGGCGGTAAAGAGACTTCAGGCGAAAATGGAAACGGATCGGAAGTTGATGAAGATTTACCGTCGCGTGGAAGAGAAAATGTCAAATGTCAAGATGTGACCCTGAATGCTTGCGCTAAATGCTTACGGGATTGATGGTTGCCCGTCGGGCTTGGATCACCGGGTTCTGACCTCGGATCACCCATGTTTTGGACAGCAATCACGCGGCTCGGAGCTCGGAACGTACGGTTCGGAGCCAATTTTTGCTTTGTGACGAAAATGTTACAAAGGAGTCGGCACAGGAAGCGACAAACCGTTCTTGACCGGCTGCCGGTATGCGGGCCAAAGGTGACGTGCCATGAACGGCTGCCTCGCAAGCCTCGAAAAGAAAGTGAGCTCCGCTCGATGAAATCGCGTTCCCCAAAGGAGCGAAAGCGTTGGCAACCCTCCGGGAATCACCGTCCGGTCTGGGCATTCGCGCTCATCGCGGCCGCCCTCTCTCTGCTGACGTTGATGCCATTCTGGCCGGCGGTCGAACGTTCGGAAGCCGTCCTCACGGCAGGAGCAGCCGCGTTTGTCCTGCGAACTGCCGGACAAGATGTGGTCGCGGAGGGGCCGGATCTCGGACGTTCTCACGGGAGCACTCTGCTGAGGGTGGAAGAGCGATGCGCGATAAGTCCCTATGCCATTCTTCTCGTCGCCGGCATTTTTGCCAGTTCGGCGGCGGCGGCACTCAAAGCTGGCGGCATCGCGGTCGCGCTGGTCGCTCTTGGACTGTTGAATGCCGTGCGGGTCGCCGGCCTTTTTCTGGCGAGCGCGTATGCGCCGGGGTGGTTCCCTGTCGCCCACCTTCAACTCGCTCCGACCCTGCTTCTCATATCAGTCGTCGGGTTGGCGGTGCTATTGTTGGCGCTCCTGAAAAGAGGGCAACCGTCGTGATGCGGCTCGCGCGGGCGTTTGCCCTATTTGCTTTGCTACTCCTCATTCTGACTGCGCCTTGGCCGGGTGTTCCGCGTCTGGCCGGTGAAGGCTTGGCGGCGCTTGGGCGGATGGTGTGGGTTGTTCCGTGGGGCGGGCTCGAGGTGGAATTTCAAGCCAAGCCCGCCGAAGAGGGTCGGGCCGGTCCTTTGCATTTGGAGATCTTCTCACGCCGGCTCGCCGCTCCCGATGGCTCGGGCCCCGTGCGGAATGTCGATTTTGATGCAGCTGGCTTTTGGTGGCTTCCGACCGCATTTCTCTTCGCGTTGATTTTCGCCTCGCCGGTTCCGTGGCGTGACAAGCTCAGGGTCTTTCCGGCTGCTATGCTTTGTTTGCAAGGTGCGCTCTTGTTTTTGCTCGCGTTTGTGATCTGGCGCGAGGCGGGACATCTCGTGCATCCGAATGACGCTCCACCCGTGCCAGGCCGCCTGCTCAGCCTGTTCACCCTCGCCGCACCCGTCGTCGTCTGGGCACTCTGGATGGGGCCAAGTCTCCAGCGCGCCCGGCTGGCTGGCTCGCGTGCTTAAAACGCACCAGGCCGAATGAATGTGAGAATTTCGTCATAACGCAAATTTTCATTGCAATCGTCTCATGAGGCGCGGATTCTCGGCCGCGCTATGAAGAACGCGTTGGCCCGATTGGCCGCCGCGATGCTGGCCGTATCCGCAGCACCGGGCGGAACGTTTGTCTATGATGATTCGGGCCGCCTGCTCTCGGCTTCGACCTCCGGGGGCCTCGATACGGGCTATGCGACCGACGCGGAGGGAAACATCACCGCGGCCACGGCGGGGGGCGGTGACTCGGATGGCAACCGGCTGTCGGATTGGTGGGAGCAGCACTTTTTCGGGACGACCGGTGTTTCCCCGATGGCGGCACCGGCCGGCGACGGAGTGTCCAACCTGATGAAGTACGCGCTGGGACTCGCTCCCCTGCAAGCGCAGGCCGCCCCGCTCGCCACCGTGACGACCCAGGTTCACAGCGATGAACAGAGCTACCGGTTTTTCACGTTCGTGCGCTCCAAAGCGCATGGCGCGATCACGTCGCTCCAGCAGTCCAGCAATGGCGTGCAATGGGTCGGCGGGGCGACGTATTTCGAACAGATCGGGGCCGCCGAGGATCTCGGCAATGGCACCGAGCGGGTGACGTTCCGCAATCGCACCGCGCTGCCTGCGGGTGACGCGCTATCGTTCCGGCTCCTGGCCGACGCCGGAGCCGGCGTCGCGACCTCGAACCTCATCAACTCCACCCCCGGGGTGCCCTCGGCTCCGCTTTGGGCCATTGCGATCCTTTTCGGCGCGCTGGCTTGGCTGCTGAGCCGACGGCGGTGGAGCGTTGCCGCGGCACTTCTCGTTGCGGCCGCGAGCGGCTTGGCCGAATCCGGACCCGGCTGGTTCGCGGCCGAGCCCGCGGGCGTTCCCGAGCCCGGGGCTCCGCCGCTGGTCGTCGCGCCGTCGTCTCCCGCTTTTGCGCCGATGACGCAGTCGATGTCCGCCGGGTCGGGAGCGACAGCGGTGACACCGGAACTCGAAGCCGTCGCCAGCGGGCTCCAGAACGATCCGGTCGCGATCTTCAATTTTGTCCGCAACAAAATTCGCTATCAGGTCTACTACGGCAGTGCCAAAGGGGCGCACGGCACGTGGCTGGATGAGGCCGGGAACGACATGGACCACGCCAGCCTCCTCATCGCCCTGCTCAATGCCGCCGGGTTCACCCAGACCAGCTACGTCTATGGCACCGTCGGTATCCGGGAATCCTCGCCGGATGGCACCGATCTCGCCCATTGGTTCGGCTGCGCGCCGGGGGCAGCTGCGTGGACGTTGGGCTACGCATGGATTCCCAACTGGACCCGCTATTACGACGGCCCGCATCTCGCGTCGCGTTTCGACCATGTGTGGGTGAGGGTGGTGATCGGCGGGGTGACCTATGATCTCGATCCGAGTTTCAAGCTGCATGACTTCTGGGAGCCGATGAACTTGAAGGCAATCACCGGCTATAGCCGCTCTCAATTGGTCACGGATGCTGGCGGGACGGTGACTGGCGATTACGTGACGAATCTGAGCCAGAGCGCGTTGGAGAACCGGTTCACCCAGTATGCGACGGCGCTGCGAAACCACGTCGCCACGCAGGCGCCTCACGCAAGTGTGGAGGAAGTCACCGGCGGAACACGCCTTCGCGAGGAGTCGCTCACTTCACTGGCACAGGCTGCCGCCCGGCTTGCCACTCTTTCTCCCCAAGTCACCACAACGTTCACCGCAATTCCCAATTCCTACCGCTCCTCACTGCGCGTGCGAGTGGGCACACAGGTCGACCGGACATTTTTCACTGACATGTTGGCAGGAAGGCGAGTAAGCCTGACGTTCAATGGCTTGAACGCCCAGCTATGGCTCGGCGACACTCTGGAGGCTGCCGAGACTAACGGCAGTGGAACCAACGCCAGCGTGATCTACTCCATCGCGCATCCGACAGCGAATCACTCCCAGGCCCTTGCCGCCACAAACTATCTGCGCACCGGTCGCTATGACTTGACCTATGCATTGTATCCGAATCCGTTCTCGGGCGGCCGACCGGCAGCGTCCGAACGGCGCATCCGGGATTATCTGGCCTCCGGACTGGTCGACTCCTCCCGCCAAGTCCTGACCGAAACTCTCCACCAATACGGCATCCAGTGGGCTCGGCGGGTGGCGCTGTCTCATACGATGACGGCCCGCGTTTCCAAAGCACAACCTTTCCCGGTTCACATCATCGGACGGACCGGGCAGGAGTCGGGTTACTACGTGGACATGCCCGGCTGCCTGCTCAGTTCCTTCGATGCGCAGGGGACAAATCGCACCGATGTCTTTAAATCCGCCATGTGGATGCTGAGCGCCATGGAACATGGAGTCATTGAGCAGCTTACCGGAGTGGCGTCGGCTTCGACCGTCAAATGCCTCGTGCTCGCCAATGCCGGCGGGCAGCGGATCTACCGTGTCACGTCGTCGAACTGGAGCGGCGTGAGCGGCCAACTGCAAAACTACACGACCGCTGAGAAAAACTTCATCGCCAGTTTTGCGAACACAGTCGGCAACGTTCTTTTGGTCCACCGAAACGGTGACACACCTTTGAACCAGTGGACGGGCTTCGGATTCTCGTCCCTTCGCGACGGCCGCGGAGACATGATGATTTTCGGCGGCCTGAGCGGAGGATTCGCCTCTCAAGGCGGCGAGGCCAGTGGAAGCCAATTCACCATTTTCTCCGGGTTCAGTCTCGAACTGGGTTTCTCAAACCTTCTCCAAACGTTGAGTGCCGAACCTGTTGATCTCGCCTCGGGAGCCTACACGATGGATGCCGTCGATCTGGAACTCGGCGAGGCCGAGACGCCGCGCGGGCTGGTTTTCCGCCGGAGCTACGACAGCTCGCGGCGCGGGGAAAGTGGCGCGCTGGGCCGCGGGTGGAAGCATTCGCTGGAGGGGCGGGTGGGATTGACGACCAATCTGGAGGCCGCCTTCGGCCTTCGCCAGCCGGTCGAGGCAGCGGAGGCCATGGTCGCCGCGATGGTCGCTCCGGACTTTGTTTCCGCAACCAGCCCCGCCAAGGAACTCATGATCGCCGCCTTCGCGGCGAACTGGATGGTGGATCGCATCACCAACAACGCGGCGAATGTGGAGATCGGCAACAAGCGCCTCGCGTTCATTGCGCGGGCGGGCGGGGGGTGGACGCGGCCGCCGGGCTCGACGGCGACGCTCACCGGGGCTTCGGGGAATTTTACGCTGAGCCCGCGGTTTGGCGGAAACATCACCTTCACCAACAACCGGGTCAGCCAGTGGAGGGACGTGGACAACAACACGCAAACCTACGCCTACGACACGAGCGGGCGACTCAGCACGGTGACGGATTCGCAGGGGCGGGTGCTGACGTTTTCCTACAACGGGACGAGCCCGCTCATCCAGAGCGTGAGCGACGGCACAGGGCGCAGTGTTTCGTTTTCCTACACGGGCAATGGTACCGCCGGGTTCAATCTCACGCGCATCACCAATCCGGAGGGATTTCATACGAACCTGGCCTACGACACGCGGCACCGGCTCACCCATTGGCGCGACCACAATAACGCGCTCATGGTGATCAATACTTACGACGCGCAGGACCGCGTGACCGAGCAACTGAGCCAGGGGCAGAGCGTGCGGCGGTGGCAGTTCCTCTATTCGCCGGGCGAGACACGGGAGGTGAACCCGCTGGGCGAGGTGACCGCCCATGAATTTGACGCATGGGGTCGGCGGACGGCCCTCCGCGACGGTCTCGGAAACCGGCAGACATTTACTTACAACAACCAGAACCAAGTCGTCTCGGAAACCGACGGGAGCGGGCGAACGACGACGCACGTATTCGACGGCAATCTGAATCTGACTTCCTCGACGGTGGGCGGCAACCAGACCACCACCCGCGATTACGATGCCTCGCTCCGCCTTTGGAAAATCACCGATCCGACGAATCGCACGACCGAATTCGGCTACGACCCCGAAAACCACCTCACCAGCATCAAGGACCCCGGCGGGCGGATAACGACGATGGAATACCGGGCGGATGGCCGCCTGACAAAGATCACGCACCCCGACACGCGCACGACGCTCTACACCGCCTTCGACCAGTGGGCGAACCCGACCGGGGTGACGCGGCCGGATGGCACGACGACCACGAGCGCTTTCAACGCCCGCGGCGACCTGACGAGCTACACCGACGGCCGGGGGAAAACCACCACGTTTCAGCACGACCGCCGCCGCCTGCTCACCAGCCGCACGGATGCGAATGGGCGCACGTCCACCTGGACGTACGACGCTCTCGGGCATCCCGCCACCGCCACCGATCGCAACAACAAAACGACGACCACCGTCCACGACAACTTCGGCAAACTCCTGAGCCTCACCGCGCCCGACACGGGCACCGCGACCTTCGGCCACGATCTCGCCGACCGGTCCACCACCGTCACCGACGCGCTCAACCACACCACCACCACCGGCTACGACTCCGCCGGACGGGCGATTTTGACCACCAATGCGGAGGGGATCGCGACCGGCACCGACTACGATGCGGCTGGACGCATCACCGCGCTCCTCGACGGCCGCGGCAAGGAGACGCAGTTCTTTTTCGATGCGGCGGGACGCCTGAGCCATTCGCTCGACCCGATGAACCGCCGGGTCGACCACACCTACGATGCCGCGGGCCGCGACCTCACGCTCAAGAACCGGCTCAGCCGCACGTTCACCCACGGCTACGGCACCGACGGGCTCCCCACCACGTTCACCCACCCCAGCGGAAGACAGAGCCAAATTGTGGACCGCGATCCCGCCGGACGCCCCAAAACGCTCCGGGAACCCAGCGGCCAGCAAACCGCCCTCACATACGACGGAGCCGGACGCATCAAAACGCGTGCCGACGGCGCCGGCACGATCACCACCACCTACGACAACGAGGGCAACCCAACCGCCGTCACCGAAGGCTCCGCCACCATCACCCGGACCTTCGACAACCTCGGCCGGGTCCTGAGTTGCACCGACACACTCGGCCAAACGGTCGGCTACACGTATGATCCCGAGGGCAACCTCTCCACCATCACCTACCCCGGCAACAAAACGGTCACCTACGGCTACGACGGCTCCAACCGCCTGAAAACCATCACCGACTGGGCCGGACGGCTGACCACTTACACCTACGACACCATCGGCCGGCTGATTCGGGTGGACCGTCCCAATGGCACCCGCCAGCGCCTGGAATACGACGATGCCAACCGCCTCATCGCCACGTTCGAGGAACGCGGGGCCACCGCCCTCTGGCAGGCCGCCTACGTCTTGGACGACGCCAACCGCATCACGCAATTCAACGCCACGCCGATGCCCCGCCCGTTCGCCCCACCGTCGGCGACGATGACCTACGACCTCGACAACCGCCTCGCCACCTACAACGGACAGCCCGTCACGAGCGACCTCGACGGCAACCTCCTCGCCGCCCCGCTCCACGGCACCCTCCTCGGCAACCTCACCTGGGACGCCCGGAACCGCCTCACCGCCGCCTCCCCCCTGAACACTGAAAACGGAACACTGAACACTTCGTACGCCTACGACGCCGAAGGCCGCCGCACCACCCGAACGATCGGGGCCAACCAAACCACCACCTACATCTGGAGCCGCGGAGCCGCCCTCGACCGCCTGCTGGTCACCCAAAACCCCGACGGCAGCACCACGCGCTACATCCACGGCCTCGGCCTCGCCTACGAAGAACACACCCCCGCAGGCGGCGGCACGCCCACCACCACGTTCTACCACTTCAACTGGCAAGGCAGCACCGTCGCCCTCACCGACTCCAACGGCAACATCACCGCCCGCCTGAGCTACTCCCCCTACGGCGAACGCACCATCGAATACCTCTCCGGTTTCCCATCTCCGCCTTCCGGTTTTTCCCCCTCTCCATTTTGCTTCAACGGCCAATGGGGAGTCCTCACCGAACCCAACGGCCTCTACCACCTCCAAGCCAGGTTCTACAGCCCCATCCTGCGCCGATTCCTCTCCGAAGACCCCGCAGGCTTCGCCGGAGGCCTCAACCTCTACGCCTACGCCGGAGGCGATCCCGTGAATTTGATGGATCCATTTGGGTTGGGACCGGTGGGAGCAAGCAACTTTTGGAGTGGTTTGACCGGAGTTTTCGGACTAAACGGCTGGGAATATCGAGCATCCGACCCATTCGCGGTGCCAGCATGGGCGAACAATGATTACTACAAGTCACTCACACTGCCGACCGGAACATGGGCGATCGGATACGCTCTTGCAGGGGGTGGAATGATGGGGGGTGAGGGGGGACTGGCCTTGGTGTGGGACGCACGGGGGAACGCCGCAGTGTTTGGAACTGTTGGGGCTCGTGGCGGAGCTATCGCGGGCATCGGAATGGGTCCGTTCTTTAGCTTTTCCAATGCAGGGAGCATCTCGGAGCTCGCGGGCGTAGGGAGCGGTATTTTTGTTGATGTCGGACCGGCCGGTGGCCTGTCGTTCGACCAAGGAGGGCGCGTCTTTCCAGGCTCATCTTCCTCCACGCCGATGTCGGTTACGCTTAGTATCCCCGCCGCCTCGCGTGGCCTCATCTGGGGAACGGGAGGCCACCTTACGTATTCTGAACCTATATGGACACTGACTGGATCAAGATAGCGGCAGCATTTTTGTTAATTTTGATCTTCGGGCTAGTAACCCTTCTGAGTCCGAGCACCCTGTCGCTCTTCGGTTATCGAAACGAAAAATTTGAGAAAGTCGCACGCGCATTCTCAATGTGTGTGATCGTTCTACTATTGATCGCGCTCCTTGTCGCAGCGGCACAGAAAGCTTTCGTGAATTGAGTGCCTGCATCGCCATCGACCCGTTTACGATGGAAATCTTGGTCTTTTGCTCTGAATTCGGCCGCCTCATCCAGGTGGGCGGCCCTAATGGCACCCGGCAGCGCCTGCAATACGACGGCTCCAACCGCCTCACCGCCACATTCGAGGAACGCGGGGCCGTCAGCCTTTGGCAGTCCGCCTACACATTCGACGACGCCCACCGCATCACGCAATTCACCGCCACACCCGCCCCGCGCCCGTTCGCCCCGCCCCCGGCCACGATGACCTACGATGTGGACAACCGCCTCGCCACCTATAACGGACAATCCGTCCCCAGCGACGCGGATGGCAACCTCCTCGCCGCCCCCCTCAACGGCACGCTCCTCGGCAACCTCACCTGGGACGCCCGAAACCGCCTCACCGCTGCCGGCAACACTTCCTATTCCTACGACGCCGAAGGCCGCCGCACCACCCGAACGATCGGCGGCAACCAAACCACCACCTATACCTGGAGCCGCGGAGCCGCCCTCGACCGCCTGCTCGTCACCCAGAACCCCGACGGCAGCACCACCCGCTACATCCAATGGGGAATGGGGTCAAATGGGGAATGGGGTCAGTGTGCATTTCCTTTCACCTCTTTCCTCTTGCAGCGCCCCAAACTGCAAGAATATGCACCCTGGCCCCCAGTTTCTTTCTTTTTTAGCTGCTTAAATAGCTGCTGAATGATCGGCGCAGCTAAAAGAAAAAGCTTCCTCCTGCCCGGACTTGCCGCATTGCGGCTCGTCCTGCTTCTGATCGTAACGCTCTGTTTAGGCGAAACTCGCGTCTGGGGTTTTGCGATTACGCCCCAACCCACATCCGGCGTTTTTGAAAGCGTAACTTCTTCATGCATCGGGCAAAATACGACGGCTATCGGCTACGATGCGTCGGACTCCCTCCATGCCGCAAGGGGAATACCGACAATTACTGAAAAGGGGTTGACCCGCATCGAAGGTCATCTTGGGAATCTCGGAGCGCTGGACGATGGAGCAAATCAGGGCTAAGCAACAAGATTTCTGTAAAAGTGGTCGGGTGATGAGGGGTGGAGTGG
>CAZEYT010000049.1:0-20973 GCA_964516295.1 uncultured Chthoniobacterales bacterium | reverse complement strand
ACATGGGCGCCGCCGGGCTCACCTGCTCGACCTGCGAAACGGCCAGCCGCGGAGGTACCGGGGTCGAAATCGATGTCCATCTCGTCCCGAAACGCGAGACCGGCATGACCCCGTACGAGATTCTCCTCTCCGAATCCCAGGAGCGGATGCTCGTGATCGTAAAGAAAGGCGAGGAGGACAAAGTTCGCGCCATTTTTGAAAAATGGGACCTCCCGTATGCGGAAGTCGGTGTCGTGAACGACGACGGCATGATGCGTGTGCGCGAAGGTGGTGAAATCGCGGTGGAAATCCCCGCCCGCAAACTTGCCGACGAAGCCCCGCTCTACGAACGCGAGGCCGCCCCCAAAAAGGCTCCGACCCCGCTCGATCTCGCGTCCGTCGCCGAAGCCGATGCCACGACCGCGCTTCCAGCTCTCCTGGCCCATCCCAGCATTGCCTCGAAGCAATGGGTCTGGCGTCAATACGACCACATGGTGCGCCTTGGAGCCACCGTTCTGCCCGGCTCGGATGCGGCCGTCTTCATCGTTCGCGAGGCCGGAAAAATCCTCGCCGCCAGCACGGACTGCAACGCCATTTACTGCCGACAGGACCCGCGCGAAGGTGCCCGGATCGCGGTCGCCGAGGCCGCACGCAATATCGCCTGCACCGGTGCGATCCCGCTGGCCGTGACCGACAACCTGAATTTCGGCAACCCGCACAAGCCCGAGAATTTTCTCCAACTCCGCGAGGCAGTCGAGGGCATGGCCGAAGCCTGCCGGGCCTTTGATACGCCGGTCACCGGCGGAAATGTGAGCCTTTACAACGAAAGTCCGGCTGGCTCGATTGATCCGACCCCGACCGTCGGCATGGTGGGTCTCGCTGAGAGCGAAAAACACATTACGACCCAGTTTTTCAAACAACCCGGGGATGCGATTCTCCTGGTCGGCGAACCCGGCGACGAGCTCGGGGCCTCGCATTACCTGCTCGCGATCCACGGTCGCAAGGAAGGCGCGCCGCCACAGCTCGACTACGATCGGGAGCTGGCCGTTCAAAATGCCGTTCGCTCCCTCATCCGCATAGGCCTCGTGCAGAGTGCGCACGACTGCGCGGAGGGCGGCCTTGCCGTCGCTCTCGCCGAGTCCTGCATGACCGGCCCCAACGCTTTCGGAGCCGGGATCACCCTCTCGCCGGACGCACCCCGCGCAGATGTCGTCCTCTTCAACGAGTCTCAGAGCCGCATCGTCCTTTCGGTGAAAAAAGCCAACGCCGCCAGCGTCCTTGCGCTTTTGGAATGGCGCGGCGTTCCGGCCCGTCTCCTCGGTCACGTCTCGGCCAACCCGGTGCTGAAGATCGCCACCGCCGGAAAGTCGTTCGAATGGTCCGTCGACTTGCTCCGCGCCGCTTGGTCGGACACGATCCCGGGATTGATGGAAGCCTGAGAAATCCCCGCGCCTGCTAGCGCGGCATTTGCCAGATCCAGTGGACGGCGATGTCGCCGGCCCCGACCCTTTCCACGAGCCCCTCGAGGGTGGCTTGATCGCCAATCGTGTAGAGAATCTCGCTAAACTCCATGCCGGCAGTGTCGGAGGACGCTCTGTAGAGCAGGAGGCGCTGGCCTTCCTTGACGAGTTTGTAATTGTAGTGGGTCCGGTGATCGTGCCTGAAGTATCGGGCGACGTCCGTCGCAAACGAGACATCCCGTTCGCCTTGACCCTCGAGGTGAATTTCGATGTCGACGCTTTTGGAACCCCGGACATGGATGGATTTGATCACGCCAGTGACCCGGATCTGGCGGTCCTTCAGAAAGCGTGCGGCTTCCTCCGGATACTTCGAGACCAGCGAAGCAAGGCGGGTTGCGATAATGGTGCCGGAAGATAGGGCCGTCGCGATTTCTTGGTCCGGCGTCTGGGGCGGTGGCGGGGGAGGCTCGTTCCAACCTAGCTTTTCGCAAATCCATTTCCACGCGGTCTCCCACGGAGCAGCCTCTGGAGAAGGGGATGACGGCTCGGTCGTGGCGGGGGCACCATCGCGGGTCGCCTGGGTTGAACGGCGATACTGTTCATGCGCCTGCTTCAGGTCGGCGAACGCTTGGGCGGCGGCCGGATCATAGCGATAGCGTTGTTGAAGCCCGGTATCCAGATCCGCTAGCGGAATCACGGCCGCGCCATCGCGGTGCAGAATGGAAATCGAGTCCGGTAGCAGGGAGCGGACTACCACTTCGAAATACGTGGTTCCATTCGCCTCGATTCTGGCGAAGCGGTCCTCAAGAGCCTGCGGCTTCGGCAGCGGAGCCGGAACCTCGATTTCGGTCCGCAAAGCGTCTGGGGGGGGTGCGGCTTTGGATCCCGAATACCAAATCCATCCCGCCACCGCGAGTGCCGCAACAATCAAGAGCCGAACAACCCCTTTCATGATGCCTTTTTCTCCCACCGCTGGCTCCAATGCGTTGCGTTCATTTTTTTGAAGATTTTCGCGCGGCAAAGTAGACCTCGCTGTCTACAGATGGCAATGCAATTCCGTCTATCGTTGCTGATCTTTCTGCGGGGAGGCCAGGCGTAATATCCCTTCGCGTCTCCGGGGAGTTCGTACATAATTCCGGCCGATGAATTCGCTTGCTGCCAAATATGGTGCTTATGTGATGCCCACCTACGGGCGGTTTGACCTCGACATCGCGCGCGGGGCCGGCTGCCGGGTGTGGGATTTTGATGGGAATGAGTATCTGGATTTCGGAGCCGGAATCGCGGTTAGTTCGCTCGGGCATTCTCATCCGGAACTCACCGCCGCCGTTACCGCCCAGGCTTCGACGTTGGTCCACACCTCGAATCTTTACCGAACCGCTCCGCAAGCCGAGCTGGCGCGCCGTTTGGTGGAGATCACCGGCCCTGGCAAGGTCTTCTGCTGCAACAGCGGCGCTGAGGCCAATGAGGGGCTCATCAAACTCGCCCGGCGCTTCGGCAGCGAAAGCGGACGCCACGAGATCCTGACCTTCAAAAACTCCTTCCACGGCCGCACCATGGCCGGGATTTCAGCCACCGGGCAGGACAAGGTTAAAAAGGGCTTCGGCCCGCTGCTGGACGGTTTTCAGCACCTTCCGTTTGGAGACATCGATGCGGTCAGGTCCGCCATCGGGGAAAAGACGGTTGCGATTCTCCTCGAGCCCATTCAAGGCGAGGGCGGCATCCACATCGGCAGCGCGCCCTTCCTGCGCGCGCTGCGGGAGATTTGCGATGAGAAGGGATTGCTTCTGTTGTTTGATGAAGTCCAGTGCGGATTGGGCCGGACCGGAGACTGGTGTGGCTGGCGGAGCGTGGCTCCGGAGATCGAGGCGGACGGCGTCTCGTGGGCGAAAGGTATCGCCAATGGGTTTCCGCTGGGAGCGTTCTGGATCTCGTCCCGCGTGCGTGACCCGCGTGGCCCGCTTTGCGACCTCCTCGGACCCGGGAGTCATGGCACAACCTACGGCGGAAACCCGGTCTGCTGCGCGGCGGCGCTGAAGGTGCTCGAAATCATCGCCCGCGATGGACTCCTCGACGCCGCCAAGGCGCAGGGGGAAAATCTCGTCAAGACCCTCCGGAGGGCGCATTTGCCGTTTGTTTCCGAGATCCGCGCGCTGGGTTTAATGGTCGGCATGCAGTTGGGGCCGGATTTTCCTCCGGGCGAAGGAACGCCGGCCCTCCGGGTCGTTCTGGCCGCCATGGCCCAAGGTCTGCTGTTAATTCCCGCCGGCGAGACCGTGGTCCGCTTTTTGCCCCCGCTGAACGTCGATGCCGGAGAAATCGCCGAAGCCGTGGAAAAGTTTGCGTTGACGCTCTCCAGTGTGCAAAAGGAATCCGAATCCGCCCCCGTGGCGGCTGCCATAACATGAAAAACCTGCTTTCCATTGAAGCACTCGACGACGCCGGCATCCATGCGATCTTGCGCGGGGCTGCGGAAATGAAATCCACGCGCGGCCGCCACGCCGCCCACCCGCTTCGCCATCAGTGCTGGGCGCTGATTTTTTCGAAATCCTCCACACGGACCCGCGTCTCGTTCGAAACCGGCATTCGTGAACTCGGCGGTGATGTCATGTTTCTCGCCTCTGGGGATATTCAACTCGGGCGCGGCGAGCCGATTGCGGATACGGCCCGCGTAATGGGACGCATGCTGCACGGAGCGGTGATCCGCACGTTTGCCCAGACCGATGTGGAAGATTTCGCGTCGTTCAGCAACATCCCGACCATCAACGCGCTCACGGACGAAGAGCATCCGTGCCAGATTCTGTCGGACCTTTTCACGATCCTTGAAACACGCGGATCGCTCGACGGGCTGAAGGTAACCTTCATCGGCGACGGCGATTGCAATGTCGCCCGCTCGTGGATCTGGGCGGCCGCTCGGCTCGGTTTCGAGCTTCGCATCGCCGCTCCCGATGGCTTCCAGCCGCCCCGGGAGCTTCTCTCCCGTGCCGGTGGTCATATCGTGATCGAACCGGACCTCCGGAAGGCCGCCGTGGGTTCCGACGTGCTCTACACCGATGTCTGGGTCAGCATGGGCAAGGAACAGGAGGCCGCCGAACGGATTGCGAAGCTCTCCGGCTACCAGATCAATACCGCCCTTTGCGAGCTTGCCCCGGAGGCCCTCGTGATGCATTGCCTGCCCGCCTATCGCGGCAAAGAGATCACGGCCGACACCTTCGAGGCCCATGCCGATACCGTTTTCCGCCAGGCTGAAAACCGTCTCCACACCCAGAAGGCCATTCTCGCTCTTGTCGTGACCTGACGCCCCTTGACCCCTGCTTCCCCTAGCATGACGACCGCTTCCGCCTCAACACGCAACCGTTTGCGCGGCATCTCCCTACGGGTGCAGGCGATGGTGATCATTGGGGGGGGCTGTTGGCGGTGTTCGTGGGTCTTTACAGCGCAATCCTGTCGGTCTCCCTGGTGAATTCCTTCTGGAAAATCCAAGATGAACTCACGGAGCAGCGCCAAGATGAACTCACGGAGCAGCGGAATGATCAACTCTTGCGGCGATTCGAGAGAATTGCAAAACGGCAACGGCTGTTGACAGCGCCAGAGGCTGTTTCTATCGAGACCTATGCGTTTGTGCGGTCAAACAATTCCGCCTATCTCCCCGCCCAGTTGCTGTTGACGCTGACCAGCCTTCTTGCGGTCGAGTTTCTTTTTGTGCGACGCCTCGTGCGAATGGATCGCGACTTGCAGGAGCTGACCGAGAATCCCGGAACAACTGTGCGATTGAACGCTTCCGGCAAAGATGAGTTTGCCCGGCTCGCCGCTTCCGCAAACAAGCTTTTCGAGGCGCTGCACCGACGGCGTGGGGAAGCGGAAAACCATCAAAAGCTTCTGGCTGGCATTCTGGAAGCGCGAGCGAAGGAATTCTTGCGGGTCGTTTCACATCTCGGCCACGCCTTGGAAGGATGGACTCGTCGCGACTATCTAAGAAATCGGTGCCCGCAAGCAGGCGGAGCAGGAATTTCAGAAAAACTTGGACGAAATCGAACGCTTCAACCGCGACATTGGCAACATCTTCCCGGCGCTTTCCCAAGGCCGGATCTTTACAGCGCTTTTGCGCGAGTTGGGAGAGCCCATGCGCTCCTCGCTCCTCGCTTCTCGCCCAAAACATCCATTCGATCGCGCTCGTCCCGATTTTCGTTCAGGCGAGTTTCAGCGGATTGGCGGGATTTGACGACTGTCGACGGAACGCGTGTGCGAACCGGCCGAGCTGGACGCCCTACGGGCCGTTGCAGCGGGAATCGGCAGTGCGCTCGTCCGCGAGCAGCAGAGCGCTCGATGCTCCAGCGCGCGGAGGAACTCACCCGAAGCCGGCGTGCGGCGCTGAGCCTCATGGAAGACGCGCAACGGGCGGTAAAATCAGCCGAGGAGGCAAACCGGGCAAAGCCTGCATTTCTTGCCATGATTAGCCATGAGATTCGCACGCCGCTAAATGGCGTGATCGGGTTCACCGATCTCCTCCAGAGCGAGAACCTCATTCCCTCTCAACTCGAGCTGGTGTCCACCATTCGCTCTTGCGGCGATTCGCTCCTCGCGCTCATCAGCAATATTCTTGATCTTTCGCGAATCGAATCCGGCCGCCTGGAGCTAGAGTCCCTGCCCATGTCGCCGGCCGGGTGCTTGCGCGACGTGGCGGCTTCGTTTGAGCCGGTGGTCCAACAGAAAAACCTCTCGCTGCGGCTGGAGATCGCCCCCTCGCTTCCGGAACAAGTGCTCGGTGACACAAAACGTCTCCGGCAAATTTTTTTTCGACCTCATCGGAAACGCGGTCAAGTTTACCTCCGAAGGTTCCGTCGTCACGCTGGAGAGTCGGATCGGACCCGACGGGCGGCTGGACCTTGCGGGCTCGGTTTCCGACAGCGGCATTGGGATAAATGAGGAAGAAGTTCGGACGATCTTTGAGGCGTTTGCACAATCCCATGCGGCGATCCACCGAAAGTACGGAGGCAGCGGCCTCGGCCTTGCGATTTGTCAAAATCTCCTCGAGGCCATGGGCGGGGCCATTTCGGTGAACAGCACGCCCGGTGTCGGATCGACCTTCGCCTTCACCCTGCTGGTCCGTGCGTTAACAGCCGAAGACGCGTTGCCAAACCGGACAGCATTAACCCACGAGGCATTGGAGCCGTGTTTGAGAATCCTAGTCGTGGACGATGTGCCGAACAATGTCCGGCTGACCATCGCGATCCTTCGCCGCCTCGGTTACGCCGCCGAAGCGGCCAGCGACGGTCACGAAGCGATCCGACTGGCGACAGCCTCAGCTTACGATATCATTTTCATGGATGTTCTCATGCCTGAGTGCGACGGCTTGGAGGCGACCCGGGGAATTCGCCGGGCGGAGGCCTCCGATCCTCACCGAAAACCCGCCCGGATTATTGCGCTCACCGCCGATGCCTTTGCAGAAAATCGTACCCGCTGTCTGGCGGCAGGGATGGATGATTTTGTCACGAAGCCCCTTCGCATCGATGCGCTGCGTCAGGCTTTGCTCCGCATCGGCGGGCGCCCCGTCTACGGGACTTGAACGCCCGGCGGGCGGTAGGTAGGATGTCGCCCATGTCCGACGATCATCTTGCCGACCGGGCCGCGCGCGCTCAAAAAATCATTGAAGCTCCGGAGCGGTTCAAAGTCTGCGAGGGGTGTGAGTCGATCGTGGCCGAGCGTGTCGTCACCTGTCCGAACTGTCACGGTTACCGATTCGACACAAGTCCCGAGCGCGTCATCGCACAGGCCACCCACCTCGCAAGCCGGCCGCAGCAGAGTGTGACCGCGGCCGATCTCGAGAATTGACTCAATCGGCGACCACGGCCGCTTTCACGATCTCCGCGAAGCTGCGTGGTTCGAGGCTCGCACCTCCCACAAGGGCGCCGTCGATGTCTGGTTGCGTGAGCAGACTGACCACATTGGCGGGTTTGACGCTGCCGCCATATTGAATCCGAATCTTGTCGGCCGTGGCGCGGTCGGAGAGTTCGGCGAGGACTTCGCGCACGTGGGCATGAGCCTCCTGCGCCTGGGCGGGTGTGGCGTTCCGGCCGGTGCCAATGGCCCAGACGGGCTCGTAGGCCACGACGACATCGAGCATCTGCTCGGGAGTCACCCCCGCCAGTGAACCGCGAAGCTGGGTTTCCAAAACCTCTTTTTCACGCCCGGCGTCGCGTTCCTCCAGCGTCTCGCCGACACAGAGGATCGGTTTCAACTCGGACGCCAGAGCCGTCACGACCTTTTTGTTGATCAAGGCATCGGTCTCTCCAAAAATCTGGCGGCGTTCGCTGTGACCAAGGATCACATAGCGGACAAAGAGCTCCCGGAGCATGGTCGGGCTCACCTCGCCAGTGAAGGCACCGGACATCTCAAAATACATATTCTGCGCGCCGAGGCGGACTTTTTGCGAACCTCCCAAGAGCTCGGAGAGCTTGGCCAGGGCGGTGAATGGCGGGGCAATGACGATTTCCACGCCATGAACCTCTTCGATATCAAGGCGAAAATCCTCCAAATACCCCTCCGTCTCGGCGACGGTCATGTTCATCTTCCAGTTGGCGGCGATAATCTTTTTGCGCATGTGAGTGATTGAAAAATGGTTCTAGTCCTGGCTGGGATTCGCCGCAACAAACTTTCCCGGCTCAAGGAATAAATCTTGATCCACAGCATCTCCCGGCCCAAATTCGACTTCTTTCCGTCGGGCCGTGGCTCAGCTTGGTAGAGCGCTTGAATGGGGTTCAAGAGGTCGTGGGTTCGAATCCCGCCGGCCCGACCAAACAACAAAACTGCGGGCATTCTTCTCATCATTTCTGGTGGATGTCGTCTTTTCCGCAGGCGAGTTTGGCGGCGAGAGGGCTTTTCGGATCGACCGCACGCCGGAAAGGAGTCGGATCCGCGGAGGCGGGACTCTCGAGCCTTTGGAAATTCTCCGCACGACGGCGTCCGTTATTTTTGGGTGACGATTCCCATCGACGCGCCCGTCGGTATATCGGCGAATGGTTTTTTGAGCGTTTTGATTTGGGGATCATGGGTTCCCAACTTTGGTCTTTCCGAGCGTTTGCAGAAAGGGAAAGACGCACCGGAAACTCAAACCTCGCCGAGGCGGAGGAGCGTCATCCCAGTCAGCGGGTCGTTCTCTTCGGGACATCTTTTCATCGGGGGCCATCGGGTCAACCGGCGGATCTTTTCGTTGCGGAGGACGGGGAATCTGTTACGCCGGGCAACGTGGACGATGCGCGCCAACGGGAACTTGCTGCCATTCGGCTGATTCAGCAGGATCTTCGCAGAAAGCTGGAAGCGGTCGATGAGCGGCTTTCGCAACTGGAAAGGTCGACGGAAACCGCAAGGGAAGCCGAGACTTTGCCGGGGCCCGCTCAAAGAAACGCTTCCGATGTGCCGGTGATGGTGGTGGCGGAGTCGAAAACAGCCGAGTTGACCAATCCGCCGGAGTTACCCGAGTTGTCCCGGCCGGATTGGCTCGGAGCGAAGGCGCCAGTGCGGCCGGAGAAACCCGGACCGTCAGGAGCTGAAACCGGCGGACCGCCCGTGACGCCGGCGGCGACACCAAAGGAACGGGAATCGTTCGAGGTGCAGTTTGGCCGGGTGTGGTTGGTGCGGGCAGGGATCCTGATGCTGCTGACGGGTTTGGTTTTTCTCGGAAATCTGGCGTGGCATGAAGTCATCTCCAAGGTGGGTGCGGGAGGAAAGCTGGTGTTGATTTTCCTTGCGGGTGGTGGGTTGTGCGGATTCGGCTGGTGGGTCGGACGACGACAGGAGTCGTTGGCGGGTTACGGCCGCGTGGTTCTCGGGGGCGGGTTGGCGACATTGTATTATGCGTGTTACGCCGCGCACTTTGTGGAGCCGCTGCGGGTGATCGCGAGCCCGTTGCTTGGCGGTGTTCTCCTGCTGGCGTTTTCAGGCGGGCTGTTGTGGCTGGCCGACCGGCTGAAATCCCAAACGGTTGCGTCGGCGACGATCTTGCTGGGCTTTTACACGGCGTCGATCAACCCGCTGACCGGGTTTTCGCTCTTGGGAAATTTGGTGCTGACCGTGGTGGCGGTGGTGCTCTTTCTGCGGCGGCGATGGGTGTCGATTTCATTTCTTACGCTGGTCGGGTGCTATGTTTCGTTTGCGTTCTGGAGGTTCCATGCGACAGGGTCGCTGGGGTGGATCCGGGTGGAACCGGGCGGTGCATTTTGGAACGCGTTTCTCTTCCCGACGGCGTATTGGTTGATTTTCTCGGTGGCAACGTTCGTGGCGCGTCCGCCGGACTTCTCACGGGCGGGGCGGGCGGTTTTTCTAACGTTGAACAATGGAGCGTTCTTCGGACTGGCAGCTCCTTTGGTCGCAGGAACTTATCCGGGAAATCTCTGGGCGTTCAGCCTGGTCTTCGGGGCGGTGTTGATCGGATTGTCGCTTCTGGCTTCGCGGCTGGAGCCGGATGACCGCGGATTTGACGGAGCGTATCTCACACAGGGATTGGGTTTGCTGATGCTGGCCGGGGTGTTCCGGTTGAGCGGCTACCAACTGGCCTTGATGCTGGCACTCCAAAGTGCAGCCTGCATGGGACTGAGCCGGCTTCGCCATCCCTGGGTCTTCCAATTCTTCGCCGGTCTGGCGGCAACGCTGGCGGCGGGATGGAGTCTTGCAGGCCTCGCGGGTGACGTCCGGCAGGCGGCTTTCACAGCCGGGGCGGTGAGTGTGGTTCTTGTCGGAGTGGCATGGACATTCAAAAAGCAGCGTGGCGGGCTGGATGCACCGGCGCTGAGTTGGCGGGCGTCGGGCTTTGTCGGGCTGGCTGCGATTCTGGGACTGTGTTTGGTGGCCGAGCGGCTCGAAGGCGGTGCGGCGATTGCGATGCTTGCCGGACTGGGCATGGCGGCGGCCTTTTCGCCGCTGGTGCTGCGTCTGCCAGAACTGGCTTTGGCAGGCCAGTTTTTCGGACTTTCGGCGGCAGCGGGCTGGTTCCTGCAATCATCGACCGACCGCAGCGAGTTACTCCCCGTGCTGGCGGTAATGATCGGCGTGCTGGCCCTTCTCCACTGGTGGCAGTGCGACAGATTCCGCATCCTCAACCGTCCGGTGTCCCTCACCCTGCAAGCGCTCAATGGGTGCGTCGCCGTGGTGGTCACCTTGGTCTGGGCGCTCGGACGATTCAGTGACGGCTGGGAAGGCGTGGTCGTGGCCGGTGCGGCGTTGGGATTTTTGGTTTACGGCCTGCTCACTCGGGCGATGCCGCTGGCGTTTTTCAGCCAGGTCGCGTCGATGGTTCTGCTGTTGCTGCTCACGGCCGGTTTTCTTAGAAGGGATCCATGGGGACTGACCGTCGGAGCCGCGGCTTTGTTTGCCTTGCAAGCTCCGGCACTCGACTGGCTCCGGAATCGCCTGCCGGAATCGTTTGGGATTGCGGCAACGGCCTACCAAGTTTTTCTGCGCGGGGTTGGTGTGCTGTTCGGACTTCTCGCGGCTCACGCTTATGTGGCTCCGGATTGGCGTTTCACGATTCTCGTGGTGGGAG
The DNA here is from genome assembly GCA_964516295.1 of uncultured Chthoniobacterales bacterium. Taxonomy (GTDB): domain Bacteria; phylum Verrucomicrobiota; class Verrucomicrobiia; order Chthoniobacterales; family Terrimicrobiaceae; genus CAZEYT01. The sequence goes on along the minus strand of CAZEYT010000049.1, from coordinate 9,999 downwards.
CGGCCGCCGTCGTTTTGCGGGCGGCTTTCTCGGCGCAGGCGCGGGAGTTTCTTATCTATGCCGCGGTCTGGACGGGCGTCGGGCTTTTTGAATTCCTTGTCCGCCAAAGCGATGGACCGGGACCACTCGCAGCGAATGCTTTGGGACTTTTCCTTATGTTGGCAGCCGCCGAGGCCGCGCGGCGGTCGACCGGGCGTCTTGCCGCATTCTCCGCACCGTGGCGCTGCATTGTGAACGTGCTGGCAATCGGCGGAATCTGGCTGCTGGTCGGTCGCTTTGTCGCGGCGGCGGATGGCGGGATCCTGCTCACGATTTCGTGGTCGGTGCTGGCCTTTGCCGTCTTGGGCGCGGGCTTTGTTCTGCACGAGCGAACCTACCGACTTTCCGGCTTGGTCATCCTCGCGGCCGCGGTGAGTCGCGTTTTTCTCGTGGATGTTTGGCAGTTGGAAACGCTGCCGCGCATTCTGAGTTTCCTTGTGCTTGGCGCGGTCCTTCTGGCGCTTGGTTTTCTTTACAATCGCTTCGCCGAGGCAATCCGCCGGTGGCTGTAAGTCGCAACACACACCGGGAATCAACGGCCTGGGCCACTATCTCTGCGCGGTGCCCACATGCTCGCGACGCTTGACTCGCAGGAGCACAATGCCATGGCCGACTGCGACCAGAAGGGCCACGGTGGAGGGTTCCGGAACGGCTTGCGTGAGTCTCGGCAGAGTTTTTGAAAACCCGGGCCGGAATTTTTCCATTGACACTCAATACGCCGCCGCGCGTCTGATGGTCCGCCAACTCGTCTGGCTCGGATACGAGAGGCCGGGGCTGGTCATCAACCCCTATGTGGACTTAATCACGGACTCGCGCTTTCAAGTCGGCTTCCTCTCGCCGAACAGCTTTGCGCTACGAGGCCCGAGGGTCCCGTTGTTGATGTCCAAGCCGACGGAGGAGGAGGAAATCGCGATGTGGTTCCGGACCTTTCGACCGGATGTGGTGGTGTCGAGTTTTCCGCTGGTTTTGCACTGGTTTGACGCGATGGGCGTCCGTGTGCCGCGGGAGGTGGGATTCGCCACGTTCGATGCAGACCCGATGCAACTTCCACAGGTCTCCGGCATTGATCAGCAGCATGAGGAAATGGCGGCGGCAGCGGTGGAGCTGCTGGTGCAGATGATCAATCTGAATCAATTTGCCCCGCCCCGCTTCGCCCGGGGGTTCGGAGATCGAGGGAATCTGGGTGGAAGGCGGGACGTTGGAAAATCAGAACTGCCGGTCCCGACAAAGGGCCGACCGGAAGCGTCGCATGCGGCGCCGTGCCGGTTCGATTTGACGTCCCGAGTCTGGTGCTGTGTGATTCGGCCCGAATGCGCCGCATCTTTCCCGTCTTTGTTTTGGTGGTCCTTGTCGCCGTGGCCTTGGTTTTGGGCATGCCCCTGCCGCCCGTGACGGCGACACCGAAGGGTGCTCAGGCTCCGGATGCCGGATCGCCGGAAATCGATCCCGCCGGGCACGGGATCGAGATGATTCAGGAGGGAAACAACGGGGAGGTTTTTGTTTTGCTCCACGGCATCACGAACACGCCGCAGCAATTTCGTCCGTTTGGCGAACTGCTTTTTCGGCGCGGGGCGTCCGTGTTGATCCCACGCATGCCATTTCATGGCTACACGAACCGAATGACGCCCGCCCCGGCGGACCTTACGGCGCAGATGATGCTGGATGAGGCGAACCGCACGATCGACCGCGCCAAGACCCTCGGGCGAAAGGTGACGGTGATGGGGCTGTCGGTCAACGGCGTGACGGCGGCCTGGATCGCACAGAATCGGGCAGACGTCGATCGCGTCATTTTGCTGTCGCCGTTTTTCGGGCCGAATGGCGTTCCTTCCGCGTTCATCGCTCCCCTCTCCCGTCTCTTCGTCCGGCTTCCGAACTTTTTCGTCTGGTGGGATCCACAGAAAAAGGAAGCCATCGGGGCCGGGACCCTGACGTATCCGCGTTTTGCGACCCGTCCGCTGGCAGATGTGATGGCGCTTGGCGGGCAGGTTTTTTCCGAAGCCAAGAAAGCTCCGATGCAGGCTCCTCGGGCGCTGCTCGTCACCTCCGCCGCTGACAAGGCGATCAATTTGCCGCGAACGAGGGAATTGGTGAATCTCTGGAATGCCCGGACGCCCGGACGTGTGGAGTCCTACGAGTTCCCGATGGAGGACGGTGTGCCGCACGATTTCATGGACATTACCCAGCCCGACCAGCGGGTGGATCTGGTGTATCCGGCGTTGCTAAAGCTCTTGGACGGCGAAAATCCGGGCGACTCATGAAATGTTCGGAAGGTCGCATGTTGCGCTGGCGGCGGGCACTGTTGCTGGCGGGCATTCGGTTTTTCCGGCTGCGCGGATCGAATGAAAAGGCGGCCCGGGGATTTGCGATGGGGGTATCCCTCAATTTTCTGCCGACCTTCGGACTCGGGGGATTTGTGGCGGGGTTTTTGGCGCACTTGGTGCGTGGCAATGTGCTGGCAGGATTTCTCGGCGGGTCGTGCCTGGCTCCTTTTTGGCCGTTGCTTTTCTACCTGAATATCTGCGTCGGCAGCGTCTTTGTGCAGCCTGCTGTGGAGCTGGATGACTTGGGCGACGTGACGCCGCAGTCGATCGATGCGCTTGTCTGGGGCCGGACATTCGCGCTGGGAGCCGCGGTCAACGCGATTACCGCCGCCGTGGTGGCTTATTTTCTTTTCCTTCTGGCCTACGAGCGATGCCGCCCCGGCGCTCTCGTTCGTCTTCGGAAAGCTGCACGGCTTACGCCTTCGCCGACGGTCGGAACCCGAAGAAGATAACGTAGAGAACGGGCACCACGATCAGGGTCAGGACCGACGCAAACAAAAGTCCGCAGACAATCGTCACGGCCATGGCACCGAAAAACACGTCGGCAATGAGCGGGATGAGTCCCAAGACCGTGGTGAGAACGGCCATCAGAACGGGTCGCACACGGCTCACGGAGGCGACCACGACAGCATTCCACGGGTCTGTCCCCGCCCGGAGCCGGGCGTTGATTTCGTCGATGAGCACGATGCCGTTTTTGATCATCATACCCGAAAGACTGAGCGCTCCAAGAAGCGCCATGAAGCCGAAGGGTTTGTCGAAGACCAACAAGCCCACGACAACGCCAATGATCGAGAGCGGAACCGTCAGCCAAATGATCAGCGTGATCCGGAGGGAGTTGAACAAACAGACCACGATGACCACCATGAGCAGAACAAAAACCGGCAGCGTTCCGGCAAGTGCAGCCTTGGCCTGCGACGAGTCCTCGTGTTCGCCACCCCACTCACGCGTAACGCCCGGCGGCAGGGGGATTGCCTCGATCTGACCGCGAACCCGCTCGAACAGCGTGCTGGCCAGACCGGACGTCTGATCGGCATGGACCGTGATTGTCGTCAGGCGATTGCGGCGCATGATGATGGGTTCTTCGAGTTCCGTCGTGAAGCCGGAAACGATCTGGCGGATGGGAATGCTCTGACCGACCACCGGACTGAACACCTGCACGTCCTGGATGGCGTCCGGATCTCGCCGCTCGGCCTCCGGAGCGCGAGCGAAGATCGGGATGAGATCGTCGCCTTCGCGGTAGATGCCGATCTGGCGTCCGCTGAAGAACGCCTCCAGAGCGGCCCCGAGGTCGGTGCGTGTGATTCCCGCCTGCCGGGCCTGGACCTCGGAAAAGCGCGGACGAACGACGGGCATCTCCTCGCGGGCGTCGATGCGCACCCCTTTGGCAAGGCCGTCCGCTCGCAGAATTTGCATGGCCTGATCGGCGAGGGAGCGGAGCACCGCGGTATCACGGCCGGAGAACCGCACTTGAATCCTCCCGCCTTCGCCGGGTCCAAGGAGAAATCGTTTGCCAATAACCAACACGTCGGGGAAGGCCTCACTGAGTTTTCTCTGCACTTCGGGCAGGGCGGTATCGATGACCGAATGGTCGTCCACATCGACGATGAATTGCGCGAACGAAGGATCAAAACGCTCGGGGGAATACGTGAGCAGAAAACGCAGTGTGCCCTGACCGACCGATGTTGTAACATGCTTGATCCCGGGAACCGTGCGGAGGACTTCCTCCATTTGAGCAGCGGTGGCGGCTGTAGCATCAAGCCGGGTGCCAACGGGCGACCAAGTGTCCACCATGAATTGCGTGCGGGTTGAATTCGGGAAGAAGCTATTCTCCAAAAACCGGAAGCCATAGATCGCCGCGGCGAGAAGCAAAAGCATGACGCCCACAGTGGCCCAACGGAATTTCAGACACGCGAGAAGAACCTTTTTGTAGAGCTGATAAATCAGCCCGGCGTAGGGATCCGATGACGCACCGGGTTTGGCCGGGGGGACTTTGAGAAAAAGATAACAAAACAGAGGCGTGATGGTGATCGCCGTGACCCAACTGATCATGAGCGAGATCAGCAGAACGTCGAAGAGCGACCGGCAGTATTCTCCGGTTTTGTCGTCCGACAGACCGATCGCTCCGAACGCCAGAACGGCGATGGCGGTGGACCCGAGAAGCGGGATCGCCGTTTGGCGGACCACGTCTTTGGCGGCCTGGAGGCGGTCGGCGCCTTTCTGAATCGCGATCAGCATGCCCTCGGTGATGACGATGGCATTGTCCACGAGCATCACAAGCGCGATGATGAGCGCACCCAGCGAGATGCGCTCAAGGATAAGACCCCAGGCATCCATCACGATGAACGTGCCACAAATCGTGATGAGGAGAATGCTCCCGATGATGAGTCCGCTGCGCGGTCCCATCGCGAGAAGGAGGACGACGATGACAATGAGCACGGACAGCCCGAGATTTTCGACAAAGCTGTTGATCGATTCGGTGACGGTATCCGCTTGGAACGAGATTTTGTGAAGTTCCATGCCGAGTGGGATGTCCGAGCCGAGCTGGGCCAGGCGGCGCTCGACGCCCGCACCGACGGTCACAACATTGCCGCCGGCGACGGTAGATATTCCGACACCGACGGCGGGCTTGCCATCATAGCGGAGAATGGTGGTTGGCGGTTCGACATAGGCACGCCGGATGGTGGCGATGTCCTTGAGGGTGACGAGCTCGGCGGACTCGCCTCCGTGCCGGATAATGAGTTCCTCGAGATCACGAACGCCACGGATCTCGCCAGTTGGCTGAATAGCCAGACGGGTGGCTCCGACGTCGAGCGCCCCCGAGGGAGCGACGAGATTCTGTTCACGGAGAACGCGGTGGATTTCCTCCGGCGAAATGCCGAGCTGGGCGCTTTGTTCCCGGGAGACTTCGACAAAAATGGCCTCTTGCTGCGCGGCGAAAATCTCCACCTTTTTGACATCACGGACAAGGAGAAGCTCGCGCCGAAGCAGGCGGGCGACCTCGTCGAGTTGGGCGGCCGAATAATCGTCGCCGGTCAGGGCATAAAAGATCCCGAAGACGTCGCCGAAATCATCCACAACGCGCGATGGCCCCGCGCCCGGCGGCAATTCGCCTTGGGCGTCGTTGATCTTGCGCCGAAGCTCATCCCAAACCTGCGGGAGTTCCTTGCTTCCGTATTGGTCGCGGATGGTGACGGTGACGGTGCTTCGGCCGCGTTCGGATCTTGAGACCACGCGTTCGATCTGGCCGAGCTGCTGGACGGCGCGTTCGATGACGTCGGTCACCTCGTCGGCGACCTCTTGGGCTGTGGCCCCCGGGTAGGCAGTGACCACAAGCGCGTCTTTGATCGTGAATTCCGGGTCCTCCAGGCGGGGGAGGTCGAAGTAGGCCTTCACGCCCAAGACGACCATGAGGACGGTGAACACGAGCGTCACCGTGCGATAACGGATGGAAGCTTCAGCGATGTTCATCGGAGGTCAGGGCTTGAGCGTCTCCAACCGCCGCACGCGGGATCCCTCGGAAAGAAACCGAACGCCCGAGGCCACGAGCAGATCTCCTGGAACCAAACCCGGAGATCGAATCAACATCCCGTCGCCGACCGGTCCGCCCAGTTCCACGGAAACCCGGGCCACGGTGCCATCGGACGCGTTCCATTTCCAGACCCACGACTTCCCATCGGCGGTTAAAATCGCGCGCACCGGAACCACAAATCCCGCCTCGGCCGCCGGTGCAGCGGACCCGTCCTCGCGAAACCGCACGAACACATTGCATGTCATCCCCGGCAAAATGTTGGAATCCTCAGGCGGGTTAAAAACAAAGCTGACCAAAAACGTCCTCGAAGCCGTGCTGGCGCGCGTCGAGAAAGACTCCAGCGTGAGATCAAAAAACTGCCCGGGCATCGCGGCGAACTCGGCTTTGCCTTCGAGGAGCGGGCGCACCTGCTCCACCGTTGCGTTGCGGGGTACGCGACTCATAGCCGACTCGGGAATCTGGACATCGACCTTGAGTGTGCTCACGTCCTGGAGCAGCACGACCAACTCCCGGGCTTGGACACTTTGGAAATTCCGCACAAATCGGTGAGCGACCCGTCCCTTGAACGGAGCGAAGAGTTCCGTGTCTTCGAGGGCTTTCTGCGCGGTGCGGAGCGCCGCCTCGGCAACCTCGAAGGCCTCGCGCTGACGATCCCACTCGTTCTGCGCGATGACCCGGCGATCGCGAAGCGTGGTCTGGCGGGCGAACTCATCCCGGGCTGCGATAAACCGTGCACGGGCTGTGTCGAATTGCGCTTGGAAGTCCGAAGCGTCCAAACGCCCGATCAGCGCGCCAGCTTCGACGACTTTGCCATCATAGACCGGAAAGTCGATCAGACGCCCGGAAACATCGAAGGAGAGACGACCATTAGCCATGGCGGCGACTTCACCCGGGAAACTGCGGAAGGCTGCCGAAGCGGGTGGATTGAGTTGAAAAAGATGCACTGGCGGCACCACCTCGACCGCCTCCTCCTGTTCCCCCGAACATCCCGGAAGGAGTGTGAGCAGAATCGCAACGATTGGGATCTTGATTATTCCGGCGAAGTCAGTTCGCATACCACCCGGATACTTGACTCGGGGTTGTCCCCGAATCAATCCCAAAGCCATATGCAAAACTCGCCCCAACCAACGACCCTGACCGTGGCGGTGCGTTCCGTTCAACTCCTGCTGGATGACGAAAACTGTCCGTTCATCGGCCCGCGTCTTGACCCCCGCGTAGCCGACGTTCTTCGAGCCGAAGCCTCGCTGGCCAAAATGAAAAAACCGGCTTTCCGCGTGATCGTGCAGATTCCCGGAGGCGACACCTCTCGCATTTCCGAGGTGCGCGAAGCCGTTCGCAATCACTTCGAGGCCGCCGTCGCCGCCTCCGAACTGGAACTCAAGGCTCTCTTCCGCGATGCCCGTCGCAGCTCGGGCATCGCGCTGCTGATCGCAGTCCTGCTGATGGCCCTTTCCGAAATCCTGTTCGCTCTCGACGGACGCCCGCTGGCAGACGCCTTGGCACGCGGGCTCATCATTCTCTCGTGGGTGGCGCTCTGGCATCCGGCCGACCTTTTGCTCTACGCCCACCTTCCGATCCGCGAGAACCGCAAACTCTCCCGCGCCCTTGCCGAGGCGACCGTGGAAATCCAACCGACCTCATGACCTTCGACAGTTTCACCACCCTCAATCTCGCAATTCTCGTCCTCGCTCTCGGAAAATGGCTAACCAAACGCATCGCCCTCCTGCGCGAGTTCAACATCCCTGAGCCCGTCACAAGCGGACTTCTCATCTGTGCCGTCACGGCTATACTTCATGGGACGACCGGGATCGAGATCGGGTTCAATCTCGCGACCCGTGATTTTCTTCTGCTCTATTTCTTCGCCGCCATCGGCCTCAACTCCGACCTCGCCACACTGCGCGCGGGCGGAAAGCCGCTCGCGATTCTGGTCGCCGTGACGATCGGGTTCATGATTCTGCAAAATCTTACGGGCGTGGGGGTGGCGGCGTTGATGGGACTCGACCGTGTCGTCGGGCTGCTTGGCGGTTCGGTATCGCTTCTCGGCGGCCACGGAACCACGATCGCCTGGGCTCCGGTTTTTGCGGCCGAGCACGGGATTTCCAACGCCAGCGAGATCGGGATTGCCTGCGCGACCTGCGGGTTGGTTCTCGCCTCGCTCATGGGAGGTCCCATCGCCCGTCTTCTCATCACCAAAAACAATCTCGAACCCCGCAGCATCCGGCAGCCGGATATCGGGGTGACCCATGAGACGCGTTCCGAAAACATCGACCACTTCAGCCTGTTGCGCACCCTTTTCTGGCTGAATATGAGTCTGGTCCTCGGCAATGGCATTCAGGATCTCCTCGCTTTGGCCGGAGTGAACCTCCCACTTTTCGTCTGCTCGCTGTTCGGAGCGATCGTGCTGACCAATACGCTGCCGAGATTTTTCAAAATAGAATGGCCGGCCGGCTCGCGCTCGCTCGCTCTCGTTTCGGATATCGCCCTTGGCGTCTTTCTGGCCATGTCGCTCATGAGTTTGCAACTCTGGACGATCGCCAGCCTCGCGGGCCCCATCCTCGCCATGCTTGCCGCGCAGTTTGTCCTCGCTTTCCTGTTCGCCTACTTCGTCATCTTCCGGGTCATGGGCTCGGATTATGAAGCCGCGGTGGTCAGCTCCGGCTTCGGCGGGATCTCGCTCGGCGCCACGCCGACCGCGATGGCCAACATGACTGCCGTCGCACAAAAATACGGCGCGGCTCACAAAGCGTTCATCATCGTCCCACTGGTCTCCGGATTTTTCGTCGACATCAGCAACGCGATCGTCATCCAGCAGTTCCTGAACTGGCTTGGCTAAGCCATCCGCCATGAAGACCCTTCAGATCATTCATCTTACGGAGTATCTCTACAAAGAACCTGTCCGCTTCGGAACCCACGTGGCCATGATGCGGCCTCGCGAGGGCCATGATCTTCACATTCTCGGAGCGTCACTCAAGGTCGACCCGGACTTCCAACTGCAATGGGTGCGCGACATCTATGGGAATTCCATCGCCATTCTCACGTTCCCCAAGCCCGCCGAGAAACTCCGGATTCTCAGTGACGTTACCGTCGAACTCTACGATGACGAGCCGATCCAGTGCCTCGTGGATCCCTCCGCGCAATTGTTTCCCTTTCATTATTGCCCGGATGAAAAAATGGAGATCATTCCTTATTGTCTTCCCGCTTACCCGGCAGACGACGACGGGCTTTTGGAGTGGGTGCGCGAAAAGATCTACCGGCCCGGAGACTTGGTCAATACGCTCGAACTCCTCGCAAAGCTCAACACCGCGATCTTCGAATCGTTCCAATACGTCCAACGCGAGGAACCCGGCGTTCAACCGCCGTCGCAAACGCTCGCCCTCGGGTCGGGATCGTGCCGGGATTTCACCGTCTATTTTGTCGAAGCCGCCCGCGCCCTCGGATTTGCGGCCCGCTTCGTCACCGGCTATATCCTTATGGGAGCCGGCCAGCACGGGGCCACGCATGCCTGGGCGGAGGTTTACATCCCGGGAACCGGCTGGCGCGGTTACGACCCCACGAACAACAAACCGGCCGGCCTCGAGCACGTCTCGGTCGCCGTTGCCCGCGACGCCCACAAAGCCAGCCCCCTCGCCGGCACTTGGATGGGAACGCCCGGTGCATTCGAACAAATGAACGTCTCGGTCCAGGTCGTGAGCCGCTGAGAACGACCTTGGCTATGTGCGCCAAGCGGCTCAAACCCTTGCAAATCGATGCCACCGGCAACCGATCCTGCAGTCGTTCCCGGACCGTGTGGTTTTTTCGAAATTTGTTTCTCCCATGACTCTCCCCCGGAGCTCGCCCATCGAATCTCTCCCGGAAAGCGAATGCTCTTCTTGCCGCCCACCCGCTCTTTTCGCCGACGAGTCGGACCGGGCTCGGATGCGGGCGCGCCTGTCCACGGATGCCGTTCTCGAGCGTCTGGCCTCGGTCCTCCTCCGCCGCTCCGAGAAGCAACTTGCCGCGACACTGGTGGCCCATGGAACGGAAGGGATTCCAGCCGTTATTGCCGCGGGGAACACTGGGGTGACCGACGGGACTCGAACCCGCAACAGCCAGAACCACAATCTGGAGCTC
>CAZEYT010000048.1:0-21170 GCA_964516295.1 uncultured Chthoniobacterales bacterium | reverse complement strand
TCGAGGCGTGCGGGAGTTATCTCCTGAAGCCGTCTTGAACTCATTTATAAACCTGTCCTTGCGGGAGCGGTAGGAAGTTCAAACAATGCTGCGTTCAATTGCCTCCTGCGGAACGATGCCGGCGCTGGATCGGGCAGACGTAGTCGATTCGAGAAATTGTCATTACGTAATGACAATTTGCCGCCCCTTGCCGGTTTCCACTGCCCCTCTCACACCGGCCCCAAGGTGAACCGGTCCAACGCTTGGTCGATGGCGGCTTTCCGGTAGCGCAGGGCTTTTCCAATCCTGATGTAGGGGATCAGGCCGGACACCCGCCAGTTGTAGAGCTGGCGGACCTTGATCCGGAGGTATTCGGCAGCCTCCTTTTCAGTCAGGAGGCGGTCATCGGCGGGAATTGCGGCAGTTTGCGTGCTCATGCCGGGGACGGCGTGTCAAGACCGCCCCCGGCCATCACGAATCACGCCACCGCGCTCATGGGCACCACGTTCTCCGGCACGACCGGCATGACGGCGAACCATGCGGCCGCCTGAGACTTGGTCACGACCTTCCGGTAGTTGCTGAACACCTTCTGCGGCGAGTTGCCCATTTCGAGGCTGACCTTGGCCACGTCTTCGATCATCGCCAGCCGGTAGCTGGCGTAGGAGTGGCGCAGGCCGTTTGCCTTCCATTTGAGATCCGCGGCGTCAGGATCGCGTTCCTTCCGCGCCTTGTCAGCTTTCTTGGCGGTGGTTGCGAAGGCTTCCGCCAGGCAAACCGCCAAACTATAGCCGAGGACCGATCCCCCCCGTTTCACGAAAGGGGCGATCCATGCCCGGAGCGGCTCCAGAATCGGCACCAGCCGCCGGGAGGCGGTCTTGGTCTGATCGCAGCCGAGGTCGATGACGCCTTCCTCCCAGTTGAAGTTCTCCCAGCGGAGCCGGAGCAGTTCTGCGGATCGGATGCCGGTGAACGCCCCGATGGCGATGGCGAGCTTGGGCTGCCCTTCGGCCACCGACAGAAACTCGCTCAGCTCCTGCGGGGTGAAGATCTGGATCGGCTTGGATTTCAGCTTCGGCTTCTCCAGCCACTTCGCCTCTGTTTCCCGGTCGCGGGGGATGTAGCCCCGGCGGCGGGCGAAGTTAAACAGCGTGATGATGTGCCGCCGGAAGTTGTTCCGGGTGGCGAGGCTCGTTGTGAGCTTGCAGAGCCATTCCTCGATGTCGCGGGTGCAGACATGCGAGATCGGCATTTGGAAGTCACGGGCGAACCGCCGGATTCGCCAGAGGCAGTCCTCGACGTAAACCCGGCTGCAACCGTTGGCCCGTTTGGAAGCCAGGAACTCGTCGAACACCTGCGGAACCGTCCGCTGCATGTCGGGCCGGATCGAGTTGTGGAGGAAGAACTCGACGGCTTGCCGGAGTGTCCCGGTGTCACCGAGTTGCTTCACCACGGCGGCGTATTCGCCGGCCACGACGTGGATCGGCGTCTGAACCGGCCCAAGCCGTCGAATCGCCTCCTTCATGTCCTGCGCTTGGGCGACCGTGACGGTCGGGGCGTGGACTTGTCCGGCGGCGAGCTTCTCGGCCTCGGGCTTGGCGAACGCCTTCGCCTCGTCGAGGGTCTTGAAGTTTTGCCGGTATCGTTTGGGTCCGACGTGCCAGGCGACCGTGAAATAATCGCGGCCCTTTTTGCGGCATTCGTAGATTTTCAGGATGACCGAACCTGAACGGATGAGGTGGATTTTGCCGGTCGATTTCGCCTTCTTGGATGACTTGGATGACGCTTGAGTTGTCATCCCCGTCAACCTCTTCGACGTAAGTCGTTGAGGCTGATGGCGACCCTAACGGGATTCGAAACCAGTCATTTTACAGAGGAGATGGATTAAATTTGACCAAAGGTAACAAAAAGGTAACACTTTAGGGGTGAGGACGAAAGCACCCTCGAAAAACTCCGTCAAACGCGGCCCGTTGGATATCGTCGAGGCCAAGAATATCCGAATCCCTCTTTACGATGCCGGCAATGGCAAGGTGCTCCTCGCATACTACGCCGAGGGCCACCGCAAACTCGTCAAATGCAAAAGCGTCGATGACGGGCGGCGGCGGGCGAAAGAGCTGATTCAGGAATTGGCCAGCGGAACAGCGCACGTTGGGACGCTTACACCCAAAGAAGCGGCTGCCGTCAACACCGCGGTGGACCTCCTCCGCCCGCACGATATTCCCCTTACCGAGGCAGCCCGCCAGATCGCCGCCGCCAACGAGATTCTCGGCGGGATTGGAACCATCGAAGAGGCGGCACGACTGCTCGTCGCCGAAAGGCAGCGCCAGCGGATTCCCGCGAAACCGTTCGGCGAGGTCGTCACGGAGTTTCTGAACGAGTTGAAGCCACCGGCGCGCTCATACCGGCATTGGCAGGACTGTTCGGCCCGGCTTGGCCTCGCGGCGGAGCGGTTCAAGACCGTGCCCATTTCCGAGATTCGGACCATCGATCTCGAAAACCACCTGAACTCGATTCAGCGGCGCGTGCGGACTAGGCAGGGCATGAAGACGCTCGCCGGTCCGGGCCGCAAGGCAACGGGTCGCAACCGGAACAACTATCGCGGCGTGCTGTGTAACCTCTTCTCGTTCGCCCAGCGGCTCGGCTACCTGCCGCGCAACGTCGAGACCGAGGCGGATCACCTCCGCGAGGCGCCCGACCGCGACGCCAACGTCGCGATCTATCAGCCGGAGGAGATGCAGGCGATCCTCGACGCTTTGCCCGACAAGTGGATTCCGTTCGCCGCCATCGGCGCATTCGCCGGTTGTCGTGGGGCGGAAATCCATCGCCTCGACTGGAAGGACATCGACCTCGAGGAGCGGCACATCACCGTCGAAAGCTCCAAGTCGAAGACCGGGAAGCGCCGTGTCGTGCCCATTTCCGACAACCTGCTCGCCTACCTCGCGCCCTACGCGCAGGAATCGGGCTGGGTCTGCCCGCACTACAGCCACGATTCGACGCTCGCTCAGGAGTTCGGGAAGGCCTGGGATGCGGCCGGCATTGCGGTGAAAAAGATTAACAACGGATTCCGACATAGCTATGCGAGCTATCGAATCGAGGAGGTCAAATCCCTTCCTCAGGTCGCATGGGAAATGAACACCTCCGAGCGGAAGCTGCGGGACAACTACCTCGAACTCGTGAGCGCAAAAAAGCTGGCCAAGTGGAAGAGCATCTTTCCCGCGACCTCTCGTCCAGAAAAGCGGGTCTGAGGGTCGGAGATCACACCGGACCACCCGTCTTCTCCGCAGTTCGTTTTGACAAAAAAACAGGCCATTTTTGTGTCAGGCGGATGCCGCTGCGAGATTCAGCGGAGAATGCTCCGGCGGTCGGCCAGGATGGTTCCTTCCATTGCGCGGACCAACTCGGGTTTCCGGAACAACCGGTGCCGCCCGATCTTGTAGCAGGGAAGCAGTCCGCGCTGCACGTATTGGTGAAGCGACCGGAGCGGAATGCCGAGCCACTCCGCCGCGTCCTTCGCGCTGATGAATTTCGTGTCGTCCTCGGGACTCGGACCTGCCGTCGCCGCAACGGGAGAATTTGCCGGGGCTCGGTGGCCGGACGCAAGAAAGGCTGATGGGCTCTGGCTGAACCGCCATTTGTGAAGTCGGGCGCGCATGATTTTTTCGGAAATAGGGATGCGCGCCGGTCGGCACGACCGGCGCGCAGTGTGGGTCAGCCGAGTTTGATTCCCTGGTTGCGGATGAAGTTTTTCGCCTGGGTGACGATGGCTTGCTCCTGCCGCTCGGGCTTCATGTTCGGGCTGATCGTGGCGCGGATGCTCTTCACGAGGTCGGCCTGCTCCGGCTTGTCCAGCCAGGCTTTCACCTTTGCCGTGTAGCTTTGCTTCTGCTCCTGATCCTGCATCTTGCGCAGGAGGAACTTTCGCTCGAGTTGGTCACGGGGAAGTTCCTTCACGTAGTCGACCAGGCCCGGTTCCGCCTTCATGAAGGCGTCGAGGCGGGCGTTGATCTCGGGGTTGATTTTGAACTGGCTTGCCAGCTCGGTTTTCTTTTTTGGGGATGCGATTGCCATTTCTTTTTGCGGTTGTGGCGCGCGGCGTTTCGACCTTGCGGTCCCGTAGCCGGGCGGGTTGGACGGGTTCTCGATGAAGGGGGGATTCAGGCGACCTTGGCTGGCGCGGGACGCAGAGACGCCGACGGCGCGTCGTCCTCGTCGTCGAGGGCGCTGGCCCGCAGCCCGCCGATCTGCTGGATGATGGATTTGAGGAAGCGCTGGGCGACCTTGCGGGCGCTGAGGCGCTGCATTTCGGCGTTCAGCATGACCTGCACGAGCTGGCTCGTGGGCACGCGGATGCCAGCTTGTTCGACGATTTCGGACGCTTCCTTGAAGGTCGCGAAGGTTTCTTCGTCGAGGGTAACGGTGACATTGGCGGGTTTGGTGGGGTTCATGGTGTTTGGTTGTGGAGTGAAGTGAGCGAACGAGAGCGGCGGGGCGACGCGACTGCTGCGGCGGGTTCCCAGGCGGGGAGCGGCGGATCGACCCGCGAGAAGTCATCCCACGCCTCCGCAGCGGAGGGCTCGGATGGGGGCGACGCGGGAACCGAGGGCGTCGGCTCGTTCGCGGCATCGAGCTGACGTTTGAGTTGCTCGATTTCCCGCTCGAGGGCCTGCACGCGCTCAATGTCCTGGTCGGAGGCTTCGAGGCGTTTTTTGAGGGCGCGGTTTTGTTCGAGCAACGCGGCGGCATAGGCCCGTTGCTGGGCGTTCATCTGCTCGCGGTCGGCGGTGACGTAGTAGGACGCCGAGGGAGTCGAACGCGCCGTGACCGGACCGAGCGGCAGCGCGTAGGGGGCATCCGGCACGAGGTTCCAGTCCGCGGTCTCCTCCCGGCGATACACAGTGTGCCGCTCGTGCATCACGTCCGGATTGCTGGGGTCGCGGTAGCGTCCCACCGGGTAGGCTTTGACGGTCTCGGAGGTTCGCACGCCGGATGGCTTGGCCCGGGCGGAACTCGATTTCGCCACGGGAGCGGAGCGTTTCGGCTTTGCCTCCTCGCGCGGAGCGCACGCGGAGCACAGGGAGACGAGAATCAGGGCGACGGGGATCTTCATTTGGCGGAGGGGGTGGATGGGTGCGGCAGCCCGGCCGTGGCTTGGGCGAGGTCCACGGTTTGGGTGACGTAGAGGTAAAAGAGCGTCCCGGCCGGAACGCGGACGAAGGAAGGGTCTTGGTCGAGCCGCTCAAGGAGCCGCTGCGAGTAGATTTGTCCCCCGGCCTGAATCCCGGCGGAGATTGCGTCGGTGAAACCGCCGTTCTGAATCTGCGTGACTCCTCCCGTGAGCGGCGAAATGAGGTTCGTCGTCTCGGGAAACGCGCCCGCTCCAGCGGAGATCATCGCGGCGAGCATCGCCTTCGCCTCGGCATACTTGTCGGAGGCGACAAGATAGCCGCGCAGGCCGGCGGACCCATCGCTCTCGGCCCAAGCCTCGGGGTTGTCGCGATCCGGCGCGTAGTCGAGCACGGTCCCGGCGAGCGGAAGTTCGCGACCGTCCATGAAGACCAGCATCCACCGGCGCTCGGAACCAATGCGCTCGCGGGCGGCGGACTTTTGCGCGGTGCCGTGCACCTCCGTTCCCGCCGGGATGACGAGACGGCCATCGTGCCAGACATCCTCGGTGACCAGCCCGATGATCGGAGTGTCGATGTTTGTGGACTCGACGGTGTTGACGAGCTCGCACCGAAGCAGGCGACCATAGGGAAGATAAAACTCGCTGCGTGACGGCTCCCGCGTCACGAAGATGGCCTGCGGAATGGGCGGCGGGGCTTTTGGGGTCGAACCGGGGCGAGCCGGAGCGGAAGGCGTTGGAGCCGCTTGGGCGACGGACCGCGCGGGCGGAGTCTCGGGAATGTCTTCGTGGAACGAGTAGCCGGTCGCCTTCGTGGCCTGGGCGGGCACGGCGACATTGACCGGAGCGGTGGTCTTCCGGCCAGAACGGGCAAATACGAAGGCGAGAAGGAGAGCGCCGACGAGCAGGAACAGCCCGAGCCGTCCGGCGGGTTTCTGGAAAACTTCGGTGAGGATTTTTCGGAGGTTCATTTGGTGGCGGGGACGAAGGCTTGGGAGTTAGCGCGGATTACGAGGACGTTCCACGGGTTGGCGGGGGCGAGATGGTTCCGACCGCCCTGGCCGTCACCGGTGATCGCGAAGAACGCGGGCGTGACCGACTTGGGCGGCATCACGCCCGCCGCATCGGCGATGGATTGCGTGTAAATCCGATCCTCCAGCCGCACGGCGAGGTCCTGGGGGTTGTAAAAGATGGCCGCGTCGGACGCGTTCTCGAACTCCAGCCGAAAAACCAGCGTGTCTTCCTGCTCGAACCTCCATACGTCGCGGATGCGGACGGTAAAATCGTCGTAGTAGCTGGTCGCGTCGGGCGCGGCGTGAAGCACTCCCGCCAGCGCGTCCGAGCGTTCCTTGGCCAGCAGCGGATACGCCTTCGCCTTATCCAGCAGCGAGAGCAGTCGCTCCGGCGCAACCGCCCCGCGCCCGCCTTCCTTCCCTACCCGGCCTTCCCGAAAGAACGTGAGGGCGTAGAGTGGCTTCTCGGAGGCGGTGAGATGAAGGACATACGCCTTCCGCTCGAACATGACCGTGAGATGGTCCTCCGCGTCCGGTCGCAGCGCCCGAATCGTGAAATAGAAGTTCCCCGGGGTAAACGAAATCAGGAATCCCGCATTCGCCTGCTCCTGCACCGCGACCGACTTCGCGAAAAGGCCCGAGACCTCTCCCGGGAACATGATCGTCGTCGTGCCCGACTTTAAGGCCGTCGGCACCTCGGCGATGACGAATTCATCGAGAGGGCGTTGAATGATCGCTCCGGCGTGGAGCGCCAGCGGAAACAGCAGAAACGCCAATGGCGCGAGAAATTTCATGCGCCCAACGTGGCACAGAAATCATTCGGCTCTGCTCCCAGTCGGGAGCAACTTTAGCCGGGTGAACCCGATGGTCCCCAGTGAGGTTCGCGTCAGCCCATTTTGGGGACCGGTCGCCAGGATTCCGAGCGATAGGAGGCTCCGTGAAGACCGTTCATTCGCGCTTCCAACGGATATCGACGTTGATGAAATTTGGTGGCCGGAATTGAAGCAATGGCTTCAGCGTCAAGATTGGCAGGGAATGCTCCGCACATAATCGGGCTGACATTTGCGGGGTAATGGGTAGTGTCGCGGCGTGTGGACTGATAACGAGACGATTGATGACCTAATTGGGTTCAGGGTTCATGCGGAGTTGATAGCCGAGGTCGTATCCGACGCGAAGCTATTGCCGGTCACGATGGGGGTCTTTGGGGACTGGGGTAATGGAAAAACCAGTATCATGAAGATGCTAGAGGCCAAGCTGGGAGAGAACGACGATATCGCTGTTCTCTATTTCGACGCCTGGCTTTTCGAGGGCTATGACGACGCAAAAAGCGCTCTCATCTCTTCCATTCTAAAACAGCTTGCACAGGCCACAAGCGTTTTCCTGATGCACTCAAAGACCAAGCGGCAAAGTTAATTGGCCGGGTCAATTGGATGCGTGTCATGAAGATGGGCTGGGATAACGTCGCGTTACCCGCCGTCTTGGCATATGCAACAGGAGGTGCCACTGCCATTCCCGGTTTCATGGGAGCGCTGAAAGGTCTCTTTTCCTCGCAAGGCGCCCCAAGTGCGGCTGAGGCAGTGACGAGCGAACATATGGAGAGCTTGCTTAAGCCGTCTTGGCCTGACCCCGATAGTGAAATCACCGAGGTTCGAGATTTCCGCGAGGCATTCGGCGACCTGCTCAAAAAGACAAACTTCAAAGCGTTGGTCGTCCTCATCGACGACTTGGACCGCTGCTCCCCTGACCGAATTGTCGAGAATCTCGAAGCCATCAAGCTATTCTTAAATGTCGGAAACACTGCCTTTGTCATCGGTGCCGACCCTCGGATTGTTCGGCATGCGATTGCTGTTCGCTACCGCGACTCGCTCGATGCCGCGAGAGCGGCAGCCGAACTCACTTCACAAACCGAAGCGAGCGCCCAGCTCGTTCGAGACTACGTGGAGAAGCTGATACAAATTCCGTATCATTTACCCCGGCTTTCTCCCGCGGAAATTGAGACCTACATGACTCTGCTGTTTGCACAGCGAGACCTGTCGCCGGAGAACTTCAGATTGTGCGTGGCTGCCTGTGAGAAACAGCGTTTGAGTAACCGATTTAGCACGTTTGGTCTCGCAGACATTGGTGCAGTTCTAAAGGGAGAAGCCTTGCCGAAAGAGCTAAAAGAGTCGCTATCTTTTACCGCGGGTGCCGCTCCTATGTTCACCGAAAATCTGAAAGGCAATCCCCGGCAGGTTAAACGGTTTCTGAACGCGTTCACATTGCGGCGCAAACTGTCGAAAGTTGCCCGAATGGATTCGCTTCAGGACGCCGTTCTTTTGAAGCTGATGCTTTTGGAATATTCGGCGGATGAGCGCTTCAAGGAATTGGCGGGCTGGCATCAAGCGCAAAATGAAACACCGAAAGAAATCGTGGCCATGGAAGCCGGAGGCGAAATCCCGAAAGGGTGGGAGAGGGAAAGCCTGAAGCGGTGGATCGCGATGGAGCCAAAGCTTACCGGAGTGGATTTGTCAGATTACTTCTGGCTGGTTCGCGACCGGCTCGCTTCATCGCTCCTTGGACTGACCCTTGTTCCTCCTGTTGTGCGAGCCGCCTATGATGGCATGCTCACGGAAATGGGTCGGAAAGTTGCGCCTGCGACCATGAAGGATCTCCGAGATGACGAAATCGACAGTCTATTTGGACTGCTATCGAAACATATTCAGCGAGATCCAGAGTCGGGCGATGGCTATAAGGCCGTGTTCAGGCTTGCGGAGTCCCGCAATGAAACTATGCAGAGAACCGTCGACATGATTAAGCAGCTTCCATCGGAGAAATTACCTCCTGCGCTCCTTCCCCAACTCAGTGTGTTGTCCAAGAACAATCCTCCGCTCAAAACTCTCGCGGACGATCTGTTACAATATTTGAGTAAGCAAGGTGGCCGAGCCGGGAAGGCTGCCAAAATCGAGAGGAAATAAGTCATGGGAACTTCCGCAGCGTATACACCGACACCTCAGTGGTCCGGCATAATGACCGATGTCACAAACGCACTGAAGCCGGAGGTTTTGGAACCTAAGCGCGCCCACGAGATTATTAGTGATTTTGTGCAGCAGCTTCGAGACGACAGCGAGGCAGGTTTTGGCGAGTTGCCGACTAATTTTGGAACATTGCCGCCGTCCGGCGCAGCCGACAAACTTGGAGAACTTCTGACAAATCTTCCTGCTCTCCCATCTAGGGCCGAATGGAGTAGCAGGACGTCTGCTATTCGCGGAAGTGGATCAGGTAGCGGTGCGGGAGGAGGCACCGCGACTGCTTCAACGGGGAGAGCCAGAGGTAGAGGACGTGCCCGGGCGGCGCGAACCTCTGGAAGTTCATCGGTTCGTCCGGTGGCCGGTCGGTTGGCGTCATTCATCAGCGACGTTCCGCGGGTCGGACTTCGAGATGCGTTGGCGAATGCGGGCATCTCGGTCGACGGGCTCCCTGCCGACAAAATTGCCCTCGCAATTGTCGATGTCCTTGCTGCCGAAACCAATCTCCTCATCGATACGGAGCTACGTGATGCGTTGGCCGTCGTGATGGAGGAAATTTGTGACGAGGCCGAAACATTTGAAGAGACTGAGCAAGCGTTCGTTGAATCAGCCTATGATCTTCAGGATGTCATCGAACGCCTTTTCGAATGTTACATCATGGAGAGGTTTAAAACTTTTTTCAGCGAGCACGAAGCGGTCAAACACGGCTTCGAAGCAGCAGACAAGGTGCTAAATCAGGCCCGCGAATATGTTGCGGGTCGCTTGGAATCGGAGCGGGCGGGCCGTAAAGATTTAACCCAAGTCGAGTGGGGAGGCACCGAGGGAGCAACAATCATTGATGCCATTCTAGAGAATACCATTTCGGTGTTCATTACCGAGTAAGGCCGAATATGGAAATTATCGTAGAACAACAACCCGGCGCCTCGGCCCACGAGTTTACCACGACACTTCTCAGGGTGCCGGGTCTTCAGCGAAGCTTTCTTCTCGATATCAATTTCAGCGAAATCGTTGATAGGTCGCGGCAAGTGAATATCCGCGCTCTGGACTTTTTGTTCATTTCGACGGTGGTCTATGCCGCAGACAAAATACTTTCTCGGAGCGCGACTCCTGATAGGTGGACTCGAACATTCGAACTGACAATCCCGCTTCAAGAACCAGATGAGTGGAGTGATGCGAGCAGTGCACTCGAAGATGCCGTTTCCTTTCTTACTGGCGACAGGTGGTCCTTCAATTTCGTCCAAGCTGCGCGAGGTTTCCAAGCGGTTAGACCTAATAGGCGTAGACGTGCCAAAGGTTATCCTGCGTCGCCGACCGTCACGCTGCTCTCGGGAGGGTTGGATTCATTTATCGGCGCGCTTGATGCGCTTGCGGCGAATGACCGGCAACGATTGCAGTTCGTCAGTCACTACGATGGGCACGTCTCAGGTCCCGGCACAGACCAGGACAATCTCCGAATACTCCTTGAGAGCCGATTTCCCGGACGAATTTCGCATTTGCAGGTAAGGACGGGTGTCAGAGCACTGGCCGAAGAAGAGGAGGCGTTGGGGAAGTTTGTGTTCGAAAAAAGCTTCCGCAGCCGGTCGCTCGTTTTTATCGGACTGGGTTTGTATGCGGCCAATATGATTGGCCCCGCCGTCCCTCTAGCTATCCCCGAAAACGGTCCTATCGCGCTCAACATGCCGTTGAATTCGAGCAGACGCGGAGCGTGTAGCACACGGACCGTGCATCCATATTTCTTGGAGCTACTCCAAGATGCGGTGGAGCTGGCAGGTTTGCAGAATTCGATTTTGAATCCCTACGCCCTCAAAACTAAAGGCGAGATGGTGCAGGAATGTCGTTTCCCCGATTTGCTCCGCGCTGCGAGCGCCAAAACAAACTCATGCGGCAAGGCTGGACGAAAGACGCACTGGGCGAACCGGGAAGCAAAAGGCTGCGGAACTTGCATTCCTTGCCTATTCCGACGTGCGAGTATGCACGCTGTTGGTGCTGATGACGAGGCGTATGGAAATGACGTATTCGCAGCCCCTCCCGAAAAATACGCAGATTTCCACGCGCTTTTGGGTCTCATAAAAAGCGACCCCACAATAAAGTTAATCGGGCACAAGTTGATGGCAAACGGACATTTACCCATTGATGAACTAGATAATTATGCGGCGGTAGTCAGGCGAATGCTCGACGAAGTTACGGTCTGGATACGTGAAAAGGGCAGCGTTGCTGCTCGCCAGTTGGGCGGAATCAGGAATGATTGATACCCACTGTCACATCGACCTTTACCCGAATCCGCTCGCTGTCGCTACGGAGGCCGAACGCGAATTAACCGATGTCGTGGCCGTCACGTATTTGCCCAGTCACTTCGCCTTGGCACAGCAACATTTAAAGGGTTTCAAGTATGTGCGACCTGCGTTGGGTCTTCATCCGCTTGCTTGGAAAGATCATTCCAAAGAGGTCGCCAAATTCGTTGCGATGGCCAAGGACGCGTATCTCATCGGCGAGATAGGCCTAGATTTTTCCTACGGAGGTCGTTCGGGCCGAACAGTTCAGGAACAGTCGCTCGCCGCCATTTTACCGAGTATTGCCGACAGGCCCCGCTTCATCACCCTTCACTCTCGAGGAGCGGAGGATGAGGTGCTTTCCCACCTCAAGGAAGCAGGCGTTCGAAATGCCGTTTTCCATTGGTTCTCCGGCAGCAAAGCTCAATTGACGAAAGTTTTTGATGCCGGGCACCTGATCTCGGTGAACACTGCGATGATTCGAACCACTAAATGGGCGGAACTTATTCGCCTAGTGCCTCGAAATGCCATACTAACGGAAACAGATGGTCCCTTTGTGTGCAGAGGAAAAATACCTGATAAACCGTCCAGTGTCGCAGACGTGCTTGAATGGCTTGCAACCCAATGGCGCTGCAATCGAGAAAATGTGGAGGATTCCATCACCCAAAACTATTCTAGAATCTTTGAAGTGACCGGTTCAGGTGGCAAAAACTGAGTGCAGCGAGTTGAAGGATTTTCAGCCGATGGCTGCCATGCCCGTTCCAAATCACTCAACGCTCTACAGCGACTTTTCCGAATAAGTGAAATCCTGCACAACGAGCGGGAGGCGCCCATTCCCGAGAAGATCGGGGTTCCTAATGAAGAGGAATTCGATGGTGAAGCGGGCGGGTTCGCGGAATTCGAGGCCTTTGACCGTGCCGGTGCGGATGAGATTGCCAGCGGCTTTGACGCTGACGGCTTCGTAGGACTGCCCGGCGCCGTCGCTGATTTTGCGGGTGTCAAGGATGTCGATTTTGGTGACCTCGACTTTCTGATGGATTTGCTTCTCCTTGAACTCGGGATTCTGCGTCCGGTAGAGGGCGGCGGCCTTTTTGCGGGCGGGGTCTTCGAGGTAGAGGCGTTTGAGGAGGTCGGGCAGGTCGGGGCCGACGGGGTTGCGTTGGAGGAGCGCCAGGCACGCGAGGCGGACGTGGTAGGCGTGAAGGTTGCCGGCTTCCTCGAAGCCGAGCAGTGGGGCGTAGATCAGCGTTCCACCCGGGTCGAGGATGACGACCTTTTCGCGCTGCTTCATCGCCTGGATCGTCAGATATGGAGCGGCGACCGCGGCAGCGGTGGCGAAGAGGGCCAGCGCCATCCAGAAGCGGGCGGCGATGAGGTTGTTTGTGATGGCGGCGACGGCGGAGAGTTTCATGGTTGGGATCAGGAATGGCGGCGGGCGAGCGGGGAGTCCGGCGGCAGCGGTTGGGCCTTGGCGTAGTGCGAGTTGAAGGCCGCCTGGGCGGCGTGCGGGGTGGAGAGGCTGCCGCGATGGTGAGAGACCGTGCCGCGGTCGTGATCCACAACGGCGAAGGCGTTTGGTGCGGTCTGGTGCGCGACCATCGCGGGGTGATCGGAGCTGGTCACGGAATCGCCGGCGGACGGGATGGGCGGCGGCGGTGGAACGTCGGAGCCTCCCGCGCCCGCCGCCACGCTGCCCGCGGCTTCGCCGGCGAGACGACCGGAGGCATTGGCCGTTCCCGCCGCGGCTTGGGCGCCCGTCATGGCGGCCTGCACCGCGGTGGAACCGCCGAAGGTGGCGGCGGCTCCGGCTGCGGTAAGCCCGGTGCCGAGAGCGAGTCCTGCCGCCTGCATGCTGCCCTGAATACCAGCCTGCAACGATGCGGTGGTGCCGCTGGCACCCTTCATGATCGCGCCTGCCACAAACGGAACGGAGAAGTAGAAGATCACCGTTACGAAGCAGGCGAAGGCCATGATGAATGGGAAGAGGAGCCAGTTTTGGACGGTGATGAGGTTCTGACCGGTCTGGGTGAGACCTCCAGCGGTGATAGGCATAAAGAGGGTGTCGCTGATGGCGACGATCACGATGTCCACGAGGCAAATGGCGACGTGCCAGAGGAGCACCGTGAGCGAGGTGACGCCGAACTGGACCCCGAAGGATTGGGTGAAGGAAAAGAACAGGAATCCAATCAAGAGCGGCGAGACGGCGATCAATCCCGCGATGGCGAAGTCCTGAAAGAACCGCAGGATGATGAGGGCGAAGCGACCGATGCCCTGGAAGAAATAGCCGATGGCGGCGGGCACGATTTTTCCGAGGTCGGTCCACGAGTCGGAGGGCTGATTCTCGATGCGCGAGCGGAGGAGCTGGTTGAACTTGGCATCCCGCGAGTCGGTAAACTTGGTGCGAAGTTCGACGAAGGCTTTCTGGCCGCCTTCCATCATGGTCGGATAGACGGCGAGCAGACCGACGACGAGGGTGACCTTCAGGATCGCGCCTAGGATGGCGCGAGGATCGGAACCAGCGCGCCAGCCCATTTCACCAATGCCGATGACGGAGAGCACGAAGGCGAACGGCATGAGGAGAAGGCGAATCTCCATTGCGGCCTCGTAGAGGTTGTTTAGGCTTTGCATGGCATGAAAGTGGTGATCGTCGGCTTGCTGGTCGGAATTCTTGTCGTGGCGTCAGCGATTTTTTGGGGGCAGGTTCGGGAGCGTGAGGATCGCGAGCGGCGGGAGGCGGCCATCGAACTGGCCCGGGAGCGGGAGAAAGCAGCGATTCGGGAGTCGGAGGAGCGCAATCGCGCGTCGGCGCGGCAGGCGGCGGAGGCCGAGGCGCAGCTCGAAAAGACCTTTGGCCATTAGCTAGAACCCGGGCGGGAGGTCGGGATTGGGTTCGTTGAAATCCGGCAGCTCGATTTCCGCCTCGGCTTGAGCGGCAAGAGCCGCGAGTTCGCGGTTTTGCGCGCGGCTGATTTCCTCGGCGGCGACCTCCTCGGCCGCCGAGCGGTTTTCGTTGAGGACGTGGAGCGCCTCCACCTGGCCCTGCGCGGTTTCGACCATGGCGTCGAGGTCGCCGAGCGCGGCCTGGGCGGTCGCAAGGGAGCCGACGAGCTTCTGCACCTCGGCGTCGTCCTTTGCGCCCTTGAGCTGGTTGTTCAGCTTCGCGATCTGGAGGTTGAGCGTTTTGCGTTTGTTCTGGGCGCGACCGAGCAACGTCTCGAAGCGGGAGAATCCGTTCTCGACCGCCCGGAAGCGTTTGAGCGGGTCGTTGGAATCGCGGAATGAGGCGATGCCCTCGAACGTGCCCCGAGCGTCGGATGACAGGTTTTTCCAAGCATCCAGATTGATGGGCTGGAACAGCGTGCTGACGGTCGCGGAGAGTTCCGCGCCTTCCTGGGCGATGCCGACGAGCTCGCCCAAGGTGTCGCCGATGCCGGACTCCTCGAAATATTGGGAGAAGAGTCCGCTATCGATCAGGCCGATGGCGGCGACGGGATCGCCAATGGCCTGCTTGACCTCGTTGGCGGTCCGCAGATGGTCCTGCACCGTGCTCAACGTGCTGTGGAGCGTGGCGAGTTTTTCGGCCCATTGGCTCTGCTCCCAGGCATACTTCAGAGTGTCGAAGATGTTCTTTTGGTCCTGGCGCGCCTCCATGCCGGGAGCGGCAACGACGAGTTGAGCGGGCGCATGGGGAGCGGTGGATACGGCCGTCACGGCGGCGGTAATGAGGAGGGATTTTTTCATCGGGTGGGCGGGGTTATTGATAGATGGGGATGGTGATCTCGTAGGGGACCTTCTGGACGTTGGCGCGAGGGTCGGGTTCGACCGGCACCCGGTAGAGCGAGAGATGACGGGGCGAGTTGGTGTCGGCGTCGCGCTTCTGCATATTTTGCAGGATCCAATACTGGCGCTTCACGGTGTCCGCGGCACCGCGCTCGTAGCCCTTCTGGAACTCCTTGCGACCCGCACACGCTGGGAGGAAAAGCGCGACGCATAACCCAGCGACGAGGAGCCAAGCCGAGGGTTTTCTTTTCCTGGAAGCAGAACGGCAGAGTGAGATTTTCATAGGGTCAGGCTTTCGGGGAGGCACCGGCAGACGACTCGGCCAGAATCCCGCGAACGATGTCGGGGTGATGGCGGAGCTTGCGGCTTCGGGCGTCGAAGTCCTCTCCGGTCGAAGAGGAGCAGAAGAGCATTTCCGGCGAGACGCGGTTGTGAATGGTCCCGCAACGAGGCTGCTGCGCGTCGAGGTGGTAGTAGGTCAGCGCGGCATACTTGTTCGTCGCCGGCAGGTGCTCGGGAAGCGGATACCGCGAAACCGCTTCCTTGGTCGTTTCGGAAAGGTCGATGTCGGTGGCGACATCCTCGATGTCCCGCCGGTCGTTCATGCGGGTGAGGAAGAACTGCTTCGCGTTGCCGAAGACGATGGGGCGAATGCCCGACCGCTGAAACCGGCTGTATTGCTGGACGATGGAAATGATCCAGGTGGAGAACTTGGAAAGCTGCGCGTAGAACTCGCTGACAAGCTGTTCACCGCCGGGGATGTCGAGCGTGCGGGCGACCTCCTCGAAGATGACGCGCTTCCTTCGGCCGCGCGGCAGCGTGATGATGTGCTGCCGGCCGTAGTTCGCGATGAGGAAGCCGGCGAGTTCCTTGAGCTGGCGGTTCGACTCCGGGATGTAGGTAAGGTCGAAGTGCGCCACCCGCCCGGTGAAGGACATCGTGGACGCCCCGCAGACGAGGCGTTGCTCGTTCCACGGCGCGAGCAAGGTGGCGAGGTGATTGATTTCGTCGCGGTGGTGCTCCGCGAACGGCGCAACCAGCATCATCTGCTGGAGCATGTCGTGGGTCGGATAGTCTCCCGGCTCGAAGAACGCGAAGGCCACGTTGCGGACCTGGCGCTCGCCCTCGGGCGAAGCGAGAAACCGGGACACCTCCTCGGCGGAAGGCAGGCGGATCAACGCCTCGCGTTCGTCCTCGCTGGGAAGGTGACGGAACTCCGCCCACGCCTCGACGAAGGTGGAGGAAACCGGCAGGTGCGCGGCCCGGTAGGCGAGCGCGGCCATCGCGTGGCGGGCGACCATTTCGCGGCGTGCAGCATCCTCCGCGACCCATTCGTCGAACCGGTCGGTGTAGAGCTGCTCGATATATTGGGTGATCTGGGCGAGGCGGAGATTGCGCCGGTCCTCGTCGGCGGGATGTCCCGCCATCTTCGCGACCAACGCGGCGGCCGTGGTGACCTGAAGGTTCGTGAGGGGCGCGCCTTGAGTGTCGAGGTAGTTGAGGCAAAGGTCTCCATCGGGTTGAACCACAATGGGCCGGGAGCCGAGCGCCTCCGTCCAGATCCCATAGGACAGTCCCTCCTCGACGATGAGCGTGAAATCGTAATACGGATCGGTCTGCGAGAGGAGGTCGCACATGAACGCGGACTTCCCGGCGCGGGTCATGCCGAGGAGCACGGCAAGCTGCGGCGTGCCGGAGACAAAGTTGCGCACGCCGATGAGGTTGCGGTTCGCGCCGTCGTAGAAGGCCTCGGCCCCGTCGAGGTGGCCGGTGAACGTCGAGGAAAACGGCAGCAGGTCGGCGAGCCAGTCATCGAGCCCGCTGTCGGCGTGGTGGGTGTATTTGCCCCAGAGCCAGCCGGGCCAGGTCTGATACCAGACGTTCTTCGTCGTGGCGGCCGACGAGAGGTTCGACGTCCAGCACTGGGCGTCCTCCATTTGGTTGAAGGCGGTTTCGATTTGCCGCGTCTTGGAAATGAGACCGTCCTCGGTGGCATCCCAGACGTGGACCACGTAGTCGTAGAGGAACGGTACCACGTCGCCCTGCGCGAGGTCCTTGATCCGTTGTTCCTTCACCTCCTTCGAGGTTAGGAGGGAATGCTTGCGCTCGGCGGCGTAGTCGCCGCGCACCCGCTCCAGAGAACGCTCGGCGCGGTTGATCTCGCGGCGGACGTTCTGCGGGTAGAGGTTGACCGTGATCGCGTAGTCGAGAAACGGGAGCGACGTGAGCGCCCAGAAAATGCCCCGCCGCGTGCGCTGGGGCCGACGTTTGAGGATGACGAGGTTGTGGTAGAAGCCGTCGGCGAAGAACCCGAACGTGCGCCCCGCCTGCACGCCCTGGTGCCAGCAGTTCTGGTGGATCGTTTCCTCCTCGAGAAACTGGCCGATGGGATCGTAGCCGTCGCGGCGCAGGTAGGACGGGTTGAAGAACGCGGCGTAGGTCCGAAACAGGTCAGCGGACGACAACGCGGTGACGCGGCAGCCGTGCGGCTCGAACAACGAAGCGATGACCCGCCCGTGCTGGGCAAAGGTTTCCTCATACTGCGCAAGCACGCGGCGGTAGTGTTCATCGAGCAGTGCGGCGTTCGCTCCGGCGGGTGGACTCGTCGCGATGCGCTTCGAGAGAAAAAGGACGAGTTTTTCCCGGCGGAGCTGACCGGACTGCATCGCGTGCCAGTAGCGGTTGAAGCGTTCATTGCGCGTGATGGCCGCCCACGAATCCGGCTCGCACCGTTCGTCGGTGACGGTCTTGTAGGCGAGCAAGTCGGCGCGGTAGTCGGAATCCACCGACCAACGAATCTGTGCGCGGGTCGATTCGTCGAGCGTGTGAAGAAACTGCCGAACCGAGGTGTAGAAGCCATCGAGCGCGTGCTCGCTGCCGTGCCGAAGGTCTGGCACTTCCAGCGCGAAGCCTTTGGTGATGAAGCCCCGGCGGTCGAGGTCGTTCCAGATCACGAGGTCGTGAGAGATCCATCCGTTAGGAGCGAGCATGGCGTGAGAGCGGGTTGAGCGGTTGCGACGGGGGCGGCGTCCAACCGGTGCCGGAGCCGAGCGTTTCGAGGAGGTCGGTGTCGAACGCCCTCGGCTTGCCCTGGCGAAACAGCCCGACGTAGGCCGCAGTGAGGAGGAGCGGCACCACCCCCAGCCCGATGCTGAGCGCAGGCGGATGCTGGCGGGAGAGGGCGAGCGCGAGGCCGATTCCGAGGAGGATCGCGGCAAGGATGAACACAATGTTCATGCCTTCGATGCCCCAAATCTTGCCGTCGCTGTCGTCGCCAGCGTGGGTGGGAACGATGGCCTTGTTCATCGGGAGATGCTGATGGTCGGCATGCCGCCGGCGTTGAACAGGGCCTCGGCGATGACGACGGCGAGCCCGAGCAGCAGGCCGCCGACAATGGACATCTTGCCCTGGTCGGCGTTACCGCTGCGGACCTGCCAGCCGCCGTGCGCGATGACGACGACGGCGATGATGAAGAGGAAACGGGCGATGATTCCGAGACCTTCGGACATCGCACCGTCGAGGGAGGCTTGGGCAAAGAAGAGGTGCATGGTTCGGACAAGGTAGCGGCTTACGCGACGAGCCCTGCTCCCAGCAGGGAGCAACTTAAAAGGCCGAAAATGAACGCGCCGAAGCGGGAGGTTTTCGACGTGCAGATGGCGTCGTAGAGGCGCCGCGCGGTGCGGATGAAGTCGGGGTAGAGTTCCTCGACGGAGACGCCGAGGCAGCGCGCGAGGAAGATCAAATCGTCGTCGGTCGCGTAGATGAGCCGGGCTTCGAGCTTCGAGATTTTGCCGCGGGTGGCGGTTTCCATCCCGAGCAGTTGGAGTTTGATCGCGAGATCGTTCTGCGACCACGACCGCTGACTGCGGAGGCGTCGCACCTGGGGTCCAATCACGTTGTGGTTTCTCATGGCGGGTGAGAAACCGCTTGCCGCAAACTCTTATCGGGTCACATGGACTGTGAGCATCGTGCCGGAATTAGTGACGAGGCGGTCATTTTCGACCGTTCGTCACAGGAGGTTTGGCTGGCGTAAACCGCGGCGGAGCCGAGCGGCGGCACGCCGACCGAGGCGCACGGATTCGCTGAATCCCGTAATCTCCACGGTGACTTCATCGCGTGCCTCCATGATGACTTTCTTGATCGCCTGGAGGTTCACGATGAGTGAGCGGTGGGTGCGCAGAAACATGTGCCCGGGGAGGATTTTTTCCCACTCCGCCATGCCCCGCCGAATCAGCTTGGCCGTGCCGTCGATCAAGTGAACGCGGGAGTAGTTTTCGACGGCCTCGATGCCGGTGATCTCCGTCACGAACGCGACCCGAAGCTGCGAATCGGAGCGGAGGAAGATGCGGTCGTCCTCGCTCAGCGGGATGGTGTGCGTGGCGTGCGGCTGATGAATGATGCGCTGAAGCGCGTTCGCGAGACGATCCGGACGGACCGGCTTGGCGAGGTAGTCCACGGCGTTTACCTCGAAGGCCCGGAAGGCATACTGGTCGTAGGCCGTGACGAAGATGACGGCCGGGATCGGGTCAAGATGAGGAAGAAGGTCGAAGCCCTCGCCATCGGCCATCTGCACGTCCAGAAAGATCAAATTTGGGCGCAGGTCGGCGCAAAGGGTGGTGGCGGTCGCGACGGAGTTTGCTTCCCCGACCACGCGCACGTTGGGATGTTCGGCCAAAAGCTCCTGCAGGAGTTCCCGGCAGGGCGGCTCGTCATCCACGATGATGGCGCGAAGGTCTGGGAGCTTCATTCGGGCAGGGGAAGTTCGAGGGACACAACGACCCAGCCGTCGTTTTCGGCAACAGCCAGCCGGTGCTTGGAGGCGTAGAGCATGTCCAGTCGCTGGCGCAGGTTGCCGAGCCCGATCCCGCCCAGCCCTGAGCGGGCGGATGGTTCCAACCATCGACCCGTGTTTGCGACTTCAAGGCGGAGCACCGAGTCAACGCGGCTGACGATAAGCCGCACACGGAGCGGGTTCGGCGAGGTTTGGCGGCCGTATTTGATCGCGTTTTCGACCAGCGGTTGGAGCAAGATGCCCGGAACCAGAATGGGACGCGCGGCGGCGGCGATTTCCGTTTCGACTTCGATCTCTTCGCGGAACCGGGCTTTTTCCACCGCCAGGTAAGCGGTCATCGCGTCGTATTCTTTTTCGATGGGCACGCGGTCATTGGTTCGCTGCTCGAGGGAATAGCGGAGGTAATCGGCGAGCGCCTGAACGGCCTGCTTGAGAGGCTGCTGGGTGGGCAGCAACCCGGCGCGAATGCTGGAGAGCGCGTTGAAGAGGAAGTGGGGACTCATCTGCGCGCGGAGCATTTGAAGCTCGGCCTGCTGGCGGCTGGCTTCGGTCCGGGCAAGGAGGACGTTTCGCTCGGCGGTATCGCGCGCACTTTTGATCCCGAAGTAGAGCGCGCTCCACACCGCGAAGAGGCCGGCTTGAAAATAGAAGATGGCGAACACCATCGGCGTGGTGAAGACTTCGCGACGGTCGAAATCCAGAAAATGGTGGAACACCAGAACCAGTCCGGTAACTGCGCTGGCTCCGAGCAATGACATCGCCGCCGAAGCAAGGGCGGGCCGGAGAATGCCACCTCCGGGGTGATAAATCCGCTGGTAAATCCCGCGCATGAGCAGGGTGAACGTAAAGCCCAGCCCGTCGCGATAGAGGGCAACCCAGAAGGTGTCGGACCAGTCTTCCATCGTCACCCACTTCAGCGGGTAGGCGTAGAGGAAATGTCCCAGCCAGCCGCCAATCTGGAATCGCCAGAAGAGCGGGACGCGCGACCACGGGTTGGTGATCGCGCGCCGTAACGAGGAGGACGAGCTGGCCGGGATCATTGCGGCTCGATCCTCGAAGGATTGTTTACAGGTCCTTACGAATCTCGCCGCACGTCAGCATGGAGGAGCCAAAGTAGGGGTTGGCGATCGTCTTTCCGGTCTGAATCCAGGCGGCTCCCGCCATGGGGCAGAAGGCCTCGTGGTAGCGCCCGGTTTTTTCCTTGGCGGCGGA
>CAZEYT010000047.1:0-21574 GCA_964516295.1 uncultured Chthoniobacterales bacterium | reverse complement strand
CGCGAACTCGAACGCGACATGGCCACCGCCGCCGCCAACCTCGAATACGAACGCGCCGCCCTCCTCCGCGACCAAATCCAAGAACTCAAAAACGGCACCGGCACCGCCAAAATCGAACCCCGCCCCCGCGGCAAATACCCCAAACCCTCCCGCCGCAAACGCGGCTGACCTCCGCCCGCTCGTAGTAGACCGTCGAACGGTTGACTCCCAGCGCCGGGCATGCCCGCCAGATTTTGCGCAGCCCCATGCTTACCACCATCTCCACTGCTGCCTTCTTTTGCATGGGGCTTACCATTTTTTGGCGTTCACCTCCTTCAGAATCTGGATTTCCAGCCCCTGGTCCGCCACCAATCGCTTGAGCCGTCCATTCTCCTCTTCCAGTTCCTTGAGCCGACGCGCCTCGTTCACCTCCATCCCCGCATACTTCTTGCGCTATCGGTAATACGTCTGCTCTGTGATCCCGTGCGGACGGCACGCGTCGCTGATCTTGACCCGCTCTTCTCAATCTCCCCGAGGATCCGGATGATTTGCTCTACACTGTGTCTGTTCTTCATCGTGTTCTACGGTTTTACCGCAGAACTCACTCTTGAATCTGTCCAGTTTTTTGGGGTTGGATCATTACGCAAAATACGAAGAGGATTGCGCTCGATTGGATTCGACGACCGTGGTGATGAATTTGGAAGGAGCGGGCCGTTTTTTTAATCGCAGATTTTTTGGGGTTCCCGCAGTCGGTTTCGCCAAATCCGGAGCGCAGGCGACCCGCGCGTCGCAAACGGCCTCTCTCGGATTGTGCCCGGGTGGAATTTCTTGCCCGTGGGGCGATTCGCCTTATAACCATATTCCATGAAAACGACGCTCGAACTGCCACCGGACGTTGCCCTTACGCTGCGACTGGAATCGGCGCGTCGGGGAGGACGCAAGGCGGCTTCCCTCTCCAAGCTCGTGGCCGACGCCGTGCGCAAGGTTTACGGGGTCGCCTCTCCCCCTCCGCAAAAGCTGCCCCTCAAACCCGGTCGCGTCGTCATCGCGGCGGCAGCCGATGCACCGCGACTCACCGCGGAGCGCCTTCGGGAGGCACTTTACGATGATTTCGGCGCGTGAAGTATCTGTTGGACAACGACGTTTTCCTCGCGGCCATTTACGCCGGCCATGAATTTCATCGCGAGGCTCGCAAGTGGCTCGATTCCCACAAACGCGCCGGCTGGGGAATCGCGTCCGAGACGTGGCTGGCCGCTGCGCGTTTGTTGATGAACCCGGCCGTGATGGGTTCGGGCGCCCTGCCCGCGGCCGATGCGCTTCGGGCCGTTGAGACCGAACTCTCCGGTCCGCTTCCCGGTCGCCTTGTGCTCGCCGCCAGGCCCCCCGACTTCGAACTTCTTTCCCAAGCCTCCGGACACCGTCAGATCATGGATCTCTGGCTCATTCAAATCGCACGCGACGCAGGCGCAAAGCTGGCCACGCGCGACGGAGGCAGTATCGCCAACTGGCCGGGCGATACGATCCGCGTCCGCTGATTCGTTCTTCGACGGCCCGTCCTGCGGCCATCGGGAAATCCCGGAATTTACCGGATGGGGATGAGGCTTGGGGCGAATTTGGAATGGGTTACTGGCGCTTTGTAGAGAATGGCCATTGACCAATCCCTCCTCCTGATTTCAAAACTCTCATCGGACGTTGGTGCTCTTCGTCGCTTCGTGGTTCGACATTCTTTTGTCCATCGACGAGGGCGGGCAGGTCTTGTAGGGTCTGGGGCGCATGATCTCGCTAGGTATCGACTGTGGCACGCAGAGCACGAAGACGATTGCTCTGGATTGGACGACCGGTGAGATCCTTGCCTCCGCGCAGGAGGCATATGGATTTGTGCCGGATTTGCCGTCGGGGGCGATGGAGCAGGATCCGGCGGATTGGGTGGCGGCGGCTCGGGCGACGTTGGGCGAGGTCGTGGATAGGTTGGGTGCTCGGGCTTCGGAGGTGCGCGCGGTGGGGGTAAGCGGACAACAACATGGATTGGTGCCACTGGATGCCGCAGGCGGAGTGGTGCGTCCGGCGAAATTGTGGTGCGATACCTCGACGGCGACGCAATGCGCGGAGATCACGGCGCACTTTGGCGGGGCGGCGGAGGTGATTCGCCGGACGGGAAATGCGATGCTGCCGGGTTACACAGCGCCGAAGATCCTCTGGCTGGTGCAGAACGAACAGGAGAACTGGGCGCGCACGAAGACGGTTCTTTTGCCGCACGATTATTTGAATTTTTGGCTGACCGGCCGCGCGGTGATGGAATACGGCGACGCGTCGGGCACGGCGCTGCTCGACATCGGGACGCGGACGTGGGCGCGAGATGTGGTGGATTTTATTTCGCCCGATCTCGCGGAAAAACTCCCGCCGTTGATCTCCTCGGCATCGCCGGTCGGCATGCTCCGCGCGGACTTGGCGACCGAACTTGGCCTTGCACCGGATGTCCTGGTTTCCGCCGGCGGGGGCGACAACATGATGGGCGCGATCGGGACGGGAAACATCCGTCCGGGCGTGGTGACGGCGAGTCTCGGGACGTCGGGCACGCTGTATGCTTTTTCGGAAAAGCCGGTCGCTGACGCGCAAGGTGAGGTGGCGGGATTCTGCGACAGCACGGATCACTGGCTGCCGCTGGTTTGCACGATGAATTTGACGCTGGT
This sequence comes from uncultured Chthoniobacterales bacterium, assembly GCA_964516295.1. Classification (GTDB taxonomy): domain Bacteria; phylum Verrucomicrobiota; class Verrucomicrobiia; order Chthoniobacterales; family Terrimicrobiaceae; genus CAZEYT01. The sequence continues at coordinate 18,905 of CAZEYT010000047.1, read as the reverse complement.
GAGCGAGCATGTGCGGCATTTGTTCGGGTGGGGGTTTGCGGAATTCGAGGAGAAGCTCGCCTCGGTTCCACCCGGTGCCGGGGGCCTTCTTTTGTTGCCGTATCTCACGGGCGAGCGGACCCCGAACCTGCCGCGGGGTCACGGGGTTTTGCAGGGGATCACGCTGGAAAACTTCACGCCTGCGCACCTGCTGCGGGCGGCGGTCGAGGGGGTGACGCTGGGACTCGGTTACGGTCTCGCGCGCTTCCGCGAGCTGGGGGTTGTTCCCTCGGAGATCCGGCTCACCGGCGGCGGGAGCAAAAGCCGGGCGTGGCGACAGATTTGCGCGGATGTTTTTGGCGTTCCCGTCGTGTGCCTGAAGAGCGGCGAGGGAGCGGGACTGGGCGCGGCGATCCAAGCCGGCTGGACCTGGGAAACCGGGCACGGCACGGGCGCGACACTGGCCACGATCTGCGAGCGGTTGGTCGAGGTCGATGAGAGTTCGCGGGCGCATCCGCAAGCCGGCCGACCGGAACTTTACGCAACGGCGTTGGAGAAATCGGGGCTCCTGCGCACGGCACTTCTGGAGAAAGGAATCCTCTAAAGTGCGCCTCGTCCTCGCCGCCACCGGAGCCAGTGGGGCGATTTATCTCCAGCGCCTGCTGCATTATCTCGGCACGCCGGAGCATGAGCTCCACCTCGTCCTCACGCCCTACGCCAAACAGGTCGTGCACGAGGAAATCGGTGAGCTCGTTTTGCCGGCCAATGTCACCGAGCACTCGGACAAAAGCATGAACGCTCCGTTCGCGAGCGGGTCGGCGCTTTTTGACGCGATGATCATCGCCCCGTGTTCCATGGGCACGATGGGGCGGATCGCCCACGGCACCAGCGAAACCCTGACCCTGCGGGCGGCGGATGTTTTTCTGAAAGAGCGCCGCAAACTCATCCTCGTGCCGCGCGAAACGCCATGGAACCTCATCCACGCCCGCAATGCCGTGGCCGTGATCGAGGCCGGGGCCATCCTTCTTCCGGCCATGCCGTCGTTTTACTCTCGGCCGTCGACCTTTGACGAACTCGCCGACACGGTCGTGTGGCGCATTCTCGATCAGATCGGGCTTCAGGTGCCGAATGCCTGCCGTTGGCGCGAACGGGCCTGAAAACGAACCGAATCTCCCGGGCCGACCCGCGCGCAACGATCCGGGGCAACTGCATGGCATGCCAACTGCTGCGGCTTGTCTGGCGTTGGTGGCGTGGATTGTGTGGCCATTAGTCGGCTTTGCCAAAGGCCGTCCGGCGGCAGTTTTCGCCCCGGCTGCGACGCCAGGCCACGGTTCCCCTGCAAAACACCGACCGAAAAAAATTCCTCCTCCTGCGCATGGTGCCATCGGCGGAACAAAATTTTGCGAGGAAAGACCGCCGTTCAGGCGAGGAAAGACCGCCGTTCAGGAGGCCTCGGGATCGGAAGTGGAAACCGCGAGCCGGATCGATTCACACAGGGTGTCGCGGGGAACTTTGCTGCGGAGTTTGACCCCAACATCGCGGCCGAGGTCGTAGGGGTGGATCGCAGTGAAGGCCGCGACCGGTGGGGCGGATTTCTTTGCAGTTCGGATCCGGGCGGGCTTCTTTTTCGCGGTCGGAGAGTATCCGGGGTGGCGGGCACCGGCGGCACGCGTTTGATCCATGAGACCATCATAAATCCCATTGAGAAATGGCGCGCGATCCAGTTCCCGGATTTGACGTCCTGCGGCAAATTCCTTGCAGGCGGCAAGGATGGTGTCGAGAAGCTCGGAGGCAAAGCCTTTGAGGCGCTTGAGATCCCCTAGGTTGGCGTGGATGCAGAGTTCGGAGCGGGTGCCGTGGGTTCTCCAGACGGAGGAACAGTCGAATTGGTCTTGGAAAATCCATTTGATGAGATTTCCGGCTTCCACCCATTCCGTCGGAACCCGCAGGAACGGGTGTGCCTTGCCGGAGGGTTTGGGTGCCGACCAGTCGGAGAAGATTTCGGCGGTTTCCACCTCCGGCTCGGGGCCGAAATAATACCGGCTCTCCAAGCGGGCGAGTTTTTCCCGCGCGACCGACTGTTCGTTCTCGGTGCCGCGAAGCGCCATCTCCGTGAGATGAACATGACGGCGACGCACCGCCGACGGAGCAGGAGTTTTTTGCATGGTTGAAAAAAGCGGTCCGGCGTGACTCGCCGGGCCGGAGAAGCTTTTTGCAGCGTGCGCCGGCCGATGTCAACGACCTCACGGTCGGGAGACACCCAATTTCGCCCGCTTGCTCTGCCCGCCTGGCAGCGATAACTGTTTTCCAATCCCTCGCTGCCAATGATTCCGCTCCTTCGCCCGATGACTGTTCTTCTGCTTCTCGCCACCACGCTTTCCGCGCAGCCGTGGCCGGATAAGAACACGGCGACGCCGGATCTTGTTCAAACGGGGTTCGGTCCGAATGGCGGGCTGTTGCCGTTCGATGGCTCGAGCTATTGCGGGCCAACGACAGCTGCGATGGCGCTGGGATATCTCAATGCCGCCGGGTTTACGCAGTTGATCGGAGCCAATCCGGGCGAGGCGGAGTATTTGAATCTTGTCCGGGTCCTTTCCGGCTTGGGCGAAGCCAGCGACTCCGGGGGCACACTCGCCGACTCGCTACTTTCGGGCATCGGAATCTACATGGATGCCAAAGGCATCGGTGCGGCGAACCGCTCGATCCCGACAGGCAACGGCGGCTACCATCAGTCCATCAGCCAAATCCAGGCGGCCAACACGAACCAGCAAATCCTTTTCGGCGTGCTGGGATGGTATAACGAGGACAATGGAGTTTACGTTCGAAACGGCGGGCATTTTATCGCGATCACCGATCAGGCCGCCGGGTCCCCGGGCAGCTTGACGATTCACAATCCCTTTCCCAACGCCCTGCTGAATGTGCCGAACACAGCGGCCAATGTGCAGCAGACGATCGCGATGGCGAACTTCGTCGCCACGTCGGGCAACACGTCATCGGACCTGCCAAATGGCACCTACCTGCAATTCAACCCGGGTCAGCAAGGCGTCGGCCCCACGGCCGGGACCCAAGCCATCCTGGAGCAGGTTTTTGCTCTCAATATCGATTCCTCGCAACTCCCCTCCGCCGGATTCACTCCGCAGGCGTGGGTCATCTCTTCGCAGAAAACCCTCAACACCGGCGGTGGAATCTTTGATGTCACAACGCACGTCACCGGGGCCGGGGGATTCCAAAAGACGAATGCCGGCGACCTTGTTTTTCACCGGGAGGCGACACTCACCGGAGCGCACACGGTGAGCGGCGGAAACATCATCTCACGCCTTCAGAACGGCGACGCCTTCGGCAACGGATCGGTCACGCTCGAGGGCACCGGCGGCATGGTTTTCGAGCCGAATGACGCTGTTCCCGCCGCAGCGGCGATCACGGTGGCATCCCGCGCCGATACCGTCTCGGAAGCCGGAGCACAATTCACGTTTACGGGTGGAAATACGATCCGCCTCGACCGCGGGGCCAATCCCTCGCTCACCGTAACCCTTGGGGGCAACTCCGGCAACGGCGTGGCCAACTTCCTGCAGGGTGGAATGGCACCGACCTTGGTCATCGAAGCAAACGACCTTGGCGGAACGGAAAAGCTTCTCGTGGCGGGTTCCGGCGCAAATCTCCCGGCGGTTGTCAATGGCACCGTCGGCGGAAACATCGTGGGCCGAAGTGGCGCGAACCTAACCGGCACCTTCCTTGCCTACGATGCCACGAACGGCTTTCAAGCTGCCACCCTGTCGCAGGGGCCGATCAGTGCCTCCACGGCCACAACGCTGTATCAGGCCACCACAAACCAGACGCTCGCCGCGGACGCCAGCGCCTACGCCCTGGTGGTCGAAAATACCACGATTGACGGGGATTTCACTCTCACCGTCGGGTCCGGTAGCGGCCCGGCCGGGGTCATTCTCAACGGAGGCACGGTGGCCACCGGGGAGCTCTCCTTCGGCGGCAGTCAGGGGTCCGTTTACACCAGCGCGCAGGGCGGAACGATTCATGCCGACGTAACCGGCACGGGGGCCTTTGTCAAATTTGGCACGGGCGTCCTTCAAGTCGGCGGCAGTGGCTCGGTCGGGACGACGTTTGTTCAATCCGGCACCCTGGCGGTCGGCTCCACGTGGAACACGTCAACGACCGAGGTTCTTGCGGACGCCACGCTTTTGGTAAGTGGCGGCGGTTCGGTGGGCGGCACCACGACGGCCACCACGGACGCGACGATCTCCCTCAACGGCGGCTCGCTGGCGAATGTCGTTCTCCAGAGCTCCAGCAATGCCTCGGGCCCGATTCAAGGTGCCACACTTCAAGGCTCTGGACTTGTCACGGGCAATCTCGATTACGATGGCTACATCGCCGCCGATCCCACCACCCAAGCTGGATGGCTCACCATCAACGGTCTCGTCACCGTTCGCGACGGAGCCGCGTGGATCTTTTCCCTCGACACCTTGGTGGACAATTCCACCGGAATCGCCGGAACCGATTGGAATGCCATCAATCTCACCAACCCCGACGCCACCTTTGGCGAGTGGAACGGGAATACGGTCTCCCTATTGTTTGACTTCGGTACCGGCCTCGACCCGAACAGCGGCAATGCTTTTTGGACCCAAGACCGCTCGTGGACCATCCTCACCTTCTCCGGTCGTAGCTCGGCGTTCCAAGCCGCGAATCTTTCATTCCCGTCCGAAGCCTTTCCATCTGGAAACTTCGGCTTTGTGCACGATGGAAACACGACCCTCCTCACCTTCACAGCGATCCCCGAGCCCTCGGCCGTGGCATTGCTGGCGCTGGCCGGTCTGGGATTCCTCGCAAGCCGGTTGCGGCGATTCGGGACCGCGTCCGACCGTGGCTCAGGATCCGAGGCTCAATGGCCGTAGGTTTTTCCGGCGTCGAAAAGTTTCGACTCCGCAATCGGCAGCGGCCGGGCCTCGCGGTCGAGTTGCTGGAAAAAACAACTCTGGTAGCCGGTGTGACAGGCCCCCGAGGTCTGTTCGACCTCAAAAAGAAGCACATCCTGATCGCAATCCACAAACCACCTTACGACCCGCTGGGTATGCCCGCTTGTCTCGCCTTTGAGCCAGAGTTTCTTGCGCGAGCGGCTCCAATAGGTCATCAGGCCGCTTTCGAGCGTGCGGGTCAGAGACTCGCGGTTCATCCAGGCAAACATCAGAACACGACCGGTCGGGAGTGGCGTCGCGGTGGCTTCTTGGACGATCACGGGGATCAGTCCGTCCTCGGTAAATTTGAAATTGAATTCCACGGTATTGCGTCAGAGAGGAAACTTGGATAATCGGAAACAGGCGATGAAACAACTGAAAGAGACGCCGGAGCCTCCGGTGCGGGGGCCGCGTTACCGTTACTGGTTCACGCCTCCGGAAACAATCGAACTCCCCGCGGCTTTCCTCGAGCCCCTGCTCCCCAAGGAAAGCCGTCTCAAACCTTTTGCCCCCGACCTCCGGCTCCACCTCCCGGCCGGGGAAATCTTCCGCTCGAACGTCCCTCGCGTGAGCCTGTCGCGACTCGCCGAACTCTTGCCGGACTACGTGAAAGGGGGTGAGACCTTGATTCCCCTTCCCGCCTGCCGTCTCGCCGCCGCCTACGCACTCGTCCCGCATGAAGAGGCAATTCCCGAAGAGGTAACGCCCGCGCCGATTGTGGAGAACGTCGCCGAGGAAAGCGTCGCGGTCGAACCTTCCTTGACTCCGGCTCCAGATCATCCGTCGCCGGAGACCTCCAAGACCGAAATTGCCCCGATTGCCGAGGCAACGCGACCGTCGCAAGACATCCCCCCTCCACCAACCCCCGAACCCGTCGCCCTTCCCACACAAGCCGTCTCCGAAACTCTGGCAACGGAAGAACCGTTCGATCCCGGCCTCAAGGTCCCACCCAAACGAAGAGGCCTTTTTTCTGGAATGCCGATCTTCCGACGAAAGAGCGAAGCCCTCAACATTCCGACCCCTCCAGCCGCACCTCTGAGGACCCCGCTTCCCCAGAAAGGAACCGCTCCAGCACGGACCATTCCGTCCGCGCAGTCTCCGACTGCCACATCCGAGGTCCAGTCGCCCGATTTCCCCCAAGAGAAAGCCGGCGATCCACAGCCTCCGACGGAGATTCCTCCGCCGCCGGTCTCGAAACCGCTGCTCCGGGAAACCCCTCGCGCGGCGAATCCTCCCCCGCCCACTACCCGCACTGCTCTTCCGCCGCCCGTTCGGCCGGTTCCTCCACCCCCCGCGAGTCCATCGGTCCCTCCGGGAGAGCCGAAGGTCACGGCGACACTGCTCCCGTCTGACCCCGAGCCCGTCGCCCCGGAGACAAAATCCTCGGTTCCCGTTCTGGAGACAACTCCAGTAGAACAGAAGGCTTCCGTGCCCGAGATCGCGGAGGAAGAGCCCCTTCAGGCCCTTTTTCTCACCGAGGAAAAACTCACCGTCGCCCGCGTCATCGAGCTTTGCGGCGAACTCCCAGGCATCAATTCCTGCGTCCTTACCCACGGGTCCGTCGTCGTCGCCGCCCACAATGCCCCGGCCCACGTTGATCTCGTCTCACTGAGCGCTCACGCCGCCGACATGCTGCGCGCGATGCGGGAATCCTCCGCCCGCATGGGCGTCGGCACCGTCCCGGCCGTCACGCTCCACACCGAAAAAGGCGTCATCAGTTTTTTCCATCGCGGGGATCTCACCATGCTCGTCTTTCACAAAGATCGCGGATTCGTGCCCGGGGTTCGCGAAAAAATGGCCTCCGCCCTCGGCGAACTCGCCAAGGCGCGCCTCACCCTCCCGGCCGGGGACGGCGGCCGCAACCTGCCGGGACACTGAAACCAACGGCCCCCGGACGACGCGGGGGCAGACTTTGAATCATGCTGGAACTTTTGCAAAAAGGCGGACCGTTGATGTGGTTGATCCTGCTCTGCAGCATCACGGCGCTCGGGGTTTTTCTGGAGCGCATCTTCTTTTTGCACCGGGCGTCGATTCACACGGGAGATTTTCTCCGCGGTCTGGCAAACCTCCTCCGGCGCAAAAACTTCACCGAAGCGGTACGGGAATGCGCCGCCACGCCGGGACCGGTGCCACGCGTGCTGCATGCCATGCTCCTGCGGCACGACGCACCACGCTCGGAACTGCGTGACATCGCGCAAGAGGCGGGTCAACTCGAGGTCCCCCGTCTCGAAAAAAACCTCGCCCTCCTCTCCACCATTGCCTACGCCACGCCTTTGGTCGGTCTGCTCGGCACGATCCTCGGCCTCCTAGCGGCTTTTCAACAGATCTCCGCCCACGGCGGCTATGCGACCGCGGCAGAAATCGCAGGCGGTGTCTATGAGAGCCTCCTCACGTCCGCCGCCGCCCTCACCGTCGCGATCCCGGCCTTTGTCGCGCACAGCTACATTTCCGCCAGAGTGAATGATGTCCTCCACGACATCGAGCGCGCCGCCATCGAGATCATCGAAATCCTCCACGGAACCGACGAACCCGCGAAACGCCCGTGAAACTCGTCCGCACACCCGGACCCCACCCCGCGCTGCTTTTTGTCGCCCCGTCGCTCGACGTGGTCCTGGCGCTGGTCTTTTTTCTCGTGCTTAGCACGTCGTTTTTGCTCCAGCCGGGCGTCTCGGTCGCCGTGCCGGAGTCCCCGTTTCTCCTCGCCCCACAACGCGGACCCCAGGTCGTAAGCGTCACCGCCGCGCCGCTCTCGACCTTGTTCTTCGAGAATGAACAGGTCACGCCCGACCAGCTCCGCGAACGCCTCGCGAAACTTCAGGGACGCAAGCGCACGATCATCATCAAGGCCGACCGCCAGGCCCCGTTTGAGCAAATCGCTGCCGTCATGACCATCGCCCTCGAACTCGGCCTCCCGACCGTGCTGGCCACTTCCGAAGAGCCGTGATGCGTGCTGGCGACGGGCTCATCTTCCGTTGGCCGGGCCGCCACCACGTGCAGGTCATCCTGCCCGCCGCCATTGTGTTGGCGGCTGTCGCCCATGTGGCCATCGTGTTTATTTTTTCCATCGTCTATCCGGCCCCGCAGGCCGACAGCCCGCAAAATGCGCGCGTGTTCTTTTTTCCTCCCGGCACCGAGGAGGCGCAGCGTCTCGCGGCGCTCCTGCCGACGAAAGACCCGGCTGTCTTTGCTCCGGGGCGCGGGTTGGAGGAGTTTCCCGTCTCGGTCGCCTACGTTCCCGGCTATCGAAATGCCGCTCCGCCCCTCGTGGCCCTCCCGGAACGCGACGTTCGTGCCGTACCCGCGGCTCCTCCGGTCGAGCCGGTGCCCTTGAGCAAGGCGCTTCGGCCGCCGACGCCACGCCCGGCCGTCGCGACGGTTCTTTCGGCAACCGCTCTGCGCGACCGTGTTCCGGCGTTGACCCCCGGCTTGGTCGCCCCGCCCGGAGTCGCCGCGGAGCCGGCGCATTTTCTTGTCGCGGTGCGCCCCGACGGCTCGGTCGCCCATGTTTTTCCGCAGGGAAGTTCCGGAGAACCGACGCTCGACAGGGCCGCCATCCGGTTTTTGGAAACCACGCCCTTCGCGGCGGGCGGTGAAACCACCGTGTGGGATTTCGTCACGTTTCACTGGGGCGCCGACCCCGCGCCATGATCGCCATCGAACTGCCGTGGCTGGTTTTTGTGCTGCTTCTGGTCTTTCTCACCGGAATTCTCGCGGTCTGGATCCTCGTGGAGATCGGCCGCCGCCACCAGAGCCACCGGGCCCGACGCCACCGCATCCGCTGTGCCGTCTGTGCGCTCGAATACGAGGACCGCTCGGCAACGCCCCTCCCGGTTTGCCCCCGCTGCGGCAGCCTCAACGAGCGCGTCCATCCCGGCGTGTTCTAACGATGGCACCCCGGCGGAGGAAAATTTTATTGCCAACCCGCCCGCCATTCCGCCTAGTAGCCTGCCGCGCAGGAGTACTTAAACAGCGATTTGACATGAGCGAAAGAAGAGTAGTGGTCACAGGAATGGGTGTCGTCACGCCGATTGGCAACGACATCCCCACATTTTGGGATGCCCTCACGAACGGTCGAAGCGGCATCCGGCACTTTCAGGCCTTCGATTCCACTACGTTTGATTGCAAGATCGCCGGCGAAGTCACCGACTTCGAGCCCGCCAGGTATTTCAAAAACCCCAAGTCGGCAAAACGCACCGACCGCTTCACGCAGTTTGCCATGGCCGCCACGAAAATGGCGCTGGAAGACTCGGGTATCAACCTCGACGCCGTGGATCGCAACCGCTTCGGCGTCATGATCGGCAGCGGCATCGGCGGCCTCCGCAGCATGGAGGACGAGTGTAAACGCCTCCTCGAGCGCGGTCCCTCCCGCGTCTCGCCCTTCACGATTGCCATGATGATTTCGAACATGGCGAGCGGCATTGTTTCGATGGAATATGACCTCCGCGGGCCGAACATGTGCATCGTCACAGCCTGCGCGACGGCGAACAACTCGCTCGGCGAAGCCTGGCGCATCATCAAATTCGGGGATGCGGACATTTTCCTCGCGGGTGGATGCGAAGCAACGATTACGCCTCTCGGCATCGGCGGCTTTGCGGCCATGAAGGCTCTCAGCCTCCGCAACGACGAACCCCAGCGCGCGTGTCGCCCGTTCGACAAAGATCGCGACGGCTTCATCATGAGCGAGGGGGCCGGTGTCATGGTCCTCGAAGAATACGAGCACGCCAAACGCCGCGGCGCGCCGATCATCTGCGAGATTGCAGGCTATGGCTGCACGGCGGATGCCTATCACATGACCGCCCCCATGCCGGAGGGCGAAGGCGCAGCCCGGGCGATTCGGATCGCGATGGATCACGCCAAAATCAACCCGGAAGACGTCGATTACATCAATGCCCACGCGACGTCCACCGGGCTCGGCGACATTTGCGAAACGAAGGCGATCAAGCTCGCCCTCGGCGAACACGCCAAGAAGGTCTTGGTCAGCGCGACGAAGTCGATGACCGGTCACCTCCTCGGTGCAGCCGGCGGAGTCGAGCTCGCCGCCTCCGCCCTCGCGATCCGCAACGGCATCGTTCCGCCGACCATCAATCTCGAAAATCCGGATCCGGAGTGCGATCTCGACTGCGTGCCGAATGTGGCCCGCGAGGCAAAGATCAAGACCGTGGTCAGCAACTCATTCGGATTCGGCGGGCACAACGCCACGATCATCGCCCGGGCGATCTGAGGCTTACCCGCCGAGAAATTCGCGCACCAGTTCGGCGATCACCTCGTCGCCCATCGGCCTTACCTCGCCGAGCGACAGAGCATTGATCACGGCCTCGGCGGTGGATTCCAGCACCTCGAGCCGGTCGAACGCATCCAAGAGCGATGTGCCGAGGACCATCACGCCATCGTGGGCCAACAGGCTCACCGGAAAATCCGGCCGACACCGCGCTGCAAATGTCCCGGGGTCACCATAAACCATTTCAAACGGAAAAACGTCCACGTCGCGGAGAAAAATGTAGCTCTCGGGAATCGTCCGCGTGTCAAGAGCGGCCGCGCTCACGGCGAAGGCCGTGGCATTCACCGGCGTGGCCATGGCGATCGACTGCACCCCGGGATGAGCCTCATAAATCGCCGCGTGCCACGGCAGCGCACGGCTCACGGTTTTGCCTGTCTCCACTCCCTCCGGTCCGGCCAGGACGACCTGCCCGGGCTGCAAATGCGCGCGGTCGGCACCGGCGGGGGTCATAAGAAATTCCTGTTCGCCGAGGCGCACGGAAAACGTTCCCTGGCTGCTGATGAGAAGTCGCTGGTGGTAGCCACGCCGGACAAAATCACAGAGTTCGCGCCGCAGCGCCCGTTCGCGGGAAGTGGCCGGGCCGGGCTCGAACTGTCCGGTCACCCCCGGCCGCGCTGCCGCGCCCGCGAGTTGTCCGGCTGTCAGTGGAGCCGCACCACCGAGCGGGCGGGATTTGATCAGCGTCTTGGCAGTGAACTCCAGCGTCTCGAAGCGCGTGAACGCTTCTTCGAACGTTTCCCCACCGACGACGACTCCGTGATTTTCCAGCATCACGCACGACGGGCCCTGCGCGAAGACCGCCGCGATGTTTTCGCCGAGCCGTTCGCTTCCGGGCAGAGCATACGGCGCAAACCCGACCTCGCCGCAGATCGCATGGCTTTTCGGAAAAATCCGCGTCTCCGGCACCTGCCCGCAAATGCTGAACGCCACAAGCGCGACCGGATGGGCATGCACCAACCCGCGCAAGTCGGGCCGCAACTCATAAATTCTGCGATGAAATGGAAACTCCGAGGAAGGTTTGTGCCGCCCCTCGACCGTCCCATCGGCCCGCACGGCGACAATGTCCTCGCGACGGAGCGCGCCTTTGTCGATCCGCGCCGGTGTGATCCAGATCGTGCCATCGTCTTCACGAATGGAAAGGTTGCCGCCGGACGTCGTCGTCATCCGGTAGCGGTAGATTCGTTCCATGGCCGCCACGAGACGGTCGGCCGGGTGCAGGAAGTCGCGCATTCCCCTTAGATAAACCCTTTGCGGAGGGAGGAAAACCCAAAACGACATCGACGCCACGCCGCCCGGCCTGCTAATCCCGAGACGTGAGCGGCCGGTCATCCCACAGCGTCCAATCCGGAGAGGATCTTGGAAGCCTCCTGCAGCGCGTTCTGAAAATCGTCCGCCGCGATCTCGATGGACTCCCGGCCCGTGCCGAGGAACGGATCCACGACATCCGGGTGAACATGAAAAAATTCCGCGCGCTCCTGCGTCTGGCGGCTCCGGCACTTGATCGCACGACCTTCCGGGAGACCGACCAGGTTGCCCGGGAGTTGAAGGACCATTTCTCCTCGGCCCGCGACAGCGATGTCCTGCGCGAGCTTTTGCTCGACCTTCTCGATCACCGGGAAGCCGTTCAATCCGCAGACACGCTCGGTCTTTCGGATGGCGGATCACACTGCGCGCCCGTCGCGGCCGGTGCCATCGGACTGTGCGAACGGCTCGACGGACTGGTCGCCGGCTTTCCGCTCGCCCGTCTTCCGATCTCGGCCATCTATGATGCCTGGACCGGAACCTACCGCGCCGCGCGAAAAGCCCGCGACACCGCGGCGGCGGACGATCAGGACGAACTCTTCCACGAGTGGCGCAAACGTCTGAAAGAGCTGCTCTACCAATCCCAATCCCTTGCCGAACATCCGGCCCCGGCGGATCTTCTGCCCGCCACGGAGCGCCTGGCCTCCTGGCTGGGCCGCCACCACGATCTCTCCCTCCTCGAAGCCCGCTTGGGAAGATATCTCCCCGACTCTCACGCGGAAAAGGTTGTCCGTCGCAAAAAAAGCCTGATGGCACGGCGCGCGTTGAAGGACGCCACCACTTCGCTGGGCCCGCGCCCATCCGCCCTTCGCAAGACATTCCCAAAATCATGAACGACCCCGGCATCGAAGTCCGAACCTATTTTGCCCGCCAGAAAAACGCCCTCGTCGCCCGCGCGGAATTCTCCGAACTCTTCGCCTCGTGGTACCTTCACCGGATGGACTGCAGCATCGAACTCCCGCCCGACGCCGACCAACTCGGCCGGGACGCCCTCGCAGCGCTCACGCTCCATTGTGCCGGTCGGCCATGGAAGGAATCGTGCGCTTGGACAATCCATTTTGCGTCGCCGCGGCGCAACATCTTCGCCGCGGGTGACAACGCCAACGGCAGCGTCGTTGTGAATGTTTTCACCGAAAACATCCGCGAGAGCGACCAGGGAATGTTCTACTCGGATGTCGTCGAGGATGGACGCTCGCCACGCCGGAGCGTGGTCGAGTTTTCCGGCAGCGACGTTTTCCGGGCCGCAGAGGAATTCTACACCCAAAGCGAACAACGCCCGGCTCGCTTCTTCTGGCACGCCGACGAGGACCTCGTCATGGTCGCTGCGCAGCCGGACTGCGATCTCGAGTGGCTCCAGGGCCTCGACCACAACGCCGTTCTCCGGCTCGATCAGGATGTCGAGCTCGCCCTCCTCGAGACGCGGCGCTACCGGTTCTTCTGTGGCTGCACGCATGACCGCATGCTGGATTTTCTTGCCCCCGTCTTCCGGCGTCAGGGCGAAGACCTCTTCGGCGGCGAGGAGACCATTCGCGTCCACTGCCCGCGTTGCGGCGCCCGGCATGTGATCACCCGCGAGTCGCTCGAAGCCAAATCCTGAGTCACTCGATCAACCGCATCAGCGTACCGACGGCCGCTTCGGTCGGAACTTCGCGCATGCAGCGGAAATCAATCGGACACTCGCGCAGAAAACACGGACTGCATTCGACCTGCTGGCGGATCACCCGGCTCCGCGCCCCGCGCGGTCCCGTGAGGGCCGGTTCGGTGGATCCAAAGACCGCCACGAGCGGAACTCCGAGAAAGTCGGCGAGATGCATCGTGCCGGTATCGTTCGTCACCAGAGCATGGACGTTGCAGAGCTTTTGCATGAGTTCATCCAGCGTCGTTTTTCCGGTGAGGCTGGTGACATTGTCGAATCCGCCACGGATTTCCTCCGCAAGCCAGTCGTCCGCCGCCGTGCCGACAATGACCCAGTCGCAGGCCAGGCGGGCGTTCACCTGCTCGATGACCTCGCGGAAACGCGGCACCGGCCAGCGCTTGGCTGCACCGTATTCCGCACCGGGACAGAGCGCGATGAGCGGACGGCCCTCGGGACGTTTCCACTGTGCGGGTGTGGACTCGATGGGATCGGCTCCGCAACGCTCGGCCAGCCGCCAGTAGCGGTCCGCGTGATGCAGCGGCTGCCGGGGTTTCTTCTTGGGAGGCGGGACGATTTGATTGAGCAACTTCCCGCGAAAATGCCCGCGGTAGCCGACCCGCCGCCGGATGCCCGCGAGCCAGACCTCGAGTGCGGAACGAAGGGAATTCGGGAACAGGACCGCGACCTCAAACCGACCGCGCAAGCGGGCTGCGACCGAAAAGACCGACTCGCCCTTCGCGATGGAAATCGCCTCATCGACCTCGGGCACCCGCTGCCAGAAGCCGGCGAGCTTCTCGGGAGTCAACACCGCCAGGTGCGCATCCGGCCGCCCGCGCTTGTAGGCTCGAGCGGCATCCACCGACATCACGGCATCGCCCAGCCAGTTCGGCGAACGCACCACGATCCGAAACTTCGGAAGCGGGCCGTTTCCGGGCGGGAGCCAAATGCCCCGCTTCGCGGACCCGCACAAGAAATACGGCAGCGGGGTCTTCCAACGGTTGTGAACCCAAAACCAATCCGCCGGCGATTCGCGGATCTGACGCTCGAGCGCCACGTTGATGTCATACGTCAGTTTTTCCGGTTCCTCGTGCGTCCAGGGAATCTCCGGACTGATCATCACCCGCCAGCGCGCACGGCCGACCGTATGGATCGCGATGGGCACCACCGCCGCATCGGCGCGCATCGCAAGCGTCGCCGCCAGGGTGGACGTCGAGGCAAGACGGCGAAAAAATGGCGTCCACATTCCGCTGTCACCCGCATGTTGATCGACCAGCACTCCGAGGATTCCCGGGGTCCGAAGCAGAGCCAACGCAGCGATGAAGCCCTTTTTCCGATCAAATGTCGCCACGCCCCGCAGGCGGCGGTCGCGGTTCACCAATTCGTCAACGAGCGGATTGCGCAACGCTTGATAGACAGTGCCAAATTTCACGCCGGGCATCGCATCAACAAGTTGGGCATAGAGTTCCCAATTTCCGATGTGGTTGATGGCAATGACGACCGGCCGCCCCGCATCGAGCAATCGGCGGAGGAGATCGAGATTTTCGATCGTGGCATGGTTCGGGATATCCGCCACCGGCACAGCTGGCATTTTGAACGCACTCAGCGCATTCGCGCCCAGCGTTTTGAAGTGCCGGAACGTGAGCTGCCGGATCTCCCGCTCAGACATCTCCCCGGCAAACGCGGTGGCGAGATTTTCCCTTGCGAGCCGCCGGTAGCCGGGCAGGATGACCCACATCAGCGCCCCGACCGCTTCTCCGAGCGCAAAGCACACGGACAGCGGCAGCCGGCGCACGACGGCCACCAGCGCCGCTGCCAAAAGATAGACCACGCGATCAACCATGACGGACAAAGATTTCAAACCTACCGGGATTCCCGGCGCGACGGAAACGAATTCCATCGCGCCCGGCGGAGTTGTCGGTGTGCTCGGGGGCGGACAACTCGGCCGGATGCTGGCCATTGCCGCGCGGCGAATGGGCTATCGCGTGCATGCATTCGAGCCTCAGCCCGACAGCCCGGCCGGTCAGATTTGCGATGTGGAGATCAATGCCCCCTACTGCGACACCGCGGCGCTGGAGGCGTTTGCGCGCGGGGTCGATGTGATTTCGTTCGAGTTTGAAAACATCCCGATTGCGGCCATCGAGCGCGTCGCGGCGATCCGCCCGGTTCGCCCGCGGGGGGAAGTCCTGCACATTTGCCAGAATCGCGAGCGAGAGAAGCTTTTTCTCCGCCGCAACGGATTCCCCTGCGCGCCTTTTGCGGTCGTCGATTCCGCCGCTTCTCTCGCTGAAGCCCTCCGCGAAATCGGGACGCCTTCGGTTTTGAAAACCGCCGACTTCGGCTACGATGGCAAGGGCCAGGTCAAACTCACCGGCGGCGAAGATCCGGAAAAGATCTGGCACGCCTTTGGAGCACCCCGCGGCGTGCTCGAGGCGTGGATTCCGTTCGAGGCAGAACTTTCGGTCGTCTGCGCCCGCGACATTCACGGTCGGCTGGTGCCATTTCCCGTGGCGGAAAATCAACACGTCCACCACATTCTCGACCTCTCGATCGTCCCGGCCCGCTTTCCGGAGAGCGTTCTCGCCGCCGCCCGCGAGCTGGCCGGACGGATCACGGCCGCGCTCGACGTCGTCGGACTTCTTGCGGTTGAGATGTTCCTCACCCGTGACGGAAACCTGCTTATCAACGAACTCGCACCCCGCCCGCACAATTCCGGCCACTTCACATTCGACGCCTGCGTCACCAGCCAGTTCGAGCAGCAGCTGCGCGCCGTCTGCGGGCTTCCCCTCGGCTCGCCCGATCTCCTTCGTCCGGTCGTGATGGCCAACCTTCTCGGCGACCTCTGGCAAAACGGCGAACCCGACTGGAGTGCCGTCCTCCGCGACCCCCGCGTAAAACTCCACCTCTACGGCAAATCCGACCCCCGCCCCGGCCGGAAAATGGGCCACCTGTGCCTTCTCGCCGAAACCACCGAAGACGCCCTCGCCGCCATCACCAACCTCCGCTCCCGGTAGAAAAGGCACGCGCTCGACAGAGCTCCATCCTCCCTCGCCTTCCCTTCGGAGAGTTCATTCGCCGGGGGCTGGCATCGTCGGGCTGATCTGCCCGGGGCGGAAAGCTATCCGCTTTGTGCATCGGGAGGAGAATCAGCGGACGTGCGAGTTGACTTGCGTCACGGATATGAGGGATACACCGAGAAGGTTTTTTCAATTTTTCCCATGCGACATTCTTCTGTTCTCACCCGGTTGCGGCTTCCGGCTGCGGGATTTCTCGTTTTGGCTCTGAGCGGGTGCGTCAACCCGATCAACCCGCTGGGTCGGTTTGATCCGGCGCCGAAGGTTTCCGGTACACGCCCGGCACCGGAGAAGTCGGAAAAGTTTGCCTGGGGAATCTCGACGGCGAGCTACCAATACGAGGACCCGGCGGTGAAGCCGGGAGAGCCCGAGTTTTTCTCGACGGATTGGGATATACTGGTCGCGCAGAAAAAAGCCCCGCCGCGCGGCAACGCGCTCTACAGCTGGACGCATTTCGAGAAGGACTTGGAGGCTCTGAAGAAAATCCGTCCGACGCACTATCGGTTCAGCATCGAGTGGGCGCGGGTCGAGCCGAAGCCGGGGGTTTACAACGAGGAAGCGATCCGGGGCTATGTGCGCATGGCGAAGGAATTGCGGGCACTTGGCATCGAGCCGGTGGTCTGCCTGTGGCACTTCACCTTTCCCGACTGGCTTTACGACCATGAGAATCCGGGACGTTCAAACTGGCTCCACCCGATGGCCCGCGAGCGCTGGAATGCCTACGTAAACAAAATGGTCCGCGCCACGGCCCCTTACACCAATTACTACGCGCCACAGAACGAGCCGAACGGCCAGATCACGACGGCTTATATTGTCGGGCAGTGGCCCCCGGCCATGTCGCTGGCATTCGGGCATTACTGGGAAGCCATCGAGGCGAGCACGGGGATGTTCCGCGACGCGGCGACTCGCATCAAAGCAATCAAACCCTCCGCCAAGGTGGTGAGTGTCGAAGCTCTGCCGTGGTGGGAACGGGCACCGCTCGACCCGGGCGGTCTCATTTACAACACGATGATCCACGGGAACACCGACCATCTCGACCGGATCTACGACGTGTGCGATATCCTCGGCATCAACTACTACTACTCGCAGGCTCCGGGTCCGATTTCCCTGCTCGCGGGTCCTTCGATGCGCGGGAAAAAATTTACCATGATGGGATGGCGCATCGATCCCGATGGGCTCTACAAAGAAATCCGCCGCGTCGCCACGCGCTACGGCAAGCCGATGATGATCACCGAAAATGGCATCGCCACCAAGGACGATGCGAAACGCGAGTGGTATATGCAAAACCACCTCGCTGCCATCGGGCGCGCGATTCGCGACGGATACGACGTCCGCGGATACTTCTCCTGGTCCCTGGCCGACAACTACGAGTGGCACTATGGCTACAAGGCGACGTTTGGTCTTTCGACGATGGACCCGAAGACAAAGACGCGAATGCTCAAGCCCTCCGCCCACAAGTTTGCCGAGTGGATCAAATCCCACCCGACCGTCGGCTCGGTGACGGCAATTCCACCGAAGAAAGACTTCGTTCCATGAAGCCGGTGGCACGCGGAGAGGGCGGAATCCAGGAGTGCCCGCTCTGCGAGGTCCGGATCGAGCTTCGTCCGCTCCGCGCCGATGAGGAGCTCCGCTGCCGACGGTGCGGCGAGACAATCGTGCGGCGGCATCGCGGCGACCCGTCCCATCACATGTGGGCGCTCTCGACGACCGGCCTCATCCTCTGCGTGCTGGCGAATGTTTTTCCGATCCTCACTTTCGACGTCGCGGGAAACACGCAGTCGAATCTCATCATCACCGGCGTTAACGGCCTGATCGCGCAGGGATTCTGGCCGGTTGCGGTGTTGGTCTTCTTTTGTTCGATTGCCGCACCGGTCCTTTACTTCGCCAGTGTCTGGTATGTGTCGGGGAGTTGCGTAACCGGCCGTCGCTGGCCGCGCGTGCGGCTTGTCGCCAGCTTCGGTGAAAAGATCGCGCCGTGGAGTCTCGTCCCGGTTTTCATGATCGCCTGCTTCGTCGCCGTCGTGAAGCTCGACATGCTTGGCACGGTCTATTGGGACTCCGGGATTCTCTGGATCGCCCTTCTCTCCATCTGCTCCCTTGCGCTGGGTCAGATCTCGGATCCGGAGTGGCTGGAGCGGCGATTGGAGGAACTCGTTTAGGACGCGACGCCATGACCGATGCCACCCGCCTCGAGCTCTCCCGCGCGCTGGTCGTCGCCGGTCTCATTCTCTACATCCCGGCAAACACGATCCCGGTCATGATCATGACCGTGGCTGGCGAAGTCTCTCCCCTCACCGTCATGGGCGGCGTGCAGGAACTTTACGACTCCGGTCTGCCCGGCGTCGCCGCGGTGGTTTTTGTGGCGAGCATCATGATCCCGTTTCTCAAGCTGATCAGCCTGTCCTGGATTCTGCTTCTTCACGGGTCGGGTGAATTTCGACGCGAGCGAACGGCCGTGCTGCGGATTCTTCATCAGATCGGGACATGGTCGATGATCGATGTGTTTCTGCTGGGTGTGCTCGTCGCGGTCGGGCAGCTTGGCGTACTGGCCAGCGTGCAGGCTCAGGCCGGGGGATTGTTTTTTGCCGCTGTGCTCCTTTGCTCGCTTTTTGCCGCCGAGTTTTATGAACCCCGCATGATCTGGCATCCGGGCGATAAGAAAAAAGTCCGCCACC
>CAZEYT010000046.1:0-21639 GCA_964516295.1 uncultured Chthoniobacterales bacterium | reverse complement strand
TTCGGTTCCGCCGTATTTGGAGATGAGGACCTTGTCCCCCTTCTTGACGGTGAACTCGATGAGCTTGCCGTCTTCGTCACGCTTGCCGGTGCCGAGGGCGACAATCTGTCCTTCCTGTGGTTTTTCCTTGGCGGTATCGGGAATGATGATTCCGCCCTTTTTGACTTCCTTCTCTTCGAGCGGCTGCACGAGCACGCGGTCTCCGAGAGGCTTGATGTTTACGTTGGCCATGTTGGCTTTCCTCCTTTGTTGGTTTGGTTGGTTTTTAACGCGGGCCCACCCACCTCGCGGCAGGTCGGCGTCGCTGGTTAAAGTGGATCAGGATTTCTTTTTGTCCTCGTCGACCATTTCAAACTCCGCATCGACGACGTCGGCGTCCTTCTTGGGGGCTTCCGAGGCACCCTGCGGCGGCGGGCTGCCGGCTGCACCAGTTTGGGCGGCGGCCTGTTTGTAGAGCTCGGCGCTGACTTCCTGGAACTTGGACTGAAGCTCGTCGTAAGCGGTTTTGATGGCCTCTCCATCGTCGCCCTTGAGGGCTTCGCGGACCTTGGAAATGGCATCTTCGACCGGCTTCTTCGCCTCTGCGCTCAGCTTGTCGCCGAGGTCTTTGAGTTGCTTCTCGGACTGATAAGCCAACGTATCGGCGTTGTTGCGAATTTCGATGAGTTCCTTGGCCTTGCGATCCTCGTCGGCGTGGGACTCCGCTTCTTGGCGCATCTTCTCAACTTCCTCTTTGCTAAGTCCGCTCGATCCGGTGATGGAGATCTTTTGTTCCTTGCCGGTCCCGAGATCTTTGGCCGAAACGTTCAGGATGCCGTTGGCGTCGATATCGAAGGTGACCTCGATTTGCGGAACGCCACGCGGAGCCGGCGGGATGCCGTCGAGGTGGAATGTTCCAAGATTTTTATTGTCGCGGGCCAACGGCCGCTCGCCTTGGAGAACCTTGATTTCGACGCCCGGCTGATTGTCACTGTAGGTCGAAAACGTATTCGACTTCTTGGTCGGAATCGTCGTGTTGCGCGGGATCATCGGGGTGGCGATGCCTCCAGCAGTCTCGATCGCCAACGTGAGCGGTGTCACGTCGAGCAAAAGCACGTCTTTCACGTCGCCTTTGAGGACGCCGCCTTGAATGCCGGCTCCGATGGCAACCACTTCGTCAGGATTCACCCCCTTGTGCGGCTCTTTGCCGATGAGTTCGCGTGCGGTGTCCACAACCTTCGGCATGCGGGTCATTCCACCGACGAGAACGAGTTCGTTCACGTCGCTCTTCGACCACTTGGCATCGTTCAAGCAGTCCTTGACCGGCTTGATCGTGCGCTCGAAGAGATCGTCGGTGAGCTGCTCGAGTTTGGAGCGGGTCAGCTTTTTCTGAATGTGCTTCGGGCCGGATGCGTCGGCCGTGATGAACGGGAGATTAATCTCGTATTCCTGGGTCGAGGAGAGCGCGATCTTGGCCTTCTCTGCTTCTTCTTTGATGCGCTGAACGGCGTCGGGCTGCTTGGAGAGATCGAGTCCGGAGTCCGCTTTGAACTCGGAAATGATCCAGTCCATGATGCGGTTGTCCCAATCGTCGCCTCCGAGGTGGGTATCTCCGTTGGTGGCACGAACTTCAAAAACGCCGTCGCCGATTTCCAAAGCGGAAATATCGAACGTTCCACCACCCAAGTCGTAAACGGCAATCTTCTCGTCGGACTTTTTGTCGAGACCGTAGGCGAGAGAGGCTGCGGTTGGCTCGTTAATGATGCGCTTCACGTCCAACCCGGCAATCCGGCCGGCATCCTTCGTCGCATTGCGTTGGGAATCGTTGAAATAGGCCGGGACAGTGATAACGGCCTCGGTGATCTTTTCGCCCAGTTTGGCCTCAGCGTCGGCTTTCAGCTTGGCGAGGATCATGGCGGAGATCTCCGGCGGCGAGAACGACTTCGGCTTGCCATCGATCTCGACCTGAATGTGGGCATCGCCGTTGGCGGCTTTGACGATTTTGTAGGGGACGCGGTGTTCCTCTTCGCGAACTTCATCGAACTTCCGTCCCATGAATCGCTTTACCGAAAACACGGTATTGGCCGGGTTGGTAATCGCTTGACGTTTTGCGGATTGTCCGACGAGACGTTCGCCGGATTTGGAGAAAGCCACCACGGACGGTGTTGTGCGGGCTCCCTCCGAGTTTTCCAAAACCACGGGCTCTCCCCCCTCCATGACAGCCATGCAGGAGTTTGTAGTGCCCAGATCGATACCGAGAATTTTTGCCATAGAAATAGGTGTTGCCACTGTTCAAGCAGGACTTGTTCCGCCCGACACGGAAAAGTCATAAGATCCTCACGTCGAGGAACTTATGAAAAGTCACGCCAATCACAGAATCCAACAATTGGGCCATCATGACACAACGTTATGTCTCAACTGACCCTAATGCGACACCATGTGTCACACTTTTTGCGATCGGCTCGTCCCGTTAATTGACTACCCGAACCGGCGTACCGACGGAAACGTTCGCGAAAAAGATTTTAACCATCTTCTCCGGCAAACGAATACATCCGTGACTGTCAGGCACGCCAGGCAGGAAGCCTTGGTGCATTCCGATTCCGGATCCGGTGAGTCTCATCCAATACGGCATGGGCGCACCGCGAAAGGATGTCCCGGGCGGCTTGGGATCTTTGCGAATTCCGACATTGCGCACCACCACGTTTCCGGCGGCGTCGACATAGTCTCCATAGAGATTGGAAGCGTAGTCCACTTTTTTCTCCATGATCCGATAGCTGCCGGTCGGAGTGGCGAAGCCTTCGCGTCCGGTGGAAATCGCGGACACGCCGACCAATTTCGGACCTTTGTAGAACGATGCGGTTTGCTCGGAGAGGTCGATCACGATCGAAGAAGCCCCGGAAACGCCGTCTCCATCCCAATAGGAATTTTTGTCAGCCAGCGTCGAGGCGCTGGAGCGCGAGATGATCGAACCGTCCTGCCCAAGATAACTGGTTGCCGAACTGGTCAAACGGCGGTCATACGACGCACAGGCTCCGAGGAAAACGGTGAGCCCCAACGCAACGATCGGGAAAAAGCGATTCATGCGACGAGAACAAAGCCAGCTTGCCAGCGCGCGTCAAGCTGAGTCTCATTGGCAACCACCTACCGGAACACCAGTCGCACCATTTCCCCGTTATCCGTGGAGCTGACGCTGAGTTCACGAACTCGTCCGTTTTCTTTCCAGACGGCCGCGCGGTAAGAAGAGGTATGCACCTCCTGGCGGCCGTCCCGTGCCGGGATGGCCCCACGCCACGCTTCGGAGAGGGCCTGCCAAAGGCTGAAACGCACGGGCACGCGGTTCGCCGGTCCGGTCCACCCTCCGCCGGACAGAGGCCCCGAGGCGGAAAATTGTCCCTGGGCTGTTGAAACCGTCTCCAGCAATGGCGACGGCAGATTTTTGCTCAACCGGATCATCACATGTCCGGACAGGTCGTAGGTGATCGACGCATCGCCCATCAGAGTACCGCCGGAGTGTTTCCAGAGGAACGCGGCATTTTGGGTGTGGACCGGTTCGATCCAACGGGGGGCCGAGGTGGTCGAAGAACAACCGGCGAGAGCCAGCGCGAGAAGGAGGACAAAACCGGAAACGAAAAATCGTGGCATCAGCGGGGCGGTTGCAAGGCGAGGCGCGGGCAGAGTGGAACGTATCGTTGCAGCGCAACGATGGCTTGAAAGAGGGCCAAACGCCAGCGGAGGGCAAAAGCAGCGCCGGTATTTCCGGCGAGGACGGCATTCACGGCGGGAACGATTCCAAAAAACTCGCGCGGGTTCAAAACCGTTTCCACAAATTCCTGCCGATACCACGCCCGAACAAATCGGAGGTAGAGCGCCATGACTTTCTCCAGACGCCGCGCGTGTCGTGCAAAGGCGGACCGGGCCCGGGCGGGGTGATCGAGCGCGAGGTTCAACGCCACCGCCGCCTGTTCCGCTCCGAGGATCGCAAGAAAAACGCCGCTGCTGAAAACCGGGTCGATAAATCCCGCGGAATCTCCGGCGGTCAACCACCGATCTCCAAAAAGACGCGAGTTCCGATAAGAGTAGTCCCCGCTGGTATGGACCTCGGTGACCCTTCGGCCGCCCGTCATGCGCTCCGCCATCACCGGCAATTCCTCAATCGAAGCAGAGAGAAGGGCCTCGGGGTGCATCTTCGACTTTCGAAAAACCGCCGTATCCATCACGACCCCGACGCTCATCTTGGTGTCCGAAAGCGGGATCATCCAAAACCAGCGGTCCTTAGCCCGCACCATCCGGGTCAGGGTTCCATCAATGCCCGCGGGCCGCGCGACATCTTCGTAATGGGCATAAACCGCGATCTTTTCGAGACCGTCGTACTTTTGTTTCAGCCCGAGTTTTGTGCCGAGCACGGTCTGCCGTCCGGAGCAATCCAGCACATAGGCACACGAAAGCTCCCGGGTGTTGCCGTCGCTTTCGAAACGCACCGTCACCGCATCCGGGTCGAAGTCCACACCAAGAACCGCAGCCTTCTCCCGGACATCCGCCCCGCAGTCCCGAGCGTGGTCGAGGAGGATTTTGTCAAATTCCGCGCGCGTGACTTGAAACGCACTGTCGGTCTCCGGACGAAATCCGTCTTTGAAATAGAACCTCGACTCGCGCTCGCCGCATCCCGAGGCGATCTCCGCGCCGAACTTCTTCACAAAACCCGCAGCCTCGATCTTGGGCAACACCCCCGACTGCCGCAGCGCCGACATGCTCCGCGGTAGAAGCGACTCGCCAATGTGAAATCGGGGAAATTTCTCCTTCTCCAACACGACGACCCGCCGCCCGTTCAAGGCCAGCAAAGCCGCCGCGGTGCTGCCCGCCGGTCCGCCACCAATCACAGCGACGTCAAATTCATGCTGTCGGCGCATCACCTGAAGATCATCGTTTCGGGATACGGGGAAGGTCAATCGGGAATAAGTTCCGTCTGGGCGGCGGCGATGGTTCGGACCTGATCGAGCGATTCCACCCGCTGGAGTTCGGAGCGAAGCCGCGCACCGCCCGGCATGCCGCGTGTGTAGGCCATGAGACGGGCCCGCATCGCCTTCATGGCCAGCAACTCCCGCCCACCCCACCACGCGATCTCGCGCGCGCAATGCTCGAGAATAAAATCCCACTTTTCCGAAAGAGTCACCGCTGCGCCGGCTTCCGCACCGGACAGGGAGTCGCGAATCTCGCGGAAAATCCACGGATGATTCATGGCGGCCCGACCGATCATGAGCCCGACGACCCCGGTTTCGCGCAGGCGACGCCGGGCGATCTCTACACTCGAAACGTCCCCGTTGCCGATCACCGGAACGCCGACCGCAGCGGCCACCTCGCCAATCACATTCCAGTCGGCTTCTCCCGAATAACCCTGCTCTTTCGTGCGTCCATGCACGGCAATGCGGCGGATCCCCTCCCCCTGCAGCACACGCGAGGTCTCCACCGCATTGATGGACCGGCTGTCCCACCCGATGCGAATCTTTGCCGTCACCGGAACGTCACCCGCCGCCCTGACCACCGCCCTGGCAACTTTGGCCAGGAGCGGACAATCGCGCAAAAGCGCGGACCCACCGTTCTTGCAAACAACCTTGTTCACCGGGCAACCGAAGTTGAGGTCGAGAAAATCCGGCTCCACCCAGTCCGCGACCGCCTTCGCTGCCTGCGCGAGATGGTCCGGATCAGCTCCAACAAGTTGGACGCCCAAAGGTCGCTCGCTTCGCTCGAACTCGAGGTATCGTCGCGTCCGCTCATTGCGATGCAAAATGCCCTCCGCCGAGACGAACTCGGTCGTGAGGACATCCGCTCCCAACGTTTTGCAGAGCTGCCGGAAAACCGTGTTCGTGACACCGGCCATGGGTGCCAGGAAAAGCGGTGTGCCCGCTGGAAATGCCGGGTTCACACCACGGGGTCCGGAGCCAACAACGCGGAGACCTCGCGTTGAATCGCCGGGATTTGCTCGAAGCTCAAATGCGGATTCACCAACACGATCGTCTCGCCCGTGCCGACGTGCTCATAGACCAGCATGTCATCATCTCCGCTCTCAACCGGGCGGAGGAGTCGCTTGCGCTCCAGCATCAGGGCCAGAATGTAGCGGACGTTCACGTAGGACGGATCATTTTCGGCCACGAGCCGTCGCAAAAGACTTTCGGCATCGTCCTTCGGCAGGGCTTCCGGCGGGGGCGGCGTGGGCGGTTCGTATTTCGACCGCCAGAAAGAAAATGGCTGAATGTTGTCATTCCGCGATTGCCACGCCTCCTCGCAGAGATCCTCCCGCCGAAACCCATCGGCCTCCCGCACCAGCATGGTGTAGAACGTCTCACCCGGCTCGAACTCCCGGCCCGTGCGGGAACAACTGTGGGCGCGTGATTTGATTTCCCAGTCGGCTTGCATAGATCAGAACCCCGGCAGTTTGAGCTTCGGCAGGTCGCGATTCGTGGAGCGATACCAGAGGAGCACGAGCCCGATCCCGAAAAAAATCACAATCGGTCCCCACGCGGCCACCACCGGGGGAAGTCGGCCGCCTTTGCCCAGCGCAAGCGCCAGACTGCTCGTGAAAACCATGAGGAAAAACAAACCGATCGCCAGCGCGACGCCGCCGAGAATCCCCCGGCGCGAGTAAACAATGCCCATCGGTGCTGCAAGGAAGATCACTACAAAACAGGCCCAGGGAAGCGCGAAGCGATAATAGAGATAGGTCCGATAGGGAGCAAGGCGTTGCTCGGGGAAATCGGCATTGAACTTCAGATACGTCTGCAACTCCGGCACCGAAAGATACTCCGGGTTCATCATCGAACTCGAAATCCGCCACGGCGTTTCGCTCCAGCCTTCGATGATAATGTGATCCTTGAGCTCCGACTTGGTAATCTCGCCCTCGCTGTCCATTTCGACGTAGCGAACCGTGCCAAGGCTCCACTCCTTGCGCTGTTCATTGAACTTCGCCTCGCGCGCATCCCATTTCTTGATGATCTCGCCCTCGGGAGTCTGCTGGATGATCTGTAGGTCGTAAATGGCGTTGCGTCCGATTTCCAGACGGCGCATGAACCATGTTCGATGATCCTGGCGGTTTCGGAAGAGGTGCCCGCGGATCGCCCGGACGATGACTTCCCCGCGGCGGATGTCGCGGATCATTTCCTTCTTGGACTGTGCGGCGTGGGGAACCGACTCCTGATTAAAATAAAGAGAGAGGCCGGTGAGCACGAGTCCCATCGCGAACAGCGGAACGAGGATGCGGGTCACGCTCCGACCGGCCCCGAGCATGGAGATGATCTCATTCGAACGGGACATCGCCGTGAGGGAATACAAAAGCGCCAACAGCGCCCCGATGGGAAGACAGAGCGCGACGATCTCCGGGATCTGAGACGCATAATAGGCCGTGAGCGCCGACAGCGAGGCCCGCCCTTGAATGAAGTCCGGAAGATTGTCGCTCAGGTCAAAAATGAACCAGATGCCGATGAATCCCAGGAATGTGTAGATGAACGGCAGGAGGAATTTCTGGAGAACGTATCGGTCCAGAATTGTCATCAGGAACCGTAGCTCTTCGTAAACTTCTTCTTGGTTTCCTGATCGGCCGGCTCGGAGGGGGCAGAGGCCGGCGGGGGCTCTGCGGGAGAAGCGGGAGCGGCATCACTCACGGCGGTCGGCTCGTCTTCAACGACGGAGGGGGTTCCGGAGGCGCTCTGGACAAAGGCGAGCTGCAAGTCGGCGAGGACGCGGGTGAGGATTTCCGCCTCGTCCTTTGTGAGGTTGCCACGCGTTTTCTCCTGAATCATCTCGAGCTGGTCGATGAAGAGGCGTGCAATGTCGAGATTCACCTCCGGCTGACCGGTTTGAGGATTCGGAATGCGTCCGAGGAACATCGCGGCCTGCTGGGCCTGCATCATGACAAATTCGATGAATCGCTGGGTCATTTCACCCATAGCGGTGGTGGATTGTACTTCGGGCATGAGAATGGGTCAGGGTTGTGGCGCGGGTTTCTGCGGAGGCATCACCATGGCTTCGACCCGCGCGGGTGTGGAGAAGTATTTAGAGGCGACGCGGCGCACGTCGTCGAGGGAGATTTTTTCGATCTCCTCCGCCCGTTTCAAAGAAGACTCCCAGCCGAGGCCCATGAGTTCATCAATCGCCGTGGTCGCCGCGAACGCGCTGTTGCTCTGATTGCGAATCGCCTCGCCGCCGAGGAGCTTTTTCTTGGCCCGGGCGAGTTCCTCTTCGGAAAGACCGTCTTTTGCCAGCGCTGCGACCTCGCCGCGCAGGGCGGCTTTCACGTCGCCGGCTTTTCTGGGATCGGTTCCGAGATAAAAGATGAACGCTCCCGGAGAAAGTCCGTAGAACTGGGCGGCTCCGACAAAATAAGCGAGCCCCATCTCCTCGCGGATCTTGTTGAAAAAACGGGATCCGAGATCGTTCGACGCCTCATTGATCAACTCCAGCGCGGCCCGGTCGGCGTCTGTCGCCGTCGTGCCTTGGAATCCGATCATGAGAATTGCCTGTTTTTTGTCGATCTCGCCGCTGACAACTTCCGTGCTCGAAAGCACCGGCATCTTGGGAGCGGTTACAAAGGCCAGCCGACCGGATGGCATTTTTGCAAAGAATTTCTCCGCCAAGTCGCGCACTTGTTCCGCCTTCACGTCCCCGAAGACCGCCAGAACGCCATTTTTCGCGACGGCATACTCGCGGTGGAATTCCTGCAGTTGGGCGGCGGTGAGGGCCGCGACGGATTCCGGTTTGCCGACATTGCGGAGTGCATACGGGTGCGTCGAGAAGAGCTTGGCCCGAACAAGATTCCGCGCGAACGCCGTCGGCTGTTCTTCCTCGGCCTTGATGGCGGCGAGCTGGGACGATTTTTCCAAATTCACCTCCCGCTCGGGGAAAGTGGGATTCAAGAGCACATCCGCCAAAAGCTCCATCCCAAGAGCGACATCCGGCTGCATGACCTCCACGGCCACACTGAAGCTGTTGTTGCTGCTATCCGAGCCGATGCTGCCGCCGACATTTTCGATCTGCCCGGCGATCTCCTCGGCCGAGCGGGTTTTTGTGCCTTTCAGGATTGCTTTGGAGAAAAGCCGGGTAATCCCGTTCGTCTCCGGCGTCTCGGCCAAAAGTCCGCCGCGAAAAACGGCGTTCATGGACACGAGCGGCAGTCTCGGATCTTCGCGGACCAGAAGACGGAGACCGTTCGACAGCGTGAATTTTTGAATTGGCGAAGCGGCTTCTTTGGCCGTCTCCTCCGATTTCGCCGCGAGGCTGCCGGGTGGGTTGAGAGACGTGGCATTGATGCGGTCGTCGCGGAGATACTCCCGCGCCACGCGCTGGATGTCCTCGGGCTTCACCGCCGCGATCGCCTCCAGATAGTGTTTGCTGAAGTCGAGATTCCGCGCGAGCAACCAATTCGAGCCAAGATCACGCGCCCGACCCGAGACGGTGGTCATCGCCCCGAGTTGGTTCGAAAGAATCGAGCGGCGGGCCCGTTCGAGCTCCTCCGCAGTGATGCCGTTTTGCTTCACGTCATCGATAATCGCGAGCGATTCCTTTTCCACGGTCGCGCGCTTGTCCGGATCCGTGATGGCGCTCACGACGAACACACCCTCGTTCTGCAACGAAAACATCCCCGCTCCGATGCTGTGGGCGAGTTGCTTGCGCTCGCGAATCTCGCGATTCAATCGAGAACTCCGGCCGGAGCCAATAACTTCTCCAAGGATCTCCAGAGCCGGCGTGTCGGGATCGGTCAAACCGGGAATCCGCCACGCCAGATAGGAGCGGGAAAGCTCGGTCGGGAACTCCTCATGCGCATCGCGTCGGCCCATCTGCGGCGGCTCCGCTGCAATGAAAACCGGCTCCAGCGCGCGACGGGGCTGGGTGTCGAAAAGCCGTCCGAGTTCATCCCGGATCTTCAGAGCGTCCACGTCCCCGACGACGACAAAGGTGAGATTATTCGGGACATAGCGCTCTTTGTAATAATCGAGCACATCCTGACGGGTGAGTTTGTTGTAAACATCCAGGTAGCCGATAACGGGATGGCGGTAGGGGCTCTCGGAAAAAACCGTTCGAAGCATCAGTTGCGAACTCTGCCGGTTGGGGTCGTCAAACCCCATCGCGAATTCGCGGCGAATGACCTCCTGCTCTTTGACGTATTCGTCTTCCGGCAGTGTGGCGTTTGTCATCGCATCCGCCAAAATCGAAACGGCCGCCATGGCCCCGTTCGCGGGCACATCGATCCAGTAAACGGTGCGGTCGAACGACGTGTAGGCATTGATGTAGCCGCCCTGTTCCTGCACCTCGCGGGCGATGGCTCCCGGGGGCCGGGTTTCCGTGCCCTTGAAGAGCATGTGTTCGAGAATGTGGGAAAGTCCGGCCCCCATCCACTTCCCTTCGTGGATGCTTCCCGTTCCGCACCAAGCCTGCACGCTGGCGACCGGTGCGCTGCGGTCTTCCTCCACGATCAACGTCAGTCCATTTTCGAAAGTGAAAACCTGCGCTTTGGTCGGCGGGAGAACGGGAGACTTCGACTCGCTGGCAAAAAGCGGTGAGGACAAAAGCGAGAATGCAGAGGCCATGAGAAGAAAACGACGGTTCATTCCACGGGTCCGACCTTGCCGGTGCCCGGATTGTTCAAAGGATTTTTCGCGGGAAGAAACGGCACCACAAACGCTTCGTGGAAATCGTAGTGCCCGCGGAAGTCCGCTTCCGAGTCCTCGTCGGTTTTTCCGAAGACACCGGCCTGAACGAGATTGAACACCATGTGCCCGACATCCTCACAGGAACGAACGCCCCAGTATTCCAGAACGGTCATCGCCATCGGACCGAACTCCGCCAGCGCATGGAGGCGGAAACCTTCGAGCAATTCCTCCGCTCCGACGTGGCCGCCGGCTTCTTTTTTTGCCTTCTTCCGCTTCTTCAGGGTGACTTCGAGGGCGTCCCGGAGAAAGGCATAGGCCTCGGCGTGATACCGTTTGTCCTCGCGGGAAAGCGCTTCGACTGCTTCTTGAAATCCGATGCTCTGCATTCTTTGGGTCAGCGGGCCGACGGGACCGGGAGGGGCTTTTGCAGGGTGCCGGCTGCTCTCCACTGCATGGCCCCCAAGCCGAGCAAAAAGATCGAAACCAATCCCGCCACCAACGCCTGTTCCCGGCGCGTCAGCTCAAACATCCCGCGACCATAGCGGGATTTGACGGCCGCGCAAGTGGTGATGCCGGTTCACACAAAGCCCATCGTCGGATACGACCCTCGCAGGATTTCTTTCGAAGGCGCCCTGAGCCATTTCTCCAGCACGGTGGCATAGACACTTCGAAAATCCACGCTGTGGACCAGATCTCCCCCGCGTAAATCCGTGAGACTCGGCGTGCGACCGTAGATTCCCGGTTTGACCCCGCCGCCCAGGACAAAGAGCGAAGCCGCCGCGCCATGGTCGGTGCCGCCACTGTCGTTCTCGGCCACCCGTCGGCCGAACTCGCTGAACGTCATCAGCGTGACGCGCCCGAAGTTTCCCTGGTGTTGCAGATCCTTCGTAAACGCTCCGAGGGCCGCGTCGAGCTCGCCCAGAAGGCGCTCATGGGCTCCCCCTTGGCTGCTGTGCGTGTCATAGCCGCCCTGGCTCACGTAGTAAACCCGCGTCGGCAGGCCGCCGGTGATGAGGCGGGCGACGAGGTTCAGAGAGTTGGCAAGACCGCCGCCGGGATAGGCGAATGGGGCCTTGGACTTGCGCGTGATGGCCACGACTTGATCCGAGCTCATCTGTGCGTCGAGGGCGGTTCTTTTGAGAAAATCGAGGGTGTCCCCATCGCCTCCCCCGCTCCCGGCGAGCATGCCGATGCTCCCGCCGTCATTCGCTTCGTCCGGTGCCGCATTGATCTCGCGAAACAACCCGGCTATCGCTTCGGGGTCGGAGCTCTGCTCGGCCTGAAAACGAAACTGCTCCGGCCTCGCAAACGAGATCCCCTTCCCGCCCGCAGCGGCAAAGGCTTGGGGCGTTTGCGATCCGATGCTCACGCCCACCGCCGGGTCTGCCCCTTCACAACACGCATCAAAATACCTTCCAAGCCAGCCGGTGGTGAGAGTTTCATCGGCATCGGCCGCCGTTTGCCAGATTTCGGTGGAGCGAAAATGGGAGCGGTTCGGATTTGGATATCCCACACCCTGCACCACGGCCAACTGCCCGCTCCCGTAAAGATTGGCGAGCGTCGTGAGCTTGGGATGAAGGCCCAGCATATCATTGAGCTTCAACGTGCGACCCGCCGGAATGGCCAGCTTCGGGCGGGCACGAAAATAGGCGTCATCCGCCCACGGAACGAGCGTGTTCAATCCGTCGTTCCCACCCGCCAGCTGGAGCACAACCAAGATCGGACCATCCCGCCCGGTCACGGTCTGAACCGCCGAGTCGGCAGCCAGCGCATCCAGCGCGAAAAACGTCCGCTCCAGAAACGCCGGGACCGTCCACGAGACCGCCCCGCCAAGCAGCGACGTGCGCAGAAATTTTCTCCGAGTGTGAAGGGTTTGGTTCATGTGACCTGATATTCCGGCGTGCTCATCATGGCGTGCAGGAGGTCCCGGCACGTGGCGGGATCCCGCGTTTTACCTTCCAGAAATCCGGCAAACCGTTCCCGAAGGGCGGGGCTGAGCGGCGCTTGAAACAACCGCCAACCGGCCGCATCGCAAAGCGCGCCGGCGTGCTCGCCATCGCCGAAAATGCGCGCCAAGGGAAGGTCTGTCGCTTGATTGCGACCGGGAAGTCCGGGCAATTGACCGGCTTTGCCACTGACCAAATACCCGGCAAAATTATAGCGCAGCAGGAGCGTGGATGAGGTAATCCACGCCCGCCCGCCGTCCCACCCCTTCACGTTCGGCGGAGCAAAAAGCGTCTGCCCCAACTGTCGCAGCATCCCTTCGCAGGTCTCCCCGTTGGGAAGCGGAATCTCAAGCACCTTGCACGTTCCCACGAGCCACTGCACCGGGCTCTTCACTTGCCGCCGAACCACCTCCGGCGAGTAGAACTCGCGACTCAAAAACATTCTCCGCAAAACCGCGGACGTGTCGTAATCGGATGCCCGATACGCCGCAGCGAGGGATTCGACTTGCGCCGGGGTTGGCTCGGTCCCGGCATAGAAAACCCACAGCTTCCGCGCCAAAAAACGGGGCGCCTGCGGGTTTTCGAGGAGAATTCCCACGATCTCATCGCCGCCGAAGGGCCCGGATTTTCCGAAAAAGGTCTTCTCGCCGGAATCGAAGTTGCGCTTGGAAAAATAGAACTGCTGCGTCTTTTGGCTGACCCGATAACCAGTGAACGCACGCGCGGCTTCCCGGATGTCCTGCTCGGTGTAGTTTCCCTCACCAAGCACAAAAAGTTCCATGAGCTCGCGGGCGAAGTTTTCGTTCGGTTTGCCGCTTTTGCTTTGGTTGAGATCGAGGTAGCGGATCATGGCCGTGTCGCGGCTCATCTCAAGCGCCAGTCGCCGAAACGACCCGAGCGCATGAGCCCGCAGGGTTTCGTTCTGTTGCCAAAGCGGGAACGCCTCCTTCACCTTCTCCGCGCTGGTGGCCCAATGACCGTGCCAGAAAAGCGTCGCCTTCTCCCGGGCGGCAAACGGACTCCACCGCATGCGATTCAACCACCAGAGCCGAAGTTCGGAGACTTCGCGTCGGTTCGCCACCTGTGCGGCGCGTTGGATTTCGCGCCGTTCGTCTTCGGATTTTCCCTTCTGGCTGTCACCAAGCGCTTCCAAATCGCGCGCGACGGACGCCTCGGGCGGTGGGAAAAGGTCGGACTCCTCTCCGACCTTCAGCAGAGCGTCCACCGCTCCCCGCAAGCCACTCCGATGGAGCTCCGCGATCTCCGTCGGCGAACCGCCGAAAGCGGCCCGATTCAAAAGATGCGCCGCGGCCTCCGGCGTCCAGCGCGAGTCTTCGAGGGGATCGACCATCGGGGAGTTTAACCCCGGATCCGTCAGTAAGTTTCAGACGAGACTTCAAAAACCTACCAACCGCTCAGATCTTCGAAGCGATTGATGCGAAACTTTCGCGGCGTTGGCGAGGCGGTTGGTGTTCCGCCGGGGCGCTTCTTATCGATCACCTCGGGCTCGTCGTCCATCGAGGGCGTTGTCCGTCCGGTTTGGTAAGTATTGATCACGATCGGCGCGCTCCGCCCCCCCCCGGGCAGCTTGCGCCGCGGCGCAATGAACGCGCTCGGCCGGTAGTAGTTCGTGAAATCCCGCGCAAACGCGGAGCGATTGATCCCGATATGCAGATTCTTCCGAATCTCAAAATGGAGGTGCGCCGTGTACATCCCGCGGTTCGTTCCTATCGTCCCGACCTGCTGCCCGCGGGTAACCTGCTGGCCTTCGCGGACCATGATCTTGTTCAGATGCGCATACATGGAATCCACCGTCTGGAGGGTTCCTTTTTCCATGAAGGTGTGCCGGATGAGGACGACATTGCCCCATCCCATGCGGGCATCCCGCGCAAACGTCACGAAACCATGCCCGATGCTGTAAACCGGGGCACCGAGGTCCGTGTTTCCCCCGCCGAGACCGTTCCAATCCTCACCGGGGTGGTAACGCAAAAATCCACGGGACATATAGTAGCCTTCCGCATCCGGCTTGCCGACCGGTTGGTCGAAACCATCCGCCACCCGCGTGCGGGCTTGGTCAGGCGGGGGTGCTGCGATCAGGGCGGCCAGAAAACCGAAAAGCCCGATCCAAAAAAGGCTGCGACGCATGGATTTTTTCAGGCTACTCCGTCCCCGCCCGTCGCGCAATGCCGGGAAGTCCGGCGCATCAGCGGCTTTCCAAATCCGACAGCCCCCGAAGCACGATCTGCGACCACGTCTCGAATTCCTCAATTCGTTCCACAAGCTCCTCCGGTGTGGAAAACCCGAGCTCTGCAATCGCCTTCTCGCCCGCCGCGGCCTCGGGCGATTCCAAGTCCACCAAGTGCACGACCCCGAGGTGAACGCGCCCGACTTCCGTCGAGTCATCATTCAGCAAAGCCACCGCCCGCTCCGAAAACCCTCCGCCCAAACGCAATTCCTCCCGGATCTCCCGCCGCACCGCCGCGTGATACGTCGCATCATCAAACGAGGACGGCGTCTGATCCGTTTCGTTGATATGCCCGCCAATGCCAATCGAGCTTTTTGCCACCAGACGCTTTTCCCCGGACTGCGCCCCGCGCTTGTAATTCAGAATTTTTCCGCCGAAACGGAAGATCGCGTAGGGGATCAGTTGCTTGAGACTCGGATCCTCCTCCGCTCCGGAGCGTGGTACGAAAAAGTTGTTCTCCTTTTTTAAAAACACCGGCAAATACCTCTGAACGTCCGGGCACAACCCTTGGAAACTCCCAAGTTTATCAAAAAGTTCGCGCTTCACCACCAAGATCTGCTCTTCCTTCGCCATCCGGCGCATTCTGCCCGGGTTCGTTGCCGGGGCAAGGTCAAAACACCGGGCCTCCCCGACCCCTTCCTGGTGTCAGCTCCTTACGCAACAAGCGCAACAAACACTTGCGGACCCGCATTCTATCCTCTACGGAACGACCATGAAACTGCAACGCGTCTCTCTCGACCATATTGCCAAATTGGCCGGAGTGCACAAAGCGACCGCCTCCCGGGCCCTGAGAAATCAACCCACCATTCCCCTCTCCACCCGGGAACGCATTCAAGAGATCGCTCGCAAGGAAGGCTACCGGCCCAACCCGTTGGTCGCCATGTATCAGGCCCAGGCCCGGTCCAATCGGCCAACCTCCATGCAGTCCGCCCTCGGCTGGCTCAATGACTACCCAAGTCCGACCTGCTGGCAGGATTTCCCCTGGTTGCGCGGCTATTTACGCGGCGCTCGCGAACGATGCGAAGCGCGCGGTTTTCGGTTGGAGGAGATTTCAATCTCCATCCCGCAAGAGGGCACCGAGGCCGAGGTTAAGCGTATCACTGAGATCCTTCTCGAGAAGGGCATCTTCGGTGTCATCCTTCCGCTGATGTTGCACCAGCAATTCCTCATGGAAGACTGGTCGGACTGCGTTGTGGCGTTGATTGGAAGCGGCATCCATCCTGGCATGGGCTTGTCCGGCCCGGCCTCTCGCTGTTATCCGCAAAGGTATCCGATCGCCGACCGGGATTTTTATTCCAATACCCGACTGGCATTTCAGAACGTCCGCCAACGCGGCTATTCCCGCATCGGGTTTATCTACAGCCGCTACCTGGATGGAGAATCCGAAGGCCGCGCGCAGGCGGCGTTTTTGGTCGAGCAATTTCAACTCCCCGAGGCCGATCGCGTTCCGGTTCTCTTTCTGGAGCGTTTCAAAGAAGGTCGCCCGGCCGCGTTTGACCGGTGGATGGAAACCCATCGCCCGGATGCAATTCTTTCCATCAATCCAGTCGTGCGCGACTGGGTGGAGGAAACCGGTCGCTCGGTGCCGAACGATGTGGGCTTGGTAAATCTCAACGTCGTCGATGACGTCGAGAACTGGAGCGGAATCCGGGAAAATCACGAACTCATCGGAGCCGCCGCGGTTGACTTGGTCATCGGTCAGCTCAGCCGCAACGAGATCGGTGTTCCCCGTCAACCGCGCAAGCTGCTGATTCCCGGCGAGTGGCACGAAGGCGGTACCCTCCGGCCGAACGCATCGGTTGCAGCCGAACGGCGATAGTCTGCCAACCCCAAGCCTTCCGCGTCATGACCGGGAGGCGTCGAAGAGGCTTGCTCAAACACAGGCCGGTCCGCGATTGCCAGGTTCGGAGACTTGCGTTCAAATCGCGCCCCTTATGCAAATTCTCCCGGATGCCATCACCGTTCTCGGCTCCCGACACGGTCTCTTTCTCGATCCCGTGCGCTCCCAAGTCGCACTGATTCGGTTTGATCGCTTTGACAAAGCCGCTTGGTTCGGACTTCGCGCCGGCGTTCGCATCGGTAAACGAACAGTCCTGTTTCCCCTGTGCCCCCAGCGAGCGGGCGACAGCGCCTTCACGTTCCTCGATCAGCGCCTGGGCATCTGTTCGTTTGCGCTGACCGGCATCGATGCCGCCTCCGCGCTCAAAGTCACCCTCACCGTGCAAACACCGTTCCGGCCGCGGGACGCCGCATTCTCGACGACGCCGGTGATTCTCATCGAGATCTCGGTCGAGCACCTGGCCGGTCAATTCCGCTGGGAGAAAAAAACCGAGTCACCGGAAACCGTGGAGCTTTTCTGCGAGCTCGACAATCCTCCAGGCAAGCTCGAATCGGCCGGGGCATCCGCCCTCGACTTGGTATTGGAAAGCACCCGCTCCGTGGCCGAAGTGCAATCCTCCGGAGCGATTCTGAGCCATCCGACAACGTCCGTGGCGCAAACCGACCGCCTGTGCGTCATCCGCGGCGAACGCCGGCAGGGGCGCTTCTCCACAAAAATTCGACCGCGAGACGGCCACTCGCTGGTCCTCGCGTGGTGCTCGTGGAGTCAGCCGGTCTTGGAAGTCTCCGGGGAGCTTTGCCCGTTCCGCTACACCGAGAGCTTTGCGTCGCTCAATGACGTCGCCGACTGGGCCCGGCACCACGCCCTCGAAATTTCTTCCAATGCCCGCCGCGTGGAATCTCTCATCGCAGCCAATACGCTCGGCCCGTCGGTCAATCATCTCCTCGCCTGGACATTGCACTCCTGGATGGCCTGCACCTGGTGGGCGACGCGCCCAGACGGACGGGATTGGTTCAGTGTCTGGGAGGGCAGTTGTTACTTCCACTCGACGGTGGACGTCGAATTCACCCAAGCCCCGTTTTACCTCGCGCTCTGGCCCGAGCTTTTGGAGATCGAGCTCGATTTCTGGCCCGAATTTGCGAAGTCCGGCGAGTCCGTTCTCGGACCGGCCGGCCGCGACGCCCTGTTCCTGTCGCACGACTGCGGGATTCTTTGCTTGGCCAACGGTCAATGCTACCCGCACGAGATGGAAGTCGAGGAGACCGCCAACTGGATCCTCCTCTGCTACGCCCACTCCCGTCGGACCGGACGGACCGCGGTGATCCAGAAGCACGCCGCCACCCTCGAAAAGTTTCTCCGGTTCCTCATCGCCTGCGATACGACCGACAATGGCGTTCCCGACAAAGGCGTCGCCAACACCATCGACGATGCCTCCCCAGCCGTGCAGTTCGGCTCCGAGCAAACCTATCTCGCCGTCAAAACTCTTGCTGCCTTGGAGACGGGGGCCATTCTCGCCACGGAGTCCGGCCTGCCGAAAATCGCCCGCGCCGCAAAATCCCAAGCCCGCAAACTCCGCGCCACCATAAAAACCCACGGATGGCAAAAAGATCACTACGCCGTCCTGCTCAAGAAATCCGGAGAGCTTACCGACCCCTGGACCGGTCATCGAAAAAAATTTGCCGCCATTCCCGGCTGGAACGCCGCCCACATCTACACCGCCAACACCCTGCCGCTCCTCGACATGTGCGGATTCGATCTCGGTTTGCCGGAAAAAAACATCGTGCAAGACCTCGTCGTCGGAGCCGAGCGTTGCCTCCGGGAATATGGGTGCCTCCATTCGGACTTCACCGCCGACGTCGATCCCTCGGCGGGCCGCGACGGCCTCGCCGGTCAATCGGCCAACCCGGGCTGGGTTTCCATGAACATGATCCGCGACCTAGCGGCCATTTATCGGGACCTCGACTTCACCCGGTTCTCGGAGCGCTATTGGAACTGGCAGGTTCTCACCAGCTCCCAAGAGCCCGCTCTTTTCTTCGAAACCTTCGGTGGCAACAACCTCAAACTCTACCCCCGCGGCGTCGCGATCTGGGGAATATTCGATGCCGTCAACAAGCGACGCATCGACAAAATCGCCGGAATCGACACGAAGGGGGAACCCATTTCCAGGCTCGCGGCACCAGACCTTCTCAAGGCCGCTTGGATACGGAAATCGCGCTGAACAAACAGGCGGTCCGACGGGCGCAAAACCCGCCGGATCACCTCAAGACATCCGACTATTCTTCATCCACCACTTCCGGCAACTCGTCGGCTTTGCGCGAGAGACGGTTCGACAGAATGAAGAAGCTCGGCACCCAGAGGCCGATGAAAATTCCAAAACGTTCGCCGTAAGCCCGGTTCTCCCGCGACGCCGTGAACCAGGTCACGACCGAGGCGATAATGGAGAGAAACCCAAGATAAAGGCAAATGTCAGACAGGAGCCGAAGGTTGTCCCGGTTGCAGCAGGAGCAGGCGGGCTTGAGGTATTCTTGAATTTTTGATGTGTCCATGGGACTTCACACTAGCCCGCCAGCCGATGCCGTCAAATGAATTGCCCCGGTCTCCGGGTCCGCGAAAAACGGAACTCGCGCTCGCGTCCCCGACCCCCTAGATTTCCCGCATCATGATTAAAAAGCTGACCATCGCCGTTGCCATTCTGGCCGTGTTGATTTTTGTCGCGGTCTTGTATTTCAAACGCTCGATGGGACCGTCCGACGCCGCCGTGTTGATCCCCACCGACACCGTGCTTTTTGTCAGTTTCCCCGATCTCCCCCGCACCATTCTCCGCTGGCGGGGAACGGCCCTCGCCAAGATTGGCGACGAACCCGAAATGAAGGCGTTTCTCGAGAAACCCCTCGCCCGTGTCCAAGCGGACGCCGGTGCCAACGAGGCCGGGTCCCTGCTCTCGGGACTCAAACCGGGAAACATCTTCCTCGCCGTTACCAACCTCACTCCATCCGATGCGGATGTTCTCGTCGGTTTCCAGTTCTGGGGCGGTCGCGGGGACTTCGATCAAGCCGTCGCCAGACTTCGAAAGCAACTGAGCGGATCGGAACCGGTCACTGCGAAAATCTCGCACGCGGGAACCGAGGTTCTCGTCTCCGACCATGGCCCCAACAAACTCTACTCCACAGCGGTCGGTCGCTGGGGCTTGATCACGACCGATGAAGCACTCATCAAAGGAACGATCGACCGGATATCCGGCTCGGCAGCGGGTGAGAACCTCGCAGCGAATGCCCGTTTCAAAACCGTGCTCTCCAAGCTGCCAAGCGCTCCCGATGCCCTGTTTTTTCTGCAACCGGAGCGCGTGCTCGATACCCTTCTCGCAGTCGGGCAGGGACTCGGAGCCCAAGCCATTCCGGCACAAATCGAAAGCCTTCGCTCCACCCAGGCGGTCGGCGGCGTCTGGAAAATCGATGGAACGATCCAGCGCGATGCCATTTTCACTCTCCGTGAAACCACGGGGACGATTCCCGAATCCACTCATGCCGCCCTGAAGCTCACCACAACCGACACCGTTCTCTTCGGCGACCTCCTCGTCCGAAACGAGGCCATCTCGGCGTTGATCACGGCCCTTCAGCCCATGATCAGCACCTCCCCGGAAACGGTCGCCCTGGCCCAACTCGCCACCGAAGCCTACGGACCCGAGATCGGAATCGTCGCCAATTGGCCGACGGGACAGTCCACCCCGACCGGCTTTGTGACGCTGCAGATCCGCGACGCCGCCAAGGCCTCGGAGTTCCTCAACCGCTCGCTCGCCCTTGTCCCCGGCGCAGCGCCGTTTCAAGAAAATGGCACCCAGATGTACTCCATCCCGGCGTTTGGAAATCCCCTCGCCGCGCCCACCCTCGCCCAGACCGATAAAATGCTCCTCCTTGGTCTCGATCCCGCCGTCGTCGCCGCAGCGGTGAACCGTCCGCCCGATACCCCCACACTCGCAACAACGGAAGCCTTCCGCTCGGTCTCGTCCTCGTTCGATTCCGCCAACGAAATCTTCGCCTACGTCGACACCGCCGCCTTCTTCGAACGCGCCTACACCACCCTCCGCCCCGTGGTCATCTTCAGCGCCTCGGTCATGCCGGGGGTCTCCGAATTCATCGACACCACAAAGCTTCCCCAGACCGACACAATCACCCGCCACCTCCCGCCGATGGTTTTCTCCCAACGCATGATGCCCGATGGAACGCTCGTTGAATCCAGCGGCCCCATCACCCTCAACCAAGCCGGCCTCGCAATGCTCCTCGGCACCGGAACCCTCGGCCCCGGCCTCCTGCCCCGCTGAGCCGTAAATTTCTCACAGATTGTCTTGCCCGCCAACGCACTTTGACTAATCTCACCCTCCCGCGGCTGGGTAGCTCAGTTGGCAGAGCAGAGGACTGAAAATCCTCGTGTCGCCGGTTCGATTCCGGCCCCAGCCACACCCTCCAATAGCCAGCAAACATTATATCCTCAAGCTCGTTGGAAATTCGGCTTTGCTGAGAGAAAGCGTTTGGAACAGACGGGCAGACGGCTCTCCGCCACAAAATGGGGATGACGTCAATTGTTGGTTGTTTTTGGTTAACCACAATGGGCGATGACGCGCAAGCCGGAGTTGTGGAAGTTTCTGAAGTCGTAGGCACGGCGTTGGAGAAGTTTCGTTTTTCTGTGGAAGCCTTCGGTGATGCCGTTTTTTTTGGTAAAGCGCCGCATGGTGACCAAGGCCTCGCGCCATTTCTGCAGGGTCTTGCCCATGCGCACGAGCGGGTCGAAAGCGCTTTGGAGCAACTCCTCGATGAGGGCGAGCAGACGGGCGATGTGCTGCAGACAGGCCTTGGCGGGTTGGTGTTTGAGGCGCAGGAGTTCCCAGAGTTCGATCATCTTCTCGTAGAGGGGCTGCAAGGCAGGATGGTCGCCGAGCCCCGATACTGTTCATTTAAGTGATTTTTGGTGAATGGGTTGTATCGATCTTCGCATGGT
>CAZEYT010000045.1:0-22150 GCA_964516295.1 uncultured Chthoniobacterales bacterium | reverse complement strand
GGCGTCCCTGGGGAAAAACTTTTCAAAGCAATTCAAACTGCGGAACTCGGGCTAAACTTTGGAAAGATTTTCCTTCAAGCGTTGGAGTTCTTGAAGAAGACACACATCGTCCCGGGTCAAACGAGAGGCGGGAAGTTTGAGCTCCAGTTGCTCATGGAAAACACGGCCTTGACGTTTCGGGCTCCAAAGAATGCGACGAATGGATTTGATGTTCATGACGCGGAACATCATGCGGGAATATCTAGGACAACCACTGTCCTCTCCCCGCGAAAAACCAAACATTTTTACCGCCTCGAACCGATGACAGCCTGTGCCATAACGCAAACAGTCCCGACCGAACCACCTCCGGCAGAGGGAAGTTTTGCCAGCGTTCCGAGAGTCGACACTTTGCAACCACTTTGGCGCAAAACATCCGTGGTCGAATTGCCGCGAAACAAAAAGGGCTGCCCCGACGCCTGATACGGGAGCGGCCCTTTTCTGAAAACATCCCGATCTTCACCGGGAACGTGATGGATTCTACAGACTGGCGAGGACTTCGGAGATCTTCTCGAAATTCGGGAGATCCTTGGGAGTGGGAGTTTGCTCGCTGTATACAATCTGCCCCGCTTTATCGATCACGAACGCGGCCCGGGCGGATGTGTCGCCGATGTCCGCAAGACCCGGAAACAGAACACGATAGGCGTTGGTAACCGACTTGTTCAGATCGCTCAGGAGTTTGATGGAAATACCTTCCTTCTTGGCCCACGCGTCCTGCGCGAATGGGCTGTCAACACTGATGGCCAGAACCTCGGCATGGAGGCCTGCATATTTGTCCAAGCCGCCGCTGACATCGCAAAGCTCCTGCGTGCAGACTCCGGTGAAGGCGAGGGGGAAGAAAAGAAGAACGACATTCTTTTTCCCGAGGTAATCGCTGAGACTCACGTCAACGAGTCCGTCTTTGCTCATCGACTTGAGGGTGAATTCCGGTGCTTTGGTTCCGATTTCGAGGGCCATGGTAGTTGTATTGGTTTTGAGGTGTGGAGAATTTGGGATGCGTTCCGGGGTCTGTCAACTTCTGCCGGAGGTAATCATTCTCCGAGACGACGTCCGGGGAGGAGGTAGTTGACGCTATAATCTCTCACGGCATCTTCCAGGGCGGTGGTGGGCTTGGTGTAGCCAGTCGAGCGCACCTTTCCAATATCCGCGCAGGTGTAATATTGATACTGGTTTTTCAGAGACTCCGGCATTTCGATGAATTCGATCTGGGGTGCCTTGCCAAGTGCAGAAAAGAGGGCATTGGCGAGATCAACCCAAGTTCTTGCGACGCCGGAACCGACGTTGAAGAGTCCGCCGATTTCCTCGTTTTCCGCAAGATGCAGCGTCATCTCGACGGCATCCTTGACGTACACAAAATCGCGCATCTGCCCGCCGTCCGGATATTCCGGTTTGTAGCTTTTGAAGAGGCGGATCAATCCGGTGGACTGAATCTGCTCAAAGGCCTTGCAAACAAGGCTTCGCATATCGCCTTTGTGGTATTCGTTCGGTCCGAAGACATTGAAATACTTGATGCCGACAATGTCGGGCAGAAGCTCCTCGCGCCAGGCGTAGAGATCGAAGAGTTGTTTGGAATAGCCGTAGAGGTTGAGCGGTCGAAAAATGCGGAGATTCTCCTCGCGGTCATCCATTCCCTTGGTGCCGTCACCGTAAGTCGCCGC
Organism: uncultured Chthoniobacterales bacterium; assembly: GCA_964516295.1. Taxonomy (GTDB): domain Bacteria; phylum Verrucomicrobiota; class Verrucomicrobiia; order Chthoniobacterales; family Terrimicrobiaceae; genus CAZEYT01. Next base: position 20,456 of record CAZEYT010000045.1, on the reverse strand, counting down.
CGAGGAGGCATAAACGAAGCGTGCACCGCAGGAGAGCGCCCACCGGCAAAGGGACTTCGTATAATCGAAGTTGTTCCGCATCACGTAATCCCCGTCGGTCACCGTTGTTGACGAACAGGCTCCGAGATGGAAAACCGCCGAAAATTTCCCGTAGTGATCGGGATCGGTCTCAATGTTCTCAAGAAAATCCCCGGCGTTGACAAAATCCTCGAACTCCAGCGGGAGGAGATTCCGCCACTTCTGATCTTCCCCGAGAAAATCGGTGACCACGATCTGGGTGAGTCCCCGCTGATTCAAGGCGTGCACCAGCGCGCTGCCGATGAAGCCTCCGGCACCGGTGACAAGAACACGGGCCTTTTTATGGAGGAGTTGGTCCCGGGCGGCGACCTTTTTGGCGACCGGGGTGCGTGGAGAAGCGAGGCGGGCGGACATGACAAAATGCAGCGGCCTAGCGAAGCTGGATCCCGAGATCCTCAAAGGTCTCGTCGAACATCGCCGTCTTCGGCCCGAAAATGTAGCGCGCCCCGGTGACATACTCGGCGGCCTTCTTTTTATTGCCTTTCTTGGATTCCCACGCGGCTTGGGCATAATACCAAGCCGGTGTGTCGCCCGGATACTTGATCCGAGCCAGCGATTTGGCCGCCTCGTCGGTCTGGTTCAACTGAAGGAGCGAAAGAAAGACCTTGAACTGCAAAAGCTCATTCCGAGGGTCGGTTTGGAGCATTTTGGAAAAATAGTCGTAAGACTCCTGATACTGACGCTGGAGGAAAAACAACTCACCCACATTGAATTTCGCGGGGAAAAAGTCGGGTTGCTTTTCCAACGACCGGTCAAAATACGTCTGCGCGGTCTGGAAGTCCTTTTTCTTGGTGTAAGCCGCACCGATGAGATTCAGGACAAAAGGATCGTCCGGCAGTTTCTTCTCCGCGTCGCGAAGCTTGACCAAGGCGTCGTCATACTTCTTCGCGTCGAAATCCGCGAGAGACCCCTGGATCAATTCCCGCGCCTCACGACTGAGCGTCGGCGGGGTCTGGGCCGGAGCGGCGGACGACAAGCCAAGTCCGATGACGAGAACTGCAAAGAGGTTCGTTTTCAAAGCGCCGCTACTATGCAGGCAGCAACCCGCAGCGGCAACCGCAAATCGCAGGAATAGACGCGCCCGTCGATGCAAAATCGTCACGACGCGGCGACGAATTCTTGACCCGCCAAAGACCGCAGATTATTCCACGGGCCGGATGTCTGCGTTTCCGATACCCCACCAGCGGCAACTCTCGCAATTTTGGAGGCGGGAGAGGGTCCTTCGTCAGGCGGGTCGGGTGCTTTGGATGGCGGTCGCGGCTCTCACCGTCTTGCTCTTGGTCGTCGTCTGGATCGCCCCGTCACCGGTCGCCGTGGCTGCGGCGTGGGGCGGGCTTGCGCTGGTATGGCTTGGCGTTGGCGGCATCCTGCTGGCGCGTTGGCTTCCGGTTCCAACGCCGGAAAATCTCGCCCGCCGGATCGACGCTGTTTTGGGCTTGCCGGATGATGCCATGGTCTTGTCGGAACTTCCCGACACCGGCCGCGAAGCGGCTTGGCGTCAGGCCGTCTGGACCCGCGTTGACGCCATTCTGTCCCGGCAACCGCCGCGGGAGCTTTGGAAAATAGCACCCGGCCGATCGTTCTGGTGGGCAGTCGCGGCGTTCGCCCTTTGCTCGACCTCGGTCGGCGTCCTCGGATGGCAAAAATTTACCCTTTGGCAGGAGGCCCGCCTTGCGGCTCAGGAAGAAAAAGACCTCCGCCTCGCGGCTGCGAAAGAGGTCCTCGACGACTGGGAGGAATTTGCCAAGCGCTTCGACGACCCCGAACTCCAGACCTTTTTCGCGCAGGCCGCCGGGCTTCGCGAAGCGCTTGCTTCCGATGATCCCATGGAGGCCTTGCTGGAAATGAATCGCTTGGAACAGAACATGTCTTCGCTTCAGGAATCGATGGCGAATGCCGGAATCGGGCCGCAAGCCGCCACCCTCGCGGAGGCGCTCGAATCGATCTCCGGAATGGGTGCCGTTGCGGCTGCGGTTCGAAATGGCGATTTCTCAAAAGCCGCTGACGAAGCCGCCAAGGCCGCTGCGGGGATGGAAAAACAGCCGGCGGCCGAAGCCGCCATCCAACGGGCCGGTGCCCTCGCGGAAATGCTCGCCACGGGAGCCCGCAGCGCTTCCGAGCGGGGCAACACCTCCCTCGCCGAGGCCATGCAGCAAATATCGGTGGCGGTTTCCAAAGGGGAAAAATCCGGGAAGGCCAGCCAGGGTGACCTCAGCCCGCCCGTGCGCTCCCTCTGCAAAGAATTTCAGCAGGAATCCCAACGCGTCAATCGCGGCCGGGCCCTTGCTCTCGGAAAACGTCAACTCGACGGGCTTCGGGACCGACTTCGCGGGTCCTGCGACGGCTCGTCTCCGATGCCGTCCCTGTGCCAGAGCTTGGTGCCGGGGAACCAACCCACCGGAAATCAGGCCGGGACTTCGCCGGGAGGCGGGGTCGCCGGGGACGAAACCGAACTCGCCCAAGCCGCCACCACCGAAACTGTCGGCGGAACGCCCGGCGAAGGCGAGTCCGACGTCCGCACCGTCAACGCAGCGACCGGCGCGGCTGGATCCGTTGGCGGAAGCCGTGAAGCGGCCGTCGCCGATTACGTCGAGCTCTCCCAAAAGGCCGTGACCGACGAATCTCTCCCACTCGCCCACCGCCGCATCATCCGCACCTACTTCGAACGCATCCGTCCCGTTGCAGAATCCACCACACCATGAGCACTGAAGTCGCCTCGCCCGAGTCCCGCCTCGCCTCGTTCCAACACCGCTTCACCATCCTTCAAGAAGCCGTCCAGCAGGTCATTGTCGGACAGGAAGACATCGTCAAACACTGCCTCATGGCGATGGTCGCCGGCGGACACGTCCTCCTCGAAGGCGTACCGGGACTCGGCAAAACGCTGCTCGTCAAATCCATCGCGTCCGCCCTCCACTTGAAATTCCAGCGCGTGCAATTCACGCCGGATCTCATGCCCTCGGATCTTCTCGGCACCACGCTTCTGGTGGAGGACGGACGCGGCCAGCACCAATTCCGCTTCGAGCCGGGTCCGATCTTCGCCAACGTTCTGCTCGGCGATGAAATCAATCGCGCCACCCCCAAAACCCAGTCCGCCCTCCTCGAAGCCATGCAGGAAGGCCATGTCACCACCGGCGGTGCCACGCGACCGCTTCACCAGCCGTTTTTTGTTCTGGCGACTCAAAATCCGCTGGAGATGGAGGGCACCTACCCGCTGCCGGAAGCGCAAATGGACCGGTTCTTTTTCCAATTGCTCGTTCCCTATCCGGGTGAAGCCGAGTTCGCCCGCATCTTGGAACTCACGACGTCCGGCACCAAAACGGAAATCCTCCCGGTGATGGGTGGGGACGAACTCCTCGAAATGCGGGCCGATGCCGCCGCCGTCCCGGCGACCGAATCGATCCGCCGCCGTGCCGTCCAACTGGTTATGGCCACCCATCCGGAGAGTCCGCATGCCACGTCCGAGGTCAAACGCTATGTGCGCTATGGAGCCAGTCCGCGCGCGGGCCAGGCCTGCCTTGCCGCCGCGAAGATTTCCGCCGCCCTCGCGCGTCGCTTCCATGTCGCATCCGAGGATCTGGTCGCTGTGGCAACGCCGGTCCTGCGTCACCGGATGATGCTCAACTTTGAAGCGCAGGCCGACGGCCTCACCGCCGACCACATTCTCGCCGGTGTTCTCGCTTCCTGCCGCGAGGCTTGGGCTCGCGAAGGCGAATAAATTTCACCGAAAAGCGGGCACGTGGCAGAACTTTTCCCGGCGGATTTTCTTCGGCAATTGGAGGGGCTTCACCTCCTCGCGCGACAGATTTCCCGCGGCCGACAACGCGCCGAACGCCGCAGCGTCAAGCGCGGCGCCGGACTCGAGTTTGCCGACTACCGGGGTTTCAGCGCGGGGGATGACATTCGCGCGATTGACTGGTCCGTTTACGCGCGGAGTCGCCATCTTTTGCTCAAGCTTTTCGAAGAAGAGGAGGACCTGCACGTGCATCTGCTGTTGGATGCGACGGCCTCCATGGCGTGGGGGGAACCGTCGAAGTTCGATGTGGCCCGGCGACTCATCGCCGGCCTCGCCTACCTCACGCTGGCCAATCTCGACCGGGCGGGTGTTTCCACCATCGGCCCCGTGGATCAAGGCGCATGGGCTCCGAGCCGCGGCCGGGCCCGGTTTCTCCGACTTCTCCGGTTCCTGGAATCCCGGACGACCGATCCCGGCACCTGCGAGCTCGCGCCGTCCATCGGCCGTTGGCTGGCCACGCGACCCCGGCGGGGTCTGGTCCTTTGGGTGACCGATGCCTGGGGGGCGACGCTCGAAGACACGTTTGTTGCCCTCGACCGTCTTCGCTACGCCCGGCATGATCTCGGCCTCATTCAAATCCGCCACGCGTCCGAATGCGAGGCGGGGGAACTCGGGGAGTTCGAACTCGAGCACGTGGAAAACGGCGAGCGAAAACCCCTCATTATCGACCGTGCGGCCGCTTCCGCCTATCGCGAGGCGGTGAAAACCTACGAAACCCGCTTGGCGGACTATTGTCGTCGCCACGGCATCGCCTTTCTCACGGCCGATGCAACCGAATCGCCCGTGGAAGTCCTCCGGCGCTCGCTCGTGAAGGGAGGATTTGCAGGATGACGTTTCTTTTCCCGGTCGCGGCTTGGTTGGCGCTCCTCGGGTTGCCGGTGGTGATTTTCTATTTGCTGAAAACCCGTCAGCGACGACGTGCGGTCAGCACCTTTCTTTTCTGGGACCAGATCCGGCCGCGCATGGAAAACAGCCCGCTCTGGCGCAAACTCCGGCGCTGGCTTTCCCTTCTCCTCCAATTGCTCGTTCTCGCTTTTCTGATCGCAGCGCTTGCCCGCCCGGCGTTCGATTGGGAACGCGATGCGCCACGTCGCACGGTTTTTGTGCTCGATCCCTCGGCCAGCATGGGGGCCACTAGGCCGGGTCCCGACCGCTGGCAGAATGCCATCGACCGCGGGAAAAGCACAATCGACCGCCTTCGTTTGCAGGACGAGGCCTCCATCATTCTCGCCACGAATCCGCCCCGGATTCTCAGCGGTTGGACCGGCTCGAAGCGGACGCTGCGCGCGGCCTTTGAGAGCGCCATACGGCTTCCGACGGGGACTGACCCCCGCGAGGCGCTCTTCCTCGCCGGGGAGTTGGCGCGGTTGCGCCAGGATGCCCGAATCGAAGTGCTGTCCGATGCCGTCTGGCCCGGCACCGCCTCCACGCTGCCGACCGATCCAGTGCAGGTTCGTGGGGTCGACCCGGAGCCGCCGATCAATGCCGGACTCTCGCTCTTCGCCGTCCGCCGCTCCCCTCTCACTCCCGGCGACTGGCAGTTGGAAGCCGAAGTCACCTCCGCACAGCCTTCTAGCGGGACGCTGGAATTGTTTCAGGACGGGCGGGCGATTGACCGGGTGCGGGTGGAAGCGACGCCGGAGGTCGCTTGGAAAAAACATTGGCGCGGAACCTCGGATGCCGGAGCGGCCTTCGAAGCGGTTCTTCAACCCGGGTCCGGTGATCTCCTATCGGCTGACAATAGCGCACGCTGCGAGTTGCCGCCGCTCACGGCGTTGCGCGTGCTCGTGGTCGGCCCGCCTGCTCCGTTTCTCGAAGCGGTTCTGGAATCCATCCCGCTCGTGATTTGGCAACGCCTTGATCGTTTGCCGGAGCCCGTTCCGGAGGGGACCCGACTCCTCATCTTCACTGTCAATCCCCCGGAGGCCCTGCCGGCGGATGTCCCTGCCCTTTTCATCGATCCGGAAAATGCGGGATTCTGGGGAACCCCGTCCGACGTCCTTGCCGAAACCCCCGTCACCGAAATCGACCGACGCCACCCGCTGGTTCGCCACGCCGGATTCGTGCAAGTTGCCATCGATCAGGCACGACGCTGGAACCCGTCCGCTGGAGCCGATGTCCTCGTCGGCAGTCTCGGCAACCCTTTGATATTCGGTCGGTGGGACGTCGGTCGACGGTGGCTGGTCCTGGGATTTGATCCCGAAAAATCCGATCTTCCGCTGCGCACGGCCTTCCCGGTTTTCACGGCCAATTTGCTCGAATCTCTGCGTGAGGAATCCACCTCATCCTCCACGGCAGCCCTGCTTCCGGGGCGGGTGGAGACGGGATTGAAACCGCTGCTTGCCCCCTCGGCGGAGCGGGTGGAAGCGTCCGGTCTTCCGGTCTTTCCCGGTTGGTGGTGGGTGCTTCTCGCCGGCTTCGTTGTGGTTTTTGCGGAATGGTTTTTGTTTCACCGGAGGATCACGGACTGACCATGGAACTCCTCCGCCCGGAAAGTCTCTTCCTGCTCGTGTTGCTCCCGCTGGTCTGGTGGTGGCATCGGCGGTCCATCGCTCCGTTGCGCGGCCTTAGGAAGATCTTTGCGCTTGGCGTTCGACTGGCCGTCTTGATCCTCCTCGTCCTCGCGCTCTCCGAACCACGCTGGTCGGGAACGACCGAACGTCAGGAGGTTCTTTTCGTCGTCGACCAAAGTCGAAGCCTGGACAAAATGGCGGTCGATGCCGCCGGGGAGTTTCTGGCGGGGGCTGATTGGAGCAAGGTGGATTCCGCCTGGCTCGGTTTTGCCGGACAAAGCCGGATCTTTTCCTCCTTGGATGATCTGAAGAACGCGGATCCGACGCTTTTGAAAACCGACGAGACGCGCCTCGACACCGCCCTGGCCCTCGCCGCCGCCAGCTTCCGGCCCGGAGTCGTCAAAACGCTCGTGGTCTTCTCGGATGGAAACTCCACAGGAGCCGTCGTGGACCCGGAAACGCTGGCCGAGCAAAAAATTCGGGTCCACGTCGTCCCGGTCAACTCACCGGATGTTCCGGAAGTGCTTGTCCGTGAGGTGCGCGTTCCTCAGCGCGTGCGAGCCGGGGATCCCGTTCGCGTGGAGACCACGATCCAGTCCACCCGCGAAATGTCCGTCGAGGTCGATCTTTTCCGAAACGGAGTCCGCGTCGCGAATCGCCCGGTGTCGGTGAAGCCGGGTGCGACCGATTTCGTCTTTGATGACCGGGCGGGCGACGACAAGCTCCTGCATTACGAAGTCGGTGTCCGATCGCGCTCCGATACGCTGGCCGAAAACAACCGCTCGGGCGCAGCCACTTTGAGTGAAGGTCCGTCCCGCGTCCTCCTTCTCAGCGATCGGGTCGAGTCCGGAAGATACCTCGCCTGGGCACTCAAGCAGGAAGGCATCGAACTCGCCACCCGACCGGCCGAGGGGGTTCCCACCCAACTCAGCGATCTGCAGAATTTTGATGCCGTGATCATCGACAATATCCCGGCTTCCTCTCTTTCCGCCGAGCAAATGAAGCTCCTTCACGCTTACGTGAGAGATTTCGGTGGCGGACTCGTCATGCTCGGCGGGGATCAGGCTTACGGACTCGGGGGATATTTTCGAACGCCGGTCGAGGACGTGCTCCCGGTCCAGTGCGACTTTCAGAAGGACGAGGAAAACCCGACCCTTGCCCTGGCCCTCGTCATCGACCGAAGCGGCAGCATGTCGGGCGATAAAATGGAACTCGCCAAGGCCGCCGCCAAAGCCAGCGCCGACCTCCTCACGGCCCGCGACTCGGTAAGCGTCATTGCCTTCGACGATCAGGTCCAGATTCCCGTGCCCATGCAGTCGGCCGATGGTCCGTCCATCGGCTCCGCCATCGCCTCCATCACGGCCGGTGGGGGCACAAATATCGCCCCCGGTCTGGAGGAAGCCCTCCGCCAACTCTCCTCCAGCTCCGCCAAACTCAAGCACGTCATCCTCCTCACCGATGGCATGTCGCAAGAGGGCCCCTTTTACGAACTCGCCACACAGATGGCTCAAAACGGAATCACCGTCAGCTCCGTGGCCGTCGGTGACGGTGCGGACAGCAATCTCCTCGCGCAGATCGCGCAGTGGGGAAACGGACGCTTTTACGAAACCGCCGACCCATCGACGATCCCGCAGATCTTCACGAAAGAAACCATGACCGCGGCGAAATCCGCGATCCAAGAGTTTCCGTTCCTCGCCCGCCCCGTTCGCGCGGTGGATTTTCTCGAAGGCGTTCCCTGGGACAATGCGCCTTTTCTTCTCGGCTATGTCCGGACCAAACCCAAGCCGACCAGCGAAACATGGTTGATGACGGAAAGCGGCGATCCGTTGCTCACGACCTGGCGTTTCGGGCTCGGCACCTCGGCCGCGTTTACGTCCGATGCCCGCAATCGCTGGGCTGTCGAATGGCTGCGCTGGAGCGGTTTTGGAAAGTTCTGGGCTCAGCTCCTGCGGCGCGTCAGCCGCCCGGCGTCACTCGGCACTTCGGAGATCCGAACCGAGTGGACCAACGGCCGTGTGGTCGTCACCGTCAACGCGCTTGATGACGTGCAAACCTTCCCCGTGGACACCTCGGGTCGTCTTCGGGTCGTTTCCGCGGATGGAAAAGACCAGGATGTCCCACTGGAGAAAATCCTTCCCGGCCGCTGGCGCGGGGAGTTCGCCGTCGAAGGGCCGGGCATTTCCTCCGGTCAGGTCACCTTCGAAAAAAATGGTCAGCCCGCCCAATCGGCCTTCTTCACCCACACGCGCGGCTATTCGCAGGAATTTCTCCTCGATCCTCCCGCGATGGAGTCGCTCGGCCGGTTGGCGGCCGCGACCGGTGGTGCGCTTTCGCCGGAGCCCGCCGCCGTGCTGGCGGCAGACGACCGTCTCGCCCCGGTCGAACGCGAGCTCTGGCCGTGGCTGGCGCTGGCGGCCCTTCTCCTTTTCGTGGTCGATGTCGCGCTGCGACGCTGGCCCGACTGAAAACCGAAATCCCCGATGAAAACCTGTATTCTCTTCCTTTTGCTCGCTTCGGCCTCGCTCCTCTCCGGCCAGGTGGGCGGTCCCGAGGTCACCCAGGAACTGGTGGACCGTTACGAACACTTGCTCGTCCGCTCCCCGCAGCCGGGCCCGGCGTTTGACCGGGTGATTGAATGGTATTCCACCAAGGGCGGGGGCCTCGAAAAACTGGATGCCCGCTGGGAGGCCGCGCCGGACGAGGCGGGCGCCTATCTCGTCCTTCGCGGCCTTCTGGCCGAGAGACTTCGAAATCCCGACCGGGCCCGCGAACTCTACTCGAAAGCCACGGATCTTCATCCGGCCGCCGCCCGACTCCTCGCCGCGCTCGAAACCACCGAGGGAAATTTTCCGGCCGCCACCGCCGCTTACGAGAAAGCGCTCGCGGCAGAATCGCTTCCACCCGTTGAGCGTATGGACTTGATGCGCTCGCTGGCACTTCTGCATCAGCGATCATTCCATGACCAAAAAGCCGTTGACGTCTGGCGCGAAGCCCTGCGGCGGTTTCCGGAGGACCCGTTTGTGATGGAAGAAGCGGGGGAGGCATTTTTGTCCGCCGGAGACTACGAGGAAGCCGCCAAGACATTCACACGACTTCGCGATGCCTCGGCAAACGATCCGTTTCGAAAAGTCTCTGCATCCCTTCGGCTGGCCCGTACCGCGGAATTGGCCGGAAAGCACGAAGAGGCGGTCTCCATCTATGATGCGGCTCTTGCCGAAACCAGTGAAGGCAGCTGGATCCATCGCGAGATTCGCGCACGCCTTGAAGACCTTTTCCGACGCCGCGATGATCTCCCCGGCCTCCTCGCCTTTTACGAAAAACGCACAGCGGCAAATCCCCGGGATGTCCTCTCCCTCGCCGCCCAGGCCGAGGTGCTCGCGGACCTCGGACGCGGGTCCGAAGCGGTGGACCGTCTTCGCGCCGCCGCGGCGCTGGCCCCCGGAAATCTCGAACTCCGGCTCGATCTCGTCCGCCGGCTCCAAAGTGAAAACCGGATCGACGACGCGCTCGGCGAACTTCGCGAGCTGGCCCGCCCGGCCGATGCCGACCCGGTCGTCGTGACGCTGCTTGGGGAGATTCTCTGGAAACAATTCACCGACTCCGGCGACGCCGCGAAGCGCTTGGAAGCGCTTGCTGTTTGGGAGCGGTTGGCCCCGCCGGAAAGCACCGACATTGCGCGCCTCTCCGCCCTTGCCGATCTCCTTCAGGCAAAAGGGGAGATCGAAGGTGCCATGACGCGCTGGCAGCGCCTTCTCACACTGGCTCCCGAGGCCGTCGATGTTCGCCAGAAACTGGCCGAAGCCTACACCGCCCGCGAAGATCGCGCGGCCGCCGAGAAGGTTCTCGCCGAAGTGATCGAAGGCGACCGGGCCACGGCGGAAAACTTTGTCACGCTGGCAAGAATCCAAACCCGGCTGGAGTGGGACGACGCCGCACGCGAAACACTCCACAGGGCGGTTGAGAAATTCCCCGACCATCACGATGTCCTCTCCGCGGCTTTCCGAAACGCGATGGACAGCGAACAAATTGAGACCCTGGCGGCGCTTTTCCCGAGGGTCTGGGCTGTCTCACCGAATGAGTTTTTTGCAACGGACCTCGTCAAGCAATACGCGTCCTTTCTCACGTCCCGCGGGCTGAACAAAGAAAAAGCTGCGGAGCTCTCCGGGAAGCTGACGTCCGGCCTCGCCGTTCCGGATCTTCTCCTGCTCTTCCAACTCGCCGTTGCCGCCAATGAGGAGAAGACCGCCCGGGAAGTCCGCGATGCACTCGCCGCGTCGAATGATCCTGTGCGCGCCGCCCGTGCCGCTGCGGACTTCGCCGCCGCTTTTTCGACCCCCGATGAGCAGGTGGCCACGCTGCGGCGGTTGGCGGAGGCGGACCCCCGACTCGCCTCGGAATGTCTCACATCCATCGCCCGGATCCAGGCGACCGAAGGTGATCCAAAAGACGCGCTGGCTACGATGTCGCAATTGATCGAACGAACGCCCAGCGAAGGCGCGCTCTACCGTCAGTATGCCGAGATCGCCTCGCGGGCCGGAAAGTTCGATGAGGCAGTCGCCCGCTTGCGGGAGGGCATTCGCTATGTCGAAGAGCCGGCTCCGCTTCGCTTGATGTTGGCGGATTATCTTGGCATTCAGGGGCGAACGGACGAAGCGGAGAAGGCGCTGCAAGAGGCATTTGAGGCGGAAGACAAAGAACCCCGGCGCTTGGAGATCTTTCGACGCCAGGCCGAACTCGCCGCGCAAACCGGACGTTTGGAGCAGCTCATCGCCTCGCTCCGCGAGCGCCAAGCCAAAGAACAGGGCGGCGGACGCTATGGAGCTTATCTCGCCGAAATCTTCATTCAGCAAAACGATCTTCTTTCCGCCGGAGAAGAGCTCTCGCGGAGCCTCGGCCGCAATCCGGACGATCCGGCGGCGGTCGCGCGGTTGCTCGACCTCGCGACCAGATCGGGCGATCGCGAAGAATCCCTCCGCCTCTCCGCCCGGCTGGCCGAATTGGAACCGACCCGGGAGAATCGGGCGGCGTATCTGACGCGTCTTTTTGAATCCGCAGACCGGGCCAAAGCGCTCGATGAGTTTGCGAAAGTGCGGGCGGATGTTTTGAAAGATCCGGCGGCTTGGAATTCCGTTCTCCTAGCAATGCATGAGGCGGGATTTGGCGGCGAAGCCGATGCACTCATTGACGAATTGGCTGCCGACCCGTCGTCCGGTCCCGCCGTTCGCTATGAGCTGGCCATGCTCCGTCTTCTTCAGCGCCGCTACGATGAAGCGGAGTCGATTCTTTCCGGAATTCTTGCCGGGTCGAACTTCGGTGAGGCGCTTCTCGCTCCCACCTCCCAGGCTGGTCCTCAGAATCCGTTTTTTTCGGCGTCACCGTCGTGGGCGCGGTTTCAGCCGATGCAGGTCGCCCTTCAGCAGGTTTCTCAAAGTCTGATGTCGATCTTCTCCGGATACCGGGGCGGTTTTTCGCGCATGTGGGGATTTGGCTTGGGATCCTCCCGTGCGGCGGGTGGGGCGACGCCCGATCAGATCGCCACCGTAAGATCCTTCTTTGTTTTGTCCGCGCTGGCCCGGGCCCAGGATCGCTATGAGGCGTTCGCGAAATTCTCCGACGAACTCATCGCAAAAGCCAAGATCCCGCTGGACCTCCGGATGTTTCTGGCGACATCGCTTCAGGATACCGAGGCCCAGCGGCAGTTGATCCGGGAAGCTGCGGCGAGCGACGGTCTTTCCACGGAAATTCTTGGGGTGATTGTCGAGGCACCGGCCTTCGTGCCGGACGACCCGGAAACCGCAGCGGCCCGGACGTCCGTTCGCAAGAAAATGGCTGATCTCGATCCGGCCTTCGGTTTCCGCTCGGCGGTTCAGGATTTCACGTCGGAATTCGGTCAGGATGGAAGCAAGGTCGGGACCGACGCGTGGAAAAAGCGGTTTGCCGCTCTTTTGGAGCATCCGGGGAACGATGGTTCGATCACCCATCTTCAAACGCTCACCAATCTCGCGGTTCAGGTAGGGGAATTCGAAACGGCAGCGAAGCTTCTCGAACAGGCCGAGCAGGCCGCGGCAAACTCGCCGGTGGCCCGGGCACAAATGGCGATGATCCATGCCGGATTTGTCCGGGGTGCGATCGAAAACAATCGCCCGGATGCCCAGAAGGTTTTCGAGGAATTTCTGGGCAGCATGAGATCCCAAGCCCCGGGCAGCTCGCGATCCGGTTTTCCCATGCATGTTTTCGGCGGATTCGGACGGGCCGGGAACCCGCTTGTTCAGCAAGGGGGAGAGCTCGCCGTGGGGGACTCTGAGTTTTCCGTTGATGCGTTCCGTTTGATCAGCGCCGGACTTTCTCAGGCCGACGCGCTGTCGAAGCTCAGGGAATGGTTTTCGTCCCGCTTGGCGGATAATCGGCTTGATGTTTATGCCATTGGCGTTTTCTACGCCGATTGGTTTGCCGGAGATCGTGAGAAGGCCGTGAAGCGGCTCGCGGAGCTCCAGGCAAAAGCGCCGTCCGCGCGAAGTGCGGCGCTTCTTCTTGAAGCCTCCGAGCGGATGAACCGACCCGACGAAGCCCTCGCGGTGATCGAAGCCGCCGCCATGCAGTCGGGTGAAACCCCGGATCTTCGCGAACTGCGCCGCATCCGCCTGCTCCGCCAAGCGAAACGGAACGACGAAGCCCGCGAGTCCGCCAAACGGCTTGCAAAAACACGCCTCTCGCTTGTCGTTCGGGACCAACTCGCCGGGGAGTTGAATCTCCTCGGCCTCCCCCCCTCCGAGTTTACCAATCTCAACCCGCGCAATTCCCGACGATCGTCCCCGGATCGTTCCAACCAGCTCCAGGCACAACTCTCAAAACTTAATGCGAACAACCAGAAGCAGGAAGCCTCGCGGATCGCCTCCGGCTTGCTTTTCGCGGCCTTCCCCGGCGCGGACGACTACCAGCAGTGGAACCTGCGCGGGGTGGCGGTGAACGCGCTTCGCGAGAGCGGCGGTCTGGCTGCCTATCGGGATCAGTTGACGAAACGTCTTGAGGCGGACCCGGGCGACTTTGAAGCGGCGCTTCGGCTGGGCGAGATCATCCAGAATCCGGATGACCGGACGGCAGCCAATCACCTCGTTCGGATTGCCTCCGAGCATCCCGAGCGCATTCAGAATGTCCGCGCCTTGAATCGCGTTATGGAGCGCTCTCAGAATCAGCAAAGCGTTCGCATGGAAGTGGTCGCGACGCTTCTGGAAAAAAGGCCGGATGTCCTGGCGCGTTCGGCCATCGGCATGGAGGAGATCCTGAACATGGCCGACGACGATGAGTCCGCGGCCCGGCTGGCTCTGGCCTTGGTCGCCATCGACGATGCTTCCTACAACCAGCTCTTCGTGGCCTCGCGACTGGCCGATCGGGAGATGGAGCCCATGTTGCTGGCCCGGCTTTCGGATGTTTTGGTGAAGACCGGAAAGACCGACGCGGCCGTGACACTCCTCCAACGGGGCCGCTCCCGCTTCACGGCGTCCTCCGAACAGTCGGTCTCTTTGCTCGTCCGCCTTGCGGAACTTCAATTGGAACTCGGACAAAACGAAGCCGCCACGGAGACGATGAAGACACTTCTCGAACCGCCCCAGCGTCCCGGATTCCAGCGCATGCGTGGCGTGCGGGTGCTCGCGAGCGTTCTCCTGCAATCGTCCATGAATCGCTTTTCCGGCTCCAATCCCTCCGCGCAGATCGAGCGCATCGGTGAGATCGCGGAGCGAACCGGAACACTCGACCTCCTTTTCGAAAAATTGGAAACCGAGGATTCCGAAAAGCGTGGGATTCCAACCTCGCTTCTCGCGCGCACGGTCATGAACCGACCGGGCATCGCTGCGGAGTGGGGGGCTGTCGCGATGGAGAGCGACAAGCCGCTCAACGAGTTGAATTTGCCGATGTTGACCACGGTTCTTCTCGCTCTGGCACCGGACAAAAATGCCCCCAAGTGGATTCCGGCCATCCTGCGCCGGATTCCGGAGCAAAACTATGTCTTTGGCGGAGGGGACTATCATTTGAGCCTTCTGGTGGAAGTTCTTCCAAAGCTGTCTCCGCTCCGCAAAAACCCGCTCGTGGCCAGACATATCGATCAATTGCTTTCCCGCACGCTGAGCGATCCCAATGCCGCTCAGTATCTGCCGCACTCCGAGTCGTATGCCGCGGCGGTCTCTGCCTTGCTCGATGCCGGCATGGTCACCGATGCCCGGCGGTTGCTGGACTTCACCTCGGCGTCGCGTGCATCGCGCAATTTCGGCCGCTCCGATGCCATTGGGCGTTCCGAAGCGCGTCTTAGAATTCTGGAGGGAGGAAAAGCCGACGTGCAGATTGTTTGCGCCGCCGCTCCTGCGAAAGACTCCGCCCTACGGGTCCACTGGAAAGCCCAGATTGCACTTCCGCAAACCGATCCCGACCGGGCGCGCAATCAACCGGTCGGCTGGGAAACCGCCAACATCGAAATCCCGGTGGGTCTTCGACCGACGCGCGTTGAAATCTGGGCGGGCAAAAATCCCGCCGTTCTCGAGCGGGCCGCAACCGTGAGCAAGCCCGGACTTTCCGGCGAGGTTCAGATCAAAACCGCATCGCCCGTCGGAATCGTGCAGGCAAGATGGCGGGAGCGCGACGGCCGCTGGCAGAACGGTCCTCTGACGGCCTATGTCACCGGCGAGAATTTGCTCCCCGCTCAAAAACCCGTGATCGGCATGGAGGTTCGCAAAGGCGTTCCCGGGCCGCTGGGCGCGACGAGCGCTTCGGAAATGGAAGCCGTCTCGGCGTCGTCCGAGCTGAACTGGGACATTGCCAGTATCCCCATCGGCAAGGGGGACGAGGTTCTCGTTTTCTCCGGCTGGTTTGCGCCGACGGGTTCGAGGCAATCCGCTCCCGGCCTCGGTGTGGATTTTCTCGGCGCCGGCGGCCGGTTGGACCGGGACTCTTTTTCCTCGGGCGACAATGAAGGCGTTTGGGTGCCCCAACTTCGCATGTGGTCCGTGGCGAACAGCTCGGGAGAAATCCGCAAGATTCCCGATGGCGCAACCACCATCGCCCTGCGCCTGATCTTCCGGGCTTTCAGCAGCTTCAATTCGATGTGGAGCATCGGCGGACGATGGGACGGACTTCAATTGGTGAGGATTCCGAGCACCGCCATCCTCGATGCGGAGAGCGCCGAGATCGGAAAGGCCCGCGCGGCATTCAACAAAAGAGAGTACGGCCCGGCGGCGGATCTTTTTTCCAAGGCCTTCCGGGAGTCCCCTCACCAGACGCTGCGACAGGGGACCTCGTTTGTGAAGGCGTTCAGCGAGGCCGGACGGTTGCCCGAGCTTTTTTCGATGTTGTCGAATCCCGCCCTGCTGCTTCCGGACCCGCTGCGCAACAACTCACCGGTTTTGGGGGACAACTCCATGTTGGAAATGCTCGCCCGTGAGGCCACGGGACAGAATGCCCCGCCGGAAGCCGCGCGGTGGCTGGATCTCATGAGCACGGCGGCTCTCCCTGAACACGCCCGCCGGATCGTCAGCACGGCGCTCCTCCGCGCGCGGGCGCAGAGCGATCCCTCATCGGTCTCGGCGGCCGATGTTCTCGAGGCTCTGGGGATCGGATCCCAACCTGCCGTGACGGAGAGAATTCGGGCCGTGTGGTCCTCCGAGATTTCGCAGTCGTTTGACCTCTTCGACATCCTCCAGGAAAACGGTCGGAGCGGTGAAGCGCTGGAAGCAGTGCGGCGCGTGGAGGTTCCGGGCGATGCGTTGATGTCGCGTCAGTTATTGGAAGCGTGGATTCAGGCCCCGACCGAGCCGCAGGCGGCCCTCGAGACGTGGTCGCGCTTCGTCGCGCTGCGCGAGGCCGGGAAATACCCGGGAGGATATTCGGACGAGACGGACAGCCGGTTTCTTCGGCGGCTGGCGGCTTATCATCCGGAGCCCGACGCGGTGTTGACCGCCATCCGGCAGTGGAACTCCGGGAGTCGCACAGAGGCCGGTTATCAGCAGCGGCGGCTGGCGGAGACGATTTACGCACTGACCCAAGTTGAGTCAAAATACCAGCCAGCCTACCGGGCGGCGTGGGTGGACTCCGAAGTGCAGGCGTTTGGCTCGGGCAACCGGGATTCGTCGATAGAGCGTCTGCGGGAGCTGAGTCAGTTTTTGATCGAAGCCGGCGAGTGGAAGAAATTGGCGACCCTCATCACCAATGCGGAGAAAGTCCCGGCGCTGCAATCCAGCAATCCGGACAGCGAATTGGTCCGGCTGCGGAATCTGGCGGCGCTGGCTTCGGGACGTCTGGAGAACGCCTGGCCGGTCATTTGGTCCTCGCCTCCGGACGAAAAGAAGACCGTCCAAGTCGGCTGGCAATGGAACCTTCGCGAGATTCGCCGGACATGGGGGAAATTTGACCTCGCGATCTCCGTCTCGGCCGCGCCGCCGGTGAAGGAGATTCCCGGTCAAACAGCCGTTGAAATTCATTTCGGCGAGATGCCCGGGGAAATGACTCTTTTGAAATCCGTTCCCGGGGAGTCGTCCTCCGGGCAGATGACGGTGGCTCTTCCGGCCGCCTGTGGATTTTTGCGGGCGATTGCGGTGGTGGGGGATGAACGTCGGCCGGGTCCGCTGGTCCCGGTAGTTTCCGGCCTCCGGGTTTTTCCCCCGCCGGGCGCCTCTCTCCCGGACGTGTTGCTGGAGGGCGAAAGACCGCTTGCGACCGGAGTGGTGAAATCTTCGGGGCCGGCACCGGACGGGTCGCCGGCCGTTCGCATCGGAACGGCGGGCGAACGTCAGAACCTGAACTACACCGGAACGCCGTTTCCGATCGAACCCGGGAAGTTTTATTTCAACCGGGGATGGGTGCAGCGGACGGGGGCTGGCTCCGTGATGATCGGCGCGGAGTTCCGGGCCAAGCCGGGATCGAATGCCGGTGCCCTCAACATGGTCCTTGCGGAGCGACGCGAACCACCCGGTCGCTGGGTGTTGTTCAGTCGGGCGATCCCGGCGTTTCCACAGCACACCTTTTGGATCCCCTTCCGAGAGGTCGGCACGATGGTGCCGGTGATTTCGGACATCACGCCTGGGACGGAGATCGCCGGACTGGAGATCTTGGAAGCGGCCCCGTGGAAGTATGCCGACTGGCTGCGGGATTTGGCGATGGCGAGATACGAGGCGGGGGAAGAACCCGACGAAGCGGCGGTGGATCGCGTGCTGGCTCTCTCGGCCATCGAGCCACTCACGGCGCTGGATTATCAGGGCGATTGGCTGGCGCGATTTGTACAGGGATCGGTGCAGGGAATGAAGTTGGTCGGTCTGTTCGAGTCGGCTTTTCGTGCCGAGCCGAATCCGCTTTTTTCCCGGCCGAAGTATGACCGGATGTTCGGCTACATGGATTCTTTGGTTCGACGGGAAGATCTTCCGATCGAGGTGCGACTGGACGGAGTAAAGGCCGGCCTCGCGTTGTCGGAGATCGCGAGCCATACCCGCCGGGTGACCTTTCTTCTCCGATGGCTCGCGATGGCACAGGCCGGGGAGAGGGACGGGGTCCAAGCCGAGATCCGGCAAAATCTCGAAGCCTTGTTCGCGGAAGGTCCGAATGCGGCGGCTCTGGCAAATCTGATCGAGAGTCGGCGCTATGAAAACGACCGACCGATGAGCTCGCTTCTCCAACTCGCTAACCTCGCGCAGGACCCGGCTTTGAACGAGGTCATCTTTCAGGCCATGGAGACCGAGGCAGCCCAGAAGCGCCTTCCGGTGTGGCATCTGAAGATGGCCCCTCTGGCATTCCAGGCCAGTGTTCCGGAGTGGAAGCCGGGGCCCGATTGGCAGGAAGCCTTCGAGGCGGCCATGGCCGAGATGGATCGGACGGATCAATTGGAGAGCGCCGTTTTCTGGGCGCATCTTTTGGGCACCCAACTCGGCGCGCACGAAGCCGGCAAGGCGCTCCTGATCCCGACGCGGCAGCGCGTGCTGCAACGGGCCTGTCGTGCGCCGGAGCGCGCGGGTGGGGGACGGCCGTCAGAAGTTGTGCGAGCCCTGTGGTTCCTCGTCGAAGACGCCGTTGCTGCGGATGATTTGGAAGCGGCACGGGGTGGGGTAAGGGAGGCGGTTGATTGGTTGAAAACCCACCGTGGCAACCTTCAGGATGACACTTATCGCATGGCGTTCGCCACGTCGTCCGTTCTGGAACGGGCCGGACTCTCCGATCAGGCTCGCGAGCTCATCACCGCGTTGGAGTACGGCCTGAAGAATTTCCCGAAATGGAAAAACGCATCGGCTCCCTATCTCACTCCGCCGAAAGGTGGTGCCGCTCCGAGTGGAATGTAGCCGTTTTCCCTCCATACACGCAGGGGAGTCTGTCTGGTCGAACCCTTCGGGATGAGCGACCAAAACAGAAAACTTTTCGACATTCTTCAGGAATTCTCCACCGCGATGCTTGTGACCCACGACGCGACCGCCGGCCTTCGGGCGCGGCCAATGCAAATCGCAGATGTGAATGAGGCGTGTGTGGTGTGGTTTTTGACCGATGATGATAGCGCGAAGACTCACGAATTGGAGGCGGACTCCCGCGTCGCGGTGATCCTCCAGAACGACCGTTCCGCCTATCTCAGCCTCACCGGCAACGCCACGATCGAACATGACCGAAACCGCGTCGCGGAGATTTGGAAAGAGGAATACAAGCCGTGGTTTCCCGGCGGCGCAGCGGATCCGGCGATCGCGCCCATCCGCGTGGATCCGTCCCAGGCGGAGTATTGGGACAACCGCGGGGCGAAAAAGGTGCGCTACCTCCTCGAGGCTGCAGGCGCTTATCTTCAGGGGCGGCGTCCTCGTGTCGATGAGGGCGACCAGCATGGGAAGGTCAATCTCGTCGACGAATTTTCCAACTGAGCCAGCGGATGTCCCACCCCGGCCGTTACGGTACCGGGATGAACAATGAAAATCCGTCGCCCGCTGGCCCGCTTTCACCGATCGAAGTCATGAGGAAGGTTTTTGCCGCCGGAGACTTGAAAGTGGATGACGTGGAGGGCGTTCTTTCCACGCGGCTTGTCTTGGAGCATGTGGAAGTTCACATCCTTTGCATGGGGCAGTCGGATGATCTCGCGTCGCTGATGGTTCGTCTTCCGATCCGGGTGACCGAGAAAAACCGGGTTGCGGCGGCTGAGTTCTTGCATCGGCTGAATTGGAATGCGCACCGCAAATTCTGGGAAATGGATTACGAGGAAGGCGAAATCCGTCTCGCCGGCTACTGCGACACGCTGTCGTCTCCGCTGGACGAGGGGGCGTTTCGGGCTGTTCTGGATGCGATCGTCACCACAGCGGACACGGTTTTTCCTTATTTGACCCAGGTTTTGGCCGGGCGGATGTCACCGACCTTTGCGTCCGATCAGGCCGAGGCGGCGCTCCGCGATAGTTGGCAACCGGACGCTTGATTCGGATAACACTGGCGAAAGATTGCGTGGTTGTTGCAGAATTTTTGCCTTGGACGGAGGGAGAAAGAATGATTTAAATCAATCATCCCCCATGAAGTTTTTCCGACCGATTTGTCTCGGTATCGGCCTTGGACTGGCCATCGTTTCCTCGCCCGCCTCCACGCAGAGCGTGTTAGACAGGCAACCTGGTGCACGTTTGCAAAATTGGGACGGTCCGTTTTTGCGGACGGCGGGGCCGGAATGGCTTTGGGCGTCGGCGAGTCCGGGGGAGGTGGAGTTGGCAGCCGTGGTTCTTGGAACGCCGGTTTCCTACACGCTGTTTCCGGGGAGTTTTGAGATGCGGGTGAGCAATGGATGGAGCCGGGCGCACCGGATAGGGACCTTCTGGACCTCATCAGCGTTGGCCGGGATCCATGCTCGGACCTCGAAGAGTCCCGTTCCCGAGCCGCGGATTTGGTTGCTGGTCGGTCTCGGCGCCGCCTTCATGCTCTGGAATCTGCGTCGGCGGCGTCACGCCTGACACAAAAAAAGCGGGAGGCCCGAAGACCTCCCGCCTTTTGTGGAGTGGTTTGGTTCAGCTCTCTTTTTCCTCGGATTTCTCCGCGGTGGGCGCTGCCTTTTTGGCCGGGGCCTTCTTTTTTGGAGCGGCTTTCTTTTC
>CAZEYT010000044.1:0-22435 GCA_964516295.1 uncultured Chthoniobacterales bacterium | reverse complement strand
TTCCATGCCGAGGCGGCTGACCTCGCGGACCGTCTCGACCATTTGCTCGAATTTCCTGTCGCCCTTGCGAACGCCCTTCCAGGCGGCCCCCATGCAGAATCTCGTCGAGCCATTGGCCTTGGCCATCTGAGCGACGGGCAGAACTTCGTCGGTCGTCATGAGCGGCTGGCGCTCGAGCCCGGTGTCATAGCGCGCGCTTTGCGAACAATAGCCACAATCTTCGCTGCACCCGCCTGTTTTGACGCTGAGCAGCGTGCAGAGTTGGACTTCGTTTTTCTCCCAAAACTCCAGATGAACGCGGCGGCTCTCCTGGATGAGGTCGAAAAGGGGGCGGTGGTAGATTTGTTCGAGCTGTTCGAGTTTCACGACGACAAGGATTTTATCGGGGCCGGTGGCCGGAGTCAACCGGCCCGTTCCCCCCCGATCGCGCAAAACGCGCGGTGGAATGCTCGGTTTTTCCAGTGCGTCCGCGGCGTGATCCCTGTATTCCGACAAACGGATGAACGTATGCCTGATGCTCAAGGCCCCGCGCGAAGGTGGGGTGAAAACCCGTCTGGCCCGCGACATCGGTCATGCCGAGGCTGTGGAGGCTTACCGCCGGCTGGTGCATCGACAACTGGCGCAAATCCCCGCGACGTGGACGGTCTTTGTGGCCTTTGCGCCGACGGATGCCGTGAAGGAAATGCGCACCTGGCTGGGCGGCGATGTCCGTCTCTTTCCCCAATCGGAGGGCGATCTCGGCAACCGCCTGCTCGCGGCGGTGGAACGACTCGGAACTCCGCTGGTCTTTCTCGGAGGGGATTGCCCGTATCTGACGCACGACCGGCTTTTGGACGTTGAACGCTCCGGTGAAGAAGCCGTCCTCTGGCCGACCATGGATGGCGGATACTGCCTCCTGGCCCTACGCCGACCGGTTGACGGGATCTTTTCGGAGATTTCGTGGGGCACCGAAGCGGTCTTCGAGCAAACCCGGAAAAAGATTCCGCCGGGTGTCACCATTCGCATCATGGAGCCGGCGCTGGAGGATGTGGACGACATCGCAGCGTGGACCCGGGCGCTTGAAGCCGGCGTTGTTTAGGCGCTCCGGCCTCTGGGCCAACGGCTGACCGTGAAGGCCACCAGAATCGGCAGCCAGAGGATGAGCCACTCCCACCACGACTGACGCCAGGGCACACTGGCCAGCGCCTGTCGGTGCTCGAGGACGAAGTAAATCCCGGCGCTTACCCCGGCGACGCGGAAGGCCAGGTTTCCGGTAGCGGCGGCGAACGGGAGAGCCCACGTGAAATACCACGCATGGACAGCCGGTGAGAGGGTCACCAGCAGGAGGAAGAAATCTTCCGCAAAGCGTTCCAGCGAGCGTCGCCACAAGACCAGGACGGCCACGCCCAAGGCGAAGGGCAGAAGAAAAATCGTGTTCTGCAAAGCGGTTTCGGGCCGGAGCCATTCGACCAGACGCGGGAGGAATTCGGCACTGCGCGCGTAGTTGGTCATTTGCATCGGTGCGAGGGCGTGGATCCCATCCCGCCAAAACCACGCGAGTCCCGCGACCAGGGGCAAAAGTCCCAGTGCGAGCGTTGCGAGGGCGTGGATCCAACGGCGGGTTCGAAGCAGCCGCCAAACAACAAACGCCAGGAGGGGCAGAGCCACGTATTTGGCCCCGACGGCCAACCCCAGCCAGGCTCCGGCTCGCAGTGGACGTCCGGCGTCCCACGCAAACCAGCCGAGAACCATCGGCAGGATCAGGAGCGAATCAAAATGCGCGCCGCCGGCAAACACATACAAAACCAGCGGGCTCAGCGCATACCATGCGGCGCGGTCGCACCCGAACCGCCGCGCCAGCAGCCAGGCCGTGCCGAGGTCGGCGGCCACGATGACCGTTTTGAACAAAAGAAGCGACGGCGAGATGGCGGCGAGGCCGGCGAACAGGAGAAGGAGGGGTGGCGGATAGCCGGCGGTGAGATCGGGGTGGTTGATTTTCCCGTGCCAGTCGGCGGCCAGCGGCGCGAGCGTCTCGGCGTTGGGCGGGATGAGGTAGGGATTGTGACCATGCCATTGGATGAGACCCTCCCAAAGGTAGCGCCACACATCCGTCCCGGGTTCCATCGGCAAAAGAATCACTCGAAGGATCACGGCGGCTCCCATCAGGTGCGCCCACGACCAGCGGGCACCGGCGGACACAATGTAGCCGAGCGACATCAGGGTGAATCCAGCGAGGAACCATGGGACGTTCCCGGGAATGCGAAAACTCCCCCGCGGCAACATCACGAGGGCGCCGACAAGCAGGAGGGCAAAGGCGATCCACGCTCCGTGACGGGCGAGGAAAAACCGGCCGAGTGTCGAGAGGATGATCGTTCCGGCCATGCATGTGCCGCGGAGGTCGCCGGAAATCTTGGAAACACCGGCGCAACGCTTGAAATAGCGCACGGGAATTTCCACCGTCCGCAATCCCAGCTCACATGCGCGGGCCTGCATTTCGACGGTCCATCCGAATCCGCGATCCTTCATGGCAATGGCATCATAGGCCGTGCGACGAACAAGCCGCATCGGGCCGAGGTCGCAGAAACGGCGGCCATAGATGAGGCGGAGCAGGGCGGGTGCGAGCCAGTTGCCGAAGCGCTGGGCGGGCGACATGACGGCGCGTCCATCCGGCGTCGCCATGCGGTCTCCGAGGATGAGGTCCTGTTCGGGTGCCGCGTCGAAAAACGCCGGAATGGCCTCGTGGTCGTCGCTGCCGTCGGCATCGCAAAAGAAGATCCACTCGATCTCCGGCGGAAGGTCACGCGAACCCGTCCAACAGGCCTGTCCATAGCCCGGGCGAGGTTCGGTGACGACCTCGGCTCCGGCGGCGCGGGCGACCTCCGCCGTGCGGTCGGTGCTGCCATTGTCCACGACGCGGACGCGGGTGATCCCCTGCCGTTGGAGCGAGGCGATCACGTTCGCGATGTTCCCTTCCTCATTCCGGGCGGGAATGATGGCGATGGTGGAGGCGAGCATGGACGGAGCGAACACAAGACACGCCCCGCGGGCAAGCGAAGGTCAGGATTTTTCGACCATGCGAATCCGCGAGGCTGGAAGCGTGTCGAGCAGAGGCGCGCCGCCCTCGCCGAGCCGACCGAACGAAAGAACGCCGGTCGGACAACTCTGGACGCAGGCCGAGCAACGCACGCACTGCGGGTCCTCCATGGGAATTCCCTTGTTGGCAAAATTCATCACATCGATCCCCTGATGACACATCGAGGTGCAGACATTGCAGGAGATGCACTTGGATTTCTCGGGAAAAATTCGGAAACGCGAGAAGCGTGCATAGATGTGCATGAGGGCCGCGAGCGGGCAGGCAAACCGGCACCAAACACGACCGCTGAACCAGAAGTAACAGGCGACGCCGACCGTCCCGGCGAGGAAGATGTCAACCACATGGTAGTAGTTCAATTGAACGCCGAGAAAACTCCAGCCGCTGAGAAGTCCGGCGTAAAGCGGATCGAGAAAACCCAGTCCCATCCAGGAAAGAACGCGGAAGAGAAAAAGCACGCCCGCCAGCGCCAGGATGGCTTGGCCGACCATGTTCATGCGGTTCCAGAGGGGACCGTGCGGCATTTTTTGGCGTTGGGTGTCGCCGAGGGTTTCCGCGAGAGCCCCGCAGGAGCACACCCACCCGCAATACGCGCCTTTTCCCCAGCGCAGAACAATCAGCGGGATGATGACGAAGGTCTGGATGAGCGAGATGACGAGCCACCAGAGGAGGGGTTGGGACGTGAAGACATTCCAGATGAAAAGCGGCCAGGCCAGGATGAAGCCGAACGCCCGCCAATACTCGCGGCCGTGACCGTACGAGGCGACCGGGAAAAGATTGTCGGCAACGACTTTTCCCACGCCTGCGTCGAACCATCCGGCGTAGCCCATCACCGGAAGCACCAGATACGGCAGGAGGAAAAGCGGGATGCATTGGAAGAGGGCCAGGCTCACTGTCTGCGCGGTGACGTAGGGAGTGCGCCGACGGCGGATGCGGCGGATGCCGAAAATGACGATCAACAGGCAGTAGGCGAGGGAATAGTAAAAACCGGGCTCGTGGAGGTTCACCCCGAAGGTTCGCAGCAGGGGATCGGCGGCGGATCCGATGTCGGGGAGGTTGAACGGGAACCAGTGGTTGGCCTTGAAGGCGGCATTGAGCGAGGTGCCGCCTTTCCACAGGTAGATGAACGAGCAAAAAACAAAGAACGCGCCGAAAGCCGCCCACGTTTTCGGGTTCCATTCGCCGGAAATCGCGACACCGGAGCGTCGGAAAAAGTCGAGCGGCGCCTCGCGACCGATCATCGTGAAGACGGCGTCGTTCGGGATGGTCCGATCGGAGAGAACGACGGTATCCGGGCGGATTTCTCGGACGGTTGTGCCGAGGGCGAGAGTGATCGAGCCCGGCGGGTGAGCCCCGCGCATTTCGGACGACGCGGCGGTGGTCACGCGCTCTGAAGTCGGGTTTTCGACAGCGACCGGAGCGGCGGCGTTTTTCTCCAAAGCGCGGAGCATTTCGAGATTCGCGGGTTTCGGGCGGGCAAACTCGGGTTTCCGATAACTCAGTGTGGCATGCGCTCCGCAGGCGGCCAGAGCAATGGCGGCCTCCAGAGCGGAGTCTCCACCGCCAACCACGAGAACATTTTTCCCGATGTGGTCCTTGGGGTCGTAGAGCCGGTTGGTGACCTTGTCGAGATCCTCGCCCGGACAACCGAGGCGGCGGAAGTTTCCACTCCGGCCGATGGCGACGATGACGCGCCGGGCTTCGGAGGTTGTGCCGTCGGCATGGTCGAGGACAAAGTGGTCGCCTTTGCGCACAGCCCGTTCGATGCGTGCCGGGGAGATTTCGATGCCCGCTTTCTCGCGCTGACCCTCCATTTCGTCGAGGAGGTCCTCACGGACTTTTGCGTGAACTTGAAAGTCCCCCTCGGGTGTGAAGTCGGCCGGGTAGGTGTAGATCGGCTTTTGCTTGGGAAAATTCGCGACGGTGGAGAAGGGACGCGTCGCTTCGTAAACGACATAGGAAAGCCCCAACCGCCGGGCTTCGATCGCTGCGGCGATTCCGGAGACACCACCGCCGATGATGGCCACGTCCGTCATGCCGCTGCCGCGTCCGCTCTTCAGATCGGCCGCCACCGCGCGCGCGGCTTTGGCTCCGGAATCCGCCGCAAATTTCAGGAGCGGGATCCCCGTCAGGTCGCCGACGATCCAAAGGCCGGGAACATTTGTCGTCCCGTCTTCACGGACGGACGGTAATCGTTCGACTGTGCCCGCCGGCCATTTTGAGTGGAGCCAATGGGAATACCGCGCGAGAAGGGCCAACATTCTGAATCCTAGAGGCGCAGGTCCGGAGTTTATTCCCGAGGAACTCCGGCTGGCGGTTTTTTTGGGAGGAAGTGACTCCGCCCAAACCTCAGAGCCGCGCTTCCTCGACATCGAAGACGTCGAAAAAGAACACGATCGGGCGGTTTTTCGGGATCACCCCGGGGACGTAGTCTTCGAGAAATTCCTGAAGTCCGTCCGGCAGTTCGCAGAGACGCTTGCCGCGCCATTCATTGTTCCATCGGATGATCTCGATGCGAGGGCGGGGCTTGGCATTTTTGGAAATCCATTCTTCCACCTCGGCATCGGTCGCACCGGAAGCCACGACGGCTTGAAAGGCGTCGGCTTGGATTTCCGCGAAGTCGAGGAAAATGTTATCCAGCGGACAGTCGAAGTGGTACTCGCCCGCCGTCCCGGCCAGCACGGCGCGGCATTTGTCGAGCATGCGTCCAGCGAGAACGTAGCCGGCGAAGGTTTCGCGCGGGCTCCGCGGGAAGGTTTTCGTGAGGTCTTTGGCGAGGAGTCGGAGGCGTTCGTTCATGGTGTTTTGGATTCGGGTTCTGCGAAGAGCGGTTTGAATTTCTCCAGACCTTCCTTTTCGAGGTCGGCGACGGGAACAAACCGAAGCGAGGCGGAATTCATGCAATACCGCAGCCCGGTCGGTGCAGGGCCGTCGGGGAAGACATGGCCGAGGTGGGAGTCGCCTTTCACCGATCGCACTTCGGTGCGGACCATGCCGTGTTTGCGGTCGACCTTTTCTTCAATCGTGGCGGGATTGAGCGGCTTGGTAAAACTGGGCCAGCCGGTGCCGGAATCGAATTTGTCCTTCGAGCTGAAGAGCGGCTCACCGGAGATCACGCAGACGTAAATGCCGTCGCGGTGATTGTCCCAGTATTCGTTGCGGAAGGGCGGCTCGGTGCCGTCTTCTTTGGTGACGCTGTATTGGAGAGGCGTGAGCTTCATGCGGAGATCTTCTTTGGTAGTGGATGCCGGCTCGGCAGCCCCGAGGGCCGACGAGGCGAGGAGAATCGCGAGAATCCGTTTCATGCAAGTGAGAGTCGGAGCGGATGAGAAATATTCCCCGCTCGTTCCATCAAGATACGAACATCAAAGCAACTGTCGCAGGAAATCTGGATCCGTTTCCCCGAAGAGCAAAAAGTCGCCGCCGGAGTTTCTCCATAGCGCCGTCGACCAGGAGCCGCTTTGCACGACGCGCGGAGTTGTCGAGAAATCCGGGAAAGTCCCTGCGGGGAAAGTGACCAGATGCACGACGCCAGCCGGAGTCTCGAAGCAGATCAACGATGCTCGATAGCCATTCCACTCCAAAACACGGCAACCCTCCGGCACTTTGCCAACCAAGGCCGGCGGGAGCGTGCCGGGCGCCGGCGCGCCCTGCGTTTCGAGCCAACCTTGAAGTTCCGCCAGCGGGCGACCGGTGACGGTGAGAGAAAAATCCGAGGCGAGGAACGTCCGAAGTTCGCGGACCGCGCCAACGGAAAGTTGCGGCTGCGAGAGATGAACGCCAATCGCGACCGCGACCACCGCGGCCAGAGAGCCGAGGGCCATCCACCAACTCTCGGTCCGTCTGCGGCGGTCGGGAGAGAGCGCGAGGAGGCGGCGGCGGAGATCCTTCGGCGGCACGACGTCGCGAAGCCGGGCGGCCAGCGCGGCATCGGTCGGATCGAGGCGTGGGTCCAGCGGATCGGTCATGAGGAGAGGATTTTCCGGAGACGGGCCTTCGCGCGTGAGAGTCGCGACATCACCGTTCCGATGGGAATGTTCAAGTGAGTGGCGATATCCTGATAAGTAAACTCCTCCAAATAGAAGAGTGTGACCGGCTCCCGATATTCCAGCGGAAGTGCGCCGAGGGCCTCGATGAGGGTGTCGCCATCCAGCGCCGAAAGACGCTCCGGCGCCAGGGGTAACGGATATTCGTCCTCCGAAAGCTCGGCGGAATAATGGGACGCCTCGCGCCGCATCGCGTAGAATTCGCGCCGCAAGGTCGTGAAAAGCCAGGGTTTCACACGCTGGGGATCGCGGATCTGATGGCCCTTGCGCGCATAGATGGCATACGTCTGCTGCACAAGATCTGCGG
The DNA here is from genome assembly GCA_964516295.1 of uncultured Chthoniobacterales bacterium. GTDB lineage: Bacteria > Verrucomicrobiota > Verrucomicrobiia > Chthoniobacterales > Terrimicrobiaceae > CAZEYT01. The sequence continues at coordinate 15,012 of CAZEYT010000044.1, read as the reverse complement.
CATCGCTTTCTTTCTGCGAAAGGCTCAGGGCATAACGGAAGAGCGCTGCGTAGTGCGCGTCCACCGCTTCCTGAAACACCGCATCGTGATCCATCCGCCGCCAGCTAAGATGGAAATGGGCCGTGTGGGGAGAGAAAAACCGGTGTCGGCTTGCTCACGATTCCACCAGCGCCCCGCCGCAGCTCGACCCCGCCCCGGCCGTGCAGCCGAAGCAATGCTCGCCCGTGGCGATGCTCCGGCCCTCGACCCGTGCCACATCCACGTCCCAGAGAAAGAGCGGTTTCCCGTTTTTCCACTGAAGACCGAGCATTTGATTGAAGTCGCAATCGAACACCTCGCCGCGCCATCCGACATTGATCGTGTTCCGGCACATCAGGCCCGGAATGGTGGCGGGATTGAACGCCCGCGCCAGCAGGGCGAGATAGTCCTCGTATTTCCCCTGATGCCGGAGCCACGAGGCAAAGCGCGCAATCGGAAGGTTTGTGATCGCATAAAGACTGTTGAAGACAATGCCAAAATGCCCGGCGAGTTCCCGCTTGTAGTCTGCCTCCAACTCCGGTTGCGGACCCGGCAGACTGGCACCGACCGGATTGTAAACCAAATGCAACGGCAGGCGCGTCCCATAGCCGAGCGCGTTCAGTTTCTGCAGTGCGGCAATGCTTGCATCGAAAACGCCGTCGCCTCGCTGCGCATTCACATTTTCGGCGGAGTAGCACGGCATCGACGCGATGATCTCGACCTCGTTCGCCGCGAGAAATTCCGCCAGCCCCCCGTGTTCGGGATCCAGAAGAATGGTAAGATTGCAGCGGTCGATGACGTGCCGGCCCTGACGCCGTAACTCAGCGACAAAAAATCGAAAGTCCGGGATCATTTCCGGAGCGCCGCCGGTGAGGTCGACCGTCGGGATCTCCGTCGGGGCGAGCCAGTCCAGAATCCGCTCGACGGTTGCCCGCTGCATGATTTCCTTCCGCGCCGGCCCGGCATTGACGTGACAATGGGAGCACGTGAGATTGCAGAGTTTTCCGACGTTGATTTGCAGGATTTCGACGCCAGCACGCTTCAGGTCGAGTCCGTGGTTGGTGAGAGTGGTGGAAAACGAAGGCATCGGGGATGGTCAGGAATGCGCGAGGCGGTAGGCGGGCCGGAGAACGGCGCTAGCAGCAGCCTCCACCGTCGCAGCATTGCGAAGCCGCGGTCGTCACTTGATAATCGAGGCCCTTGGTCTCGCGGGGATGGCGAAGCGCAGTGCGCGTGCAATCGAACGGCTTCGCCTCCTCCAGCGGAATCTCGGTTCGCGGCTCGACGAATTCGAACGACCCGGCATACGGAGCGTTCCGGTAGAGATTGTAGGTCTTGTCGCAAACCGCATAACGCTGCCCGCGCTGCAGGCGATGGCCGTCGTCATCGACGACTTCCTTGAACGGCCCGCGATAGATCACCGCCTGGTTGCGCTCGAAACACGGCCCCTGTTTTCCCTTGAACGCCTGCACTGTGATCGAGCGGAATTCGATGCCCTCGACCGTACGCCAAGGTTCCTTGTCGAGTTTGAGAACTTCGATGCCGAAGAAGCCGGCGTCCTCGAACGCCTTGAGAAACCCCTCTTCCAGAAACGCTCCGGAGATACACCCGCTCCAAAGCTCGGCATCTGCCTGGAGGTGCCCGGGCACGACTTCATCGCAGACGATGTCGCTGATCACCGCGCGCCCGCCTTTTCGGAGCACGCGGAAAATCTCGGCGAAGAGCTGCCGTTTGGCGCGGGGCTCGACGAGATTCAGGACGCAATTTGAGACGACCACGTCCACGGATTCATCCGCGACGAGCGGATGGTTGGTCCGGAGTTCATCCGCGAGCAGGTCCGCTTCCAAAAAAGCGTCGGCACTCGCAATGGGACGATCCCGCAGGGCGGCGTCGAGTTTTTCCAGATCGAGGGCAAGGTCCTGAATCCGGCCTTTGCGAAATTCCACATTGGCAAAACCGAGGCGTTCGGCGACCACTGGGGCATTCCGCCGGGCGACCTCGAGCATGTCATCGGTCATGTCCACACCGATTACCCGCCCCTCGGCCCCGACGACCTGCGCCGCGATGAAGCAGATTTTTCCCGTCCCGCTGCCGAGATCGAGCACGGTCTCGCCGGGTTTCAAATACCGGCTGGGATCGCCGCAGCCATAGTCTTTCTCGACGACCTCGTCCGGAATCACTTCCAAAAACCGGCGGTCGTATTCCACCGGACAACAAAGGGCGGCTTCGGGGGCTTTTGCGGCGTTGGCGTATCGGGAACGAACGGATTCGGTGGTGTTCATGGAATGGAATTCAGCGACCAGTCATAGACAAGAAACGATGGCTTCGCGTGGACTGGACGGTATTTTGTGAGGAATCGGCGAACACCATCGGGACCGCCAAAGTCCGCGGCATACCAGTCGAAGATCTGGGAGATTTTCCCGGTCTTCTCATCAAAACCCAGCGGGTTCGCCGTGAGGTAATCCTTCGCCGCGCGGTCGAGATCGACCTCCAGCGTCGCGGCGCGCCACAGCACCGGGCGGAGCGGCGGACACGAGCGGCTGGCGCAATTCACCGCGAAGTGAACCCGTGGCTCGGCATAGGTTTTCAGCAGCAGGTCTTTTTCCAAGGTGTTGAGACTCATCCGTCGCCCGCGAACGGTAATGCGGTCCTCGCTGAAAACACCAAAATTCGGCGCGATTTCTTTCACACTGGCCACGGGCGGGTGTTCGAGAACAATGCGGAGCATCCAGGCGTTGTAGGCATTGATGAGAAAGGCGATCTCTTCCGCGCGGTCGGTCGACGCTTCGCCCGGAGCCGCCACCCGATCTGTGAAGGCCCGCAATGCCTCCAGATCGGCACGCGAGGATCGCCACGCGGTATAGTTTACCCCGGCCGGTGTGACATGCCGCCCCAGCGCGGCTTCGTAGGCGGTCGAGACCGGGTCCGCCCATACCGTTGACACCGCCAGCAGCAGCAAAAGAAATCCTCTCACGGCACGTATGAGCGGACATGGGCGGGATTTATTCCAGAACATTCCAGCCCCAAAAAATCGTCCGGGAAGAACTTTAAAAAAGCCCGTTCTCCCGGCCGAGTCTCCTCTCAGCGTCCCGGAGTCTTCGCGGGAACCTTGGCGAAGCCCAAGAATCCGCGGCGGAAGGCTTCCCCGCACTTGATGAATCGCCGCCGGGCGATTAAACCCATTGCCCATGATGCGTCGCGCGCTCGCTCTTTTCCTCGTTGTTGCCGTTTCCCTCGGCAGCTTCGGGTGCGCGTCGAAGGAAAAACCACCCGAACAGGAGTCATCGTTCGTCTCCCCGGTTCAAAAGCCCCCGAAACCATTTTTCCTCTACACGTGGATGAATGCCGTTTCGAAACTCATCCCGAAGAAGACGAAACCACCGGCCGCCGTGCCCCCCCAATGGGCGGGCACGATCCGCATGGTTAACGCCTCGGAACGCTTCGTCCTCATCGAGTCGAACACACTCAGTTCCATCGTCCCGGGCGCAAACTACATTTCCGTCGCCCAAGGCACCGAGACCGCCACTCTCCTCATGACCCCGCTCCGCAATCCGCCTTTCCTCATTGCGGACATCGTCAGCGGAACCCCGGCCGAGGGCGAAAAAATCTACCTTCCCCTCGCCAGCCAGCCGGACCCCTCTCCGTCGCCCGCCCCTTCCCCGGATCCGTCACCCAAGCCCGCCCCCAAGCCCATCCCGGATCCGCTCACCGTCGACCCACCGCTTCCCGGCACGCCGACCAACCCCCGCGTCCGCGCCGTCTTGCCAGCTCCCGCGCCCGAGCCGGAATCCTCGCCGGCACCCGCCGCCTCCCCGACCCCCAAACCCACCGCCACGCCAAAGCCAAAACCCACCCCGAAACCGAAGGCCACTCCCAAACCCAAGCCTTCGCCTGGCCCGGCCGCTCCGCAAAGACAGCGTTGACTTCCATCCCGGAGATAGTTAACGACATTAAATAATGACAACGACGGGCATCGGATTGAGCCGCGCCGAGATTGAGCGCCTGGCGGATATCATCATGAAAATGCAGCGTTGCTTCGTCTTGCATCTGTCGGAAGAGCTCTCCCGCGGACAGGTTTCCTTTCCCCAGTTTTCCCTGCTCGGTCATGTCTCGGATTCCGGGGTTCTCTCCATGAGCGAGATCGCGGAAAAAATGGAACACACCACCGCCGCCGCCACCGGCTTGGTGGACCGCCTCGAAAACCTCGGCTACGTCGTCCGTACCCACGATGCCGGCGACCGCCGCAAAGTCCTCACTCGCCTCACGCCGAAGGGAGAGAAACTCGTGGACCGCATTCGCCAGAACATCATCGAGAAACTCACCTGCGTCAGCGGCATCCTCACGCCGCACGAACAGGTGACTTGGCTCCAAATTTACGAGAAGATCCACCAATACATCACATGCTCCGACGAGAAATGACACCGTCCCTTTTCCTTTTCCGCAAGGTCGCACTCCTTGCCGCACTTCTTTTGGCTGCCCCGGGTTTTCTCGCGGCCCAAGCCCCGACGCCGTATCCGATTGGCACACCGATGCCGACGCCGGGCCCACTCCCCGCCTTCACGCCCCTCCCCACACCGCCACCGCTGGCCCTCCCGGGCACCAGTCCGAGCCCGACTCCCACGCCCACACCATCCCCCAGTCCGACGCCCGGTCCCACACCACTTCCGGATGGCACCATGCCGCTCCCGATCCCGGCCATGCCGACGCCCGTCCCGCTCCCGGACGCCCAGACGCTCTCCGAGGAACTGAATCTCCCCATCCCCGCGCAGGACCCCGAGCAACTCCTCAAAACCCCTGAGACCGACAAGCTCAAAGACAGCCGGGAGATGGCCGAGAAACAAAAGATGGCGCAGGCCGATTTCATCAAAGCCCTCAACTCCCTCATCGCCCGCAAGTTCAACCCCAACATGCCAAAGCTCACGCTCGACGAAGCCGTCCGCACCGCCCTCCGGCAAAATCCGAACATCCTCGACTCCGCCCAACAGATCCGCCTCCGCCAAGGCCAGTTCGTTGAAGTCCGTGCCCAGGCCATCCCGCAACTCAACATCGCCACCTCCTACAACCAACAAGGTCTCGAGCTTGCCACAAACGGACGCGGTGGCGGCTCGACCATCACTATCCCCAACCCAAGCGGCGATCCCATCATCCTCCGCTCCGGCTCCGGCGACTTACAGAACAAAACCTGGAACATCCAATTCACCGCCTCCCAACTCATCTTCGACGGCGGAGCCGTCGTCGCCGGCATTCGGGGTGCCAGTGCTGCCGAAAACACCGCGCTTTTCGGCCTCCGCGCCACCATCGACGACATCATTGCCCAGGTAAAAATCAATTTCTACCAAGTTGTCCTCAACCGCGCCCTCATCGTCGCGCAGGAACAATCCGTCGCTCTCCTCGAGCAACAGCTCAAGGATCAGGAGAACCGCTTTGAAGCCGGTACCGTGCCCCGCTTCAACGTCCTCCAAGCCGAGGTCGCCCTCGCCAACGCCAAGCCCCCGCTCATCCAAGCCGAGAATGCCTACCGCATTTCGCTCTACCAACTCGTCCGCCTCCTCGGCATGGACTACCCCACCGGCCATCCCAGCGAAGTCCCCTTCAACGTCGTCGGCGAGCTCACCTACACCCCGCGCACGATTGATACCGACCAATCCATCCGCGTTGCCATCGCCCGCAACCCGTCCCTCAAAGCCCAACGCGAAAACATCCTCGTCCAAGCCGCCAACGTGAGCGTCCAATATGCCGGCTACCTCCCCACCATCAACGCCACCGCCGGCTACGAAGTCACCAACAATCTCGCCTCCCAAAGCCTCTCGCAAACCGTCGAAGACTGGTTCTTCGGAGCCACCGGCTCCTGGGCCATCTGGGACGGACTCGCCACCGCCGGTCGCGTCCAACAGGCCCGCGCCCAGCTTGACCAGGCCAAGATCAACTACGATAACGGCGTCCGCCAAGTCATCCTCGACGTCCAGCAGGCCATCTCGAATCTCCAGCAGGCCCGCGAAACCATCGACAGCCAGACTGCAAGCGTCGTCCAAGCCACAGAAGCCCTCCGCCTCGCTCAGGAACGCCTCGACGCCGGAGCCGGAACCCAGCTCGACGTCCTCAACGCCCAAGTCCAGCTCCTCCAATCCCAAACGACCGTTCTCCAGGCCCGCTACGACTACATCCAAGCCACCGCCCAATACGACCAAGCCCTCTCCCTCGACACCAATTACGAGGAAACCTTCGACGACCCCCTCACCCGTTGGCAGGCCCGCCGCTTCAACAAAGTCAACGCCCCCGGCCGCCCGCAACCCCAACTCCCGGGCAAAATGAAAAACCAAGATCCCATCAAGCCCATCCTCGAAGCCACCCCCGCCCCCAAATCCAAAACCAAACCCAAAGCCGGCGTGACCCGGTAGCAGAGAACGGGTCAACCAGAGAGGGAAAAGGACAGGAAGGGGCAGCAAGCTTCCCGACCGAGAGGCGGAAACAGGCCCAACGGTGAATCCTTGTCGCATGGACATCACTCACAAGCTGCATGTCTCCAACCGCGGCGATTGGCGGGCTTGGCTCGCGGCCAACCACGACATCGCAAAAGAAACCTGGCTTGTCTTCGACTCGTCCTCCGGGAAGGCCGGAATCACTTATCTCGATGCCGTGGAGGAAGCCCTCTGCTTCGGCTGGATCGACAGCACCGCCAAACGAATCTCTGATCGGGAAACGGCCCAGAGATTCTCCCCGCGGCGTCGGGGCAGCAATTGGACCGAGCTAAACAAAGAGCGCGCCCGACGCCTCATCCGTCTGGGCCTGATGACAGAGTCCGGCCGACGGGCCTTGCCCGATCTCACCACACCCTTTTTGATCGCCGAAGACATCCTCGGCGCCATCAACGATGACCCGCACGCAAACGTGCAGTGGGAATCCTTCCCTCCGCTCTATCTTCGGATCCGGATCGGCTACATCGAGGAGACGAGAAAAAACAAAGCCGAATTCGCCAAGAGACTAAGCCATTTCATTCGAAAGACTGCCGAAGGCGAAATGTTCGGCAACTGGAATGACAAAGGCCGCCTCTTTCCAGATCAAACCCCGAAAGCGACCTGAAAACTCCATCGGTAGTGCAACATTTCGAACTCCTCATTTCGAATTTCGCATTTGCCCAAAACAGTTGGTTGCGCTAAAAGGGCCGTCTCGTTCAGATGCCCGACCCCGCTGACCCTTCGACGTTTATCGACCGCTGGCAGAATGCCGGAGCTTCCGAGCGCGCGAACCGGGCATTTATGCCTCAGCTCTCCTCTTCATGAAGAACCTTGAAGCTTTCAAAGAGCACGGTGATGTCATTTGGAACATCGCCAATCTCCTCCGCGGCCCATACCGACCTCCCCAATACCGCCGGGTAATGATCCCGCTCACTGTGCTGCGCCGCCTCGATTGCGTCCTCGAGGAAACGAAGGATCAGGTCATCGCGATGCACAAGAAGCTCAAGGCAGAGGGCAAACATGACGCCGAGACCATCGAGAAGATCATCAATCAGAAGTTCAGGCTGAATTTCCACAACACCAGCGAGTTCACCTTTAAAAAACTCCTTGGGGATCCAGACAAACTCGCGCCGAACCTCCTGAAGTACATCTCCGGCCTCTCCACCCGTGCCCGGAGAATCATCGAGAAATTCAACTTTGCCGACGAAATCGAGAAGTTGGAGGAAGCGAACCGCCTGTTCGAGGTGGTCAAGGAGGTCGCTGCTGTGGACCTGCACCCGGACACTATCCCCAACATCGCGATGGGCTACGTGTTCGAGGATCTCGTCCGCCGCTTCAACGAACAGGCCAACGAGGAGGCCGGGGACCACTTCACCCCGCGGGAGGTCATCAAGCTCATGGTGAGTCTCCTCTTTACCTACGACGACCTCGTTTACCGGGAGGGCAAAGTCATCAAAATCTACGATCCCACAGCGGGCACGGGCGGTATGCTCTCGGAGTCGGAAAAGCTCATCGTCGATCCCGACAGCGGTCTCAACCCCAGCGCGAACCTCGAGCTTTTCGGTCAGGAATACAACCCGGAGTCCTACGCCATTTGCGGCTCCGATCTCATGATCAAGGGCGAGGACGTGAAAAACATCGTTTACGGAAACACCCTCGGCACGGGCAAAGCCAAGGAAGGCTTTGTCGATGGCGATGGTCACCCGGACGAGAAATTCCACTACATGCTGGCAAATCCGCCCTTCGGCGTGGAGTGGAAGCCGGAGAAGGATCACGTCACGACCGAGCACGAGAAGTTTGGATTCGCCGGGCGTTTTGGCCCTGGCCTGCCGCGCATCAATGATGGTGCTTTGCTCTTCCTGCTCCACATGATCTCGAAAATGGAGCCCCCGCCGAAAGACGGCGGCGAAGGCGCACGCATCGGGATCGTCTTCAATGGCTCGCCTCTGTTCACAGGCGACGCCGGCAGTGGCGAGAGCAACATCCGCCGCTGGATCATCGAGAATGACATGCTGGAGGCTGTCGTCGGCCTGCCCGACCAGCTTTTCTACAATACCGGCATCTCCACTTACATCTGGATTGTCACCAACCGGAAGCGCAAGGAACGCCGGGGCAAGGTGCAGCTCATCAATGGCACCGACTTCGCGTGGAAGATGAAGAAAAGCCTCGGTGACAAGCGCAAGCAGCTCGGCGACGGCACCGAGGGCATGCCGAACCATATCGAGGTCCTCACCAAACTTTATGGCGGCTTCGTGCATGATGTCCGCACGACGGTGGCCGCGATTCAGACCAACGTGGACCCGAAGCGCGACCAGTCGAAGAGCCTCTTCGTAAGCAAGATCTTCGACAACCAGGACTTCGGCTACCTCAAGATCACCGTCGAGCGCCCGCTGCGGCTGAACTTTGCCGTCACCGACGATCGCATTGAGAGGTTTCGGAAAACGAGCGCCTTTCAGGGGCTTTCCATTTCCCGCAAGCGGAAGGACCAGAAAAAGATCCTCGAGGAGGAACTGCTCGGAACGGAGGCGCAAAACGCGATTCTCAACGCGCTCGAGCGCATGAAGGGGATGTTCGAGAACGGAACAACGATCCGCGACCGCGCCAGCTTTGTTCTGGAGTTGAACGATTACCTCAGTCTGGACGGGCTGGAGTTGGATACAAAGCTGTTTGACGCCTTGCTCGCCCCCGGCAGCCTGGGAGAGAAGGATCCATCAGCGGAAATCTGCCGGGACAAGAAGGGCAACCCCGAGCCGGACCCCGACCTGCGCGACACCGAGAACGTGCCGTTCCCGCCCGGCCTCGCGCTGCCGCTGCCGCTCGACTACGAGGGTAAGAAGAACAAGGGCAAGGTGGACGTGCAGCCGCTACTTGAGCTTGTGCGCGACCACTGCGAAGCCTACCTCACCGCAGAAGTGCTGCCCTACCGCCCGGATGCGTGGATTGACCACAGCAAAATCAAGGTCGGCTACGAAATCCCCTTCAACCGCCACTTCTACGAATACGAGGCCCCGCGCCCGCTGGAACAGATCGAGAAGGACATCACCGATCTGGAAAAGGAAATCATGGTCCTGCTGAAGGAGGTCACAGCATGAGCCGCCACCGGTATCAGAACGATGTGGTGAGGTTCTTTCCCGCCCTGCCGTCGGGTTGGCGAGAAGAACGGATTCACAATGTTGCCGAGCTGCGCACCAGCAACGTGGATAAAAAGTCGGAGGAGGGCGAAAAGGCGGTCAGACTGTGCAACTACGTTGACGTTTACAAGAATGACAAAGTCACCATGGCCCTCGACTTCATGGAAGCCACGGCCACGGAAGCTCAGATTGATCGCTTCGGTCTGCGTGTCGGCGATGTGGTCATAACGAAGGACTCGGAAACTCCCGACGATATTGGAGTGCCTGCCTTGATCGCCGAAACAGCGGATGACCTCGTCTGCGGCTACCATCTCACGATCATGCGTCCAAACGAAAACGAAGTTATGGGCGACTACCTGTTTTACGCCGTGGCGTCGCGACTGAGCGCATACCAGTTCTATTTGGCAGCAAATGGCGTTACTCGCTTTGGCCTCACGTATCATGGGACGAAGAATCTGCGCATCGCGCTTCCTTCGGTTTCCGAGCAGCAGCAAATCGCCGCGTTTCTGGACTGGAAGACGGGGCAGATTGACGCGCTGATCGCGCGGAAGCTGGAGCTGCTGGAAAAGCTCAAGGAGAAGCGCCTCGCGGTCATCACCCAAGCCGTCACCCGCGGCCTCAACCCCGCCGCCCCCCTCCGCGACTCAGGCATCCCCTGGCTAGGCCACGTGCCGGAGCATTGGGAGGTGAAGCGGCTGAAGTTTCAAACAGATGACGCAAAAGGCGCAGGGATTCAAATTGGCCCATTCGGCGGAATGCTCACAGATCTGATTTATGCCGAGACTGGTGAGTTCAAGCTCTACGGCCAAGAAAACGTCCTGAGCGGCGATTTCAGTAAAGGGAACCGATGGCTGACATCCGACCAATATGCGGAATTGAGCCAATACGGTGCGAGAGAGGGAGATTTTCTTTTCACACGAAAGGGTAGCATTGGCGGGTGTGCGATCTTTCCAGACGGAGCACATCCCGGGATTATTGACTCTGACACGATTAGATTGCGGGTGAATTCCGAGGGTCTTTCAACCCGATTCCTGCTCCACGCATTTCGGGAGTCTGAGTATCTGCAGTTCCAAGTCCAATTGATCAAACGGGGTGCCATTCTGAGCGGCCTCAACACAACAACGATTGCCGATCTGGTGCTGGCGGCACCACCACTTGATGAGCAAGTTGAAATTGCCCACCAATTGGATGTCGCAACCTCAAAGCTCAAACGGTTGGCATCAAAAGTGGAATCCGCCATCGCCCGCCTAACCGAATACCGCTCCGCCCTGATCACCGCCGCGACGACGGGCAAGATCGACGTGCGCGGAGTGAAGATTCCGAAAGGGGAGGAGCCCGGAATTGCCCCTGCCAGTCAGGAAGCGTAAATTCTTCCGATGAACGTCACGCTCCAACCGAGAGTCTTGGAATGGGCCCGCCGCCGCGCCGGGCTCAGCGAGACGGATTTGGGCAAGAAGCTCGGGATCACCGCCGATCCGGCCGACCGGGTCGCGCAGTGGGAACGCGATGGAGTCATCACCTACAAGAGGGCGGAAAAGCTGGCGGAGAAGACACACACGCCGTTTGGGTATCTTTTTCTTCCTGAACCACCTGAAGACAAATTACCGGTGGCGGACTTCCGCACTTTGGAATCCAACCGGGGCACCCGGCCCAGTCCCGAATTGTTGGACACCATTCACGCCATGCAGAGGCGTCAGAATTGGCTGAGCGAAGAGCATCAGGACTCCGGAGCAGAACCGCTGCACTTTGTGGGCAGCGCGAAGCTCGCTGACGACCCCACCGCGATCGGACGCGAAATGCGTCGCGTCGTCGGCTTGGACAGGGAGTGGGCGAAGCAGCAGGCAAGCTGGTCGGCTGCCTTGGGAAAGTTGCGCGAGGCGATTGAGGATCTTGGTGTGATGGCGGTAATGAATGGCGTAGTGGGCAACAACACCAGCCGGAAGCTGAGCGTGAAAGAGTTTCGCGGTTTCGCCCTCAGCGATCCTTATGCCCCGCTGATTTTCGTCAATGGTGCGGATGCCAAGTCCGCCCAGATGTTCACTCTCGCCCATGAGTTGGCTCATTTGTGGTTGGGGGCGGCTGGTGAAGGACTTTCTGGCTTCGAGGGACTGTCGCCGACTGGCAGCGAGGTCGAGTCGTTCTGTGATCAGGCAGCGGCCGAATTCCTAGTCCCGGCCGCTGAGTTGCGCGAGATCTGGCCCAAGGCGGCCCGGCGAGCATCTCCTTTCGAGGCACTGGCAGCTCATTTCAAGGTGAGTCCGGTGGTGATCGGACGTCGCTGCAAGGACCTCCGCTTGGTCGAGCGGGAAGAGTTCTTCCGCTTTTATGCCGACTATACGGGCAGGGAGTATCATCGGAACCAGCAAAAGTCCGGCGGCGGTGATTTCTACAACAATCAAAACACGCGGGTGGGCCAGCTCTTCGCGACCCATGTGATCCGGGCGGCCAAGGAAGGCCGCATCGGCTTCGGCGAAGCCTATGACCTCTCCGGTCTCAACGGCGGCACTTTTCAGGAATACGCCCGAAAAATCGGAATCTCGCTGCCATGAGTTCCCCCCGCTTCGTCATCGATTCCGATGTCCTGATTACCGCCAAGAATCGCTACTATGCCTTCCCGATCTGCCCGGGCTTTTGGCAAAGCCTCCTCCATGGCCATTCCAAGGACCGGGTTCACAGCATCGACCGTGTGCGGCAGGAACTGCTCAACGGCAGCCCGGAAGACGATCTCGTCCGATGGGTCGACCAGTCTGTGCCGGAGTCTTTTTTCCATGCCTGCGGAGCCAAGGATGTCATCAATGCTTTTGGTGAGATTATGCTGTGGGCCCAGCGGCATCCCCGCTACACGGATGCCGCCAAGGCCAAGTTCGCCAGTGGCGCAGACGGTTGGCTCGTCGCCTATGGACGAGCGCATGGAAGCATCGTGGTGACCAATGAGGAACGCGCCCCTGATTCACAAAAAACCATTAAGCTACCCGATGTCTGCGACGCCTTCAGGGTGAAGACCGAAGACACCTTCAAGATGCTGGAGCGGATGGGCGCCCAGTTCCATTTCACTGCCTGATCTCACGAACTTTCGGATAGTCTCAGCCCCGTGAAGAAGCACACCGAAGCCTGCCTCGAAGATGCGATCGTCGACCATCTGTCCACGCAGGGCGGTTATGTCTTTGTGGATTACCGTGAAGGTCCGGCGAAGGATCGTTACGACAAGGCGCGGGCGCTCGATCCGGCGTTGGTAGTAGGTTTCATCCAGGCCACGCAGGAGAAGCTCTGGAAGAGCCTCGCCGCCATCCACGGAGAAGAGACGCCCAGGGTGGTGGTGGATCATCTGGTGAAGGAGTTGGAGACAAAGGGAATGCTCAAGGTTCTCCGCCAAGGGTTCAAGTGCTACGGAAAGTTGCTCCGCGTGGCGGTCTTTGCCCCGAACAATCGGATGAACCCGGACACGCTGGCGCTCTGCCACAAGAACGTGCTTTCGGTAACACGACAGCTTTACTACGGCACGGAGCATTCCAAGTCGCTCGATCTGGTTCTCTTCCTCAACGGCCTGCCAATCGCAACGGCGGAACTCAAGAACCCGCTTTCCGGCCAAACGGTCGAAGACGCAAAGAAGCAATACAAGAAGGACCGGGATCAGCGTGAACCGATTTTTGATTTCACCAAACGCACGCTGGTGCATTTTGCGGTGGATCAGGACGAGGTCTGGATGACCAGCCGGCTGAGCGGCGATAAAACGCATTTCCTCCCCTTCAATCTTGGGAACGAAGGCCGCGCCGGAAATCCTCCCGCTGCGGATGGCGGCTATCGCACATCCTACCTGTGGCGCGAAGTCTGGCAGCGAGACAGCCTGCTCGACATCCTCGGGCGGTTCATGCACCTGCAAGTCGAGGAAAAGCGCATCCTCACGGACGAGGGCATCAAGAAGATTACCAAGGAAACGATGATTTTCCCCCGGTATCACCAACTCGACTCGGTGCGGCGGATCGTAGCCCACGCAAAGAGCCATGGACCGGGACGCAATTACCTTGTGCAGCACTCGGCTGGCTCGGGAAAGTCCAACTCCATCGCCTGGCTGGCGCACCGCCTCTCCTCCCTGCATGACGAGGCGGACAAGAAGATATTCGATTCCGTGATCGTGGTGACGGATCGACGCATTCTCGATCAGCAACTCCAGAACACGATCTACCAGTTCGACCACAAGCAAGGCGTGGTGCAGAAGGTGGACGAGGACACGCGCCAACTCGTGCAGGCACTGGCCAACGGCACGCCGATCATCATCACCACCCTGCAGAAGTTCCCATTCATCGCCGAAACGCTGGAGAAGCTGCGGGAAGAGAGTTTTCCCGGCATGGCCATCTCCACGAAAGACAAACAATTCGCCGTGATCGTGGACGAAGCGCACAGCTCGCAATCCGGTGAAAGCGCCATGGAATTGAAGGGCGTGCTGAATGCCGACCGGCTTCAAGAGGAGGCCGCGCAATTCGTAGTCGATCAAGGGCTGGACCCGGACGACGACGCCGATCAACTCGCGGGTGTGGTGCGGGAAATGATGAAGCGCGGGAAACAGCCAAACCTCAGCTTCTTCGCCTTCACTGCAACGCCAAAATACAAGACGCTGAAGGTTTTTGACGAGCCCGGCCCCACGGGCGAGGCACCGTTTCACCTTTACACGATGCGCCAGGCCATCGAAGAAAAGTTCATCCTCGACGTGCTGAAGAATTACATCACGTACGAAGCGTATTTTCGTCTGGTCCAGGTCGGCGACGATGACCCGCACGTTCAGCGAAAGAAGGCCGCCCGGGCTCTGGCCCGAACGCTGACCTTTCATGCGGTCAACCTGCGCACGAAAACCGAAATCATGGTCGAGCACTTCCGCACCCACGTTAAACACAAGATCGGCGGCCGCGCCAAGGCGATGGTGGTGACGGATGGCCGGCTTCACGCGGTGCGCTACAAACGTGCTTTCGATGCCTACATTGCCGAAAAGGGCTATACCGACGTGCGGACCCTGGTGGCTTTCTCCGGAATCGTGGAAGACCCGCTCGCCCCTGGGAAGAGCTTCACCGAAGTCAGCATGAACGACGGGATCAAAGAGAGCGAATTGCCGGAGCGATTCGACAGCCACGAATACCAGGTGTTGCTCGTGGCGGAGAAGTATCAGACCGGTTTCGATCAACCGCTGCTTCACACCATGTATGTGGACAAGAAGCTCACCGGCTTGCAGGCCGTGCAGACGCTATCGCGCCTGAACCGCACGTGCGCGGGCAAGGAAGACACCTTTATCCTCGATTTCCGCAACACGCCCGAGGAGATATTCGAAGGGTTCAAGCACTACTACGTGGACAAGCATTGCGAGCCGCTAAAGGTTGCGCAGCACCTATACCTTCTCCAACATCAGATCGTAGAAACGC
>CAZEYT010000043.1:0-23140 GCA_964516295.1 uncultured Chthoniobacterales bacterium | reverse complement strand
AAACCGACCACGGTGAGGTCGTCCGCGCTCCACACATCCATCGCATTTGGGCTTGGATTTTTCCGGCTCTGGCGGCATTCGCCGGCCTTTGGCTGTTGTGGTCGAACTGGAAGGACAGCGGGCCTCTGATCGAAATTCACTTTGCAGAAGCTCCCGGCATCCAGGCAGGAAAAACGGCGGTTGTTTATCGCGGCGTCGTTTCCGGACGCGTTACCGGCGTTCGGTTGGACTCCGATCTCGGGCGTGTGATCGTCCAGGTTCAGCTGCGGGCCTTTGCCGCGCATCTTGCCAGCGAGGGCTCGGAGTTTTGGATCGATCAACCGGTGATCTCGTTGCGCGAAACAGCGGGCCTCGACGCGCTGATCCAAGGCAACTCGATCCAGGCCCGTTATGGCGGTGGAGCCGCCACGACGAAGTTCGACGGACTGGCCGAGGCACCGCTCGACCCCCTGCGAACACCGACGCAGACGGTTCGTCTTTATGCCGCGGAGATTCCGTTTTTGGGACGCGGCACGCCGGTCTATCACCGCGGCGTCACCGTCGGAGCAGTCAAAGCCAAGATGGTGGACGAAAACGGCCGGCCGTATCTTCAGATCGCCATCGACGGGGAACACAAGGGATCGGTTTTGACGACGTCCCGGTTCTGGATCCTGCCGGCGACTTCCCTGCGGCTTAGCGCCCGCGGGGCGAGTCTGGATGTGGCCGGGTTGGACGCACTCGTCGAAGGTGGCATCGCCTTCGAGAGCTTCTCGCCGGGCGGGGAGACGGCTCCGGACCACACGGCTTTTCGGCTCGGCACACATCAACTCGACGCGCGGATGGATGGACCCGAGATCACGTTGAGCTTTGAAGATGCCCGCGGCCTTCTTGCGGGCGAAACCTTGATCAATTGCTTCGGCTACCCCGTAGGCATTCTCGACAAGGTCGAGCTCGATGCCGAACAGGGCATGGTGACAGCCACGGCACGCTTGGATTCGCGTTTCGCCCATCTCGCGACCTCCGGCGCTCATCTCACGCTTGTTCGACCGCGCATCAGCCTGAGTGGGGTGAGCGGACTCGATACGCTGATCACCGGAGCCTACATCGCACTGGATCCCGGCGATGGCGAGTCGGCGAGAACTTTTGCGGTGCGCTCGGTCAGCCATCAGGAATGGCAGCGCGCGCAGGCCGAACGGGATGGGGTGACGGTGGTCCTTCAGGCTTCCCGTTTGCCGTCGGTCGACGTCGGAGCTCCGGTCTTCTACCGCGGGCTGCCGGCCGGACGGGTGGTCGATTCGTCGCTGGATGGCGATGGAAAACCGATGCTCCGCGTGGTCGTGATGAAGGAGTTTCGTGATCACGTCACGGCCCGGGCGCGGTTCTGGCACATGCCGGCCTTCGCCGCCTCCGCGGGTCCGGGAACGCTGGATCTTGAGGTCGAGAATGTGATGTCCCTGCTCCGCGGGAGTGTGGCCTTTGACGATTTCTCCGGCGAAAAGACCGCGCTGCCGACCGTGGCGGAAGGCACGACGTTTGCGCTGCATGAAAGCGAAGCCTCCGCCCGGGCGATCTCGCCTCCGGTGCGAATCCTTCTCCCCAATGGACAGGGCCTGCTGGCCGGAAAGACCCAAATGCGACGGCTCGGCGTGCCGGTCGGACTCGTGGAGAGTGTCCGACCGGTTGGAGATCGCATCGAAGTCATCGCCCGGTTTGAAGGCGGGCAGGACGGACTCCGCCGCCGGGGTGCCGAGTTCGCCGTCGTCCAGCCCAAGCTTTCCCTCGAAGGGTTCACCGGCATCGAGACCCTGGTCAGCGGAGTTTACATCGAGTGCATTCCGGGTGACGGTCCCATGATTGCCTCGTTCACCGCGACGTCCGCCTCGAGCCCCGATCTTCTGGAAGCCGAGAGCCGTGGATTTCTGATCAAACTCACGACCGACGAGACGACGATCAACCCCGGTGCCCCGCTGACCTATCGAGACATTACCGTCGGCAAAGTCGTGGAAAAAACGCTGAGCCCGGACGGGTCGGACGTGATCCTCACGGTTAGCATCGATCAGAAACACCGTGAGCTAATCCGCGAGAATACGGTTTTCTGGGACGCCGGGGAAATTCAGGCCCAGGTGGGCTTTTTCAAAATCAAGGTGGATACGCCCTCGGTGATCGCGCCGGACGGCAAGATCGCCCTCCTCACGCCGGGAACCCCCGGTCCGCAAGCGCAGGAAGGAACCGTTTTCCCACTCTCCGACAAAGCGCCACGCCAAAGGTAGTGCAGGAAACTCCCCCGACCAGACGCGCTCGCCGGTATCCCGCCGCCAGAGGATTGGTGATGCCTCGGAAGAGCCATTCGGCGCTTGATGGAAGGTCGCCAAGGCCCGTACGGAGTTGAACCCGCTCGGGATATACCCGGTCGCCGGTCTCAAAAAGGTTGCCCGTCGGGTTCGTTGGGGGCAAAAAAGGGAGCGCGTTCCGTGCGGGACGCTCTTTTTATCATGTCCAAAAAACTCGCTCTCCTCTTCTCCGGGCAGGGGGCCCAATCCGTCGGGATGGGCAAAGATCTCTGCGTTGAATTCCCCGCGGCCGCGGAACTGTTCCAAAAGGCCGATGACATCCTCGGTTATCCGCTTTCGCAGATCGCGTTCGAGGGTCCGGCAGAGGAACTGACCAAGACATCCGTCTGCCAGCCTGCGCTTTACGTCCATGGCCTCGCCTGCCTCGCGGCCGTGCGGGAGAGGATTCCGGGCCTTGCATTTCAGGCGACGGCGGGGCTTTCACTCGGGGAGTTCACGGCCCACTGCGCGGCGGGGACCTTTGACTTCGAGACCGGACTGCGGTTGGTGGACAAACGGGCGCGGTCGATGCAGGAGGCTTGCGAACGCACCCAAGGCGGGATGGCGGCGATCATCGGTGGCGAGGAAAACCGGATCCGTGACCTCGCGGCGGCGGCCGATGTGGATGTCGCAAATCTCAATTCCCCCGGCCAGATCGTGCTCTCCGGCGAGTCATCGAAAGTGGCCCTGGCGGTTTCGCTGGCGAAAGAATACGGCGCACGAAAAGCAGTCGAGCTCACGGTGGCCGGAGCGTTTCACTCGCGCCTCATGGAATCCGCCTACCAGACGCTCCAAGTGGCCCTCGCCGACACGCCGATGAATGCACCGCACGTGCCCGTCGTCTGCAATGTCGATGCCATCTCGGTGCATGAGCCGGACGCCATCCGTCGCACGCTCGCGGATCAGGTCACCGGCAGCGTTTGCTGGACGCAGAGTATCGAATATCTCATCGACCATGTGGGCATCACCCATTTTCTGGAGCTCGGTCCCGGAGGTGTGCTGGCCGGGTTGGTCGGACGCATTCGAAAAGGAATGCCCGTCGTCTCGGTAACCAATGTCGCGACGCTCGACGAAGCCGTGACCGCCCTGGCCAACGGCTGAGGTTTTTTCAGGCGCGCCGGAATCGGAAAAACCCTTCGGCCGTCTGCTCGGTGCGGGCGGCGAGGGTTGCCAGATCGGTGCCCCGGAGTTCCGCGATCTTCTGCGCCACAAGCCGCGTATGCGCCGGCTCGCAGCGCTGACCGCGGTGGGGAACCGGCGCGAGGTAGGGGCAATCGGTCTCGACGAGAAATTTATTGGCCGGGACGCTGGCGGCGACCTCCTGGACGAGGGCGGCGTTTTTAAAGGTTACAATGCCGGTGAAGGACACCAGATGTCCCAAAGCCAGGATCTGCTCCGCCTGCTCCAGGGTATTGCCAAAGCAATGGAAGACACCGCAGACGCGCCCGATAAACGGCTCGAGCAGGGCGACCGTGTCATCCCACGCGTCGCGCTGATGGATGACGACATTCAGCCCGAGGTCGGCGGCCAGCTCAAGCTGGGCGGCAAACGCCTCGGCCTGCGCGGCTTTGTAGGCCCCATCAATGATCGCTGCTTCGGTGTCCTGCGGCATTTCGGCTTGCAGGGCGGAAATCGCCGGAGCCGATGAAAGTTGCTCGGAGGGAAGCCGATGATAGTCGAGCCCGGTTTCGCCGATGGCCACGACTTTCGGGTGAGCGGCCAGGCCGCGCATTACGTCCAGCCAGTCCCCATTTTCCTCGGCGACATTCGTGGGATGAAGGCCGACCACCGCAAAAACATGTTCGTATTTTTCGGCCAGCGCGACCGCCCGGCGGCTGCTCTCGACCCCGGTGCCGATGGTGATGATCCGGTCGACTCCCTCGGCGGAAGCCCGGGCGAGAACGTCATCCAAGTCCGCCTCGAAGTCGGGATAATCGAGGTGCGCGTGTGTGTCGGTGAGCATGGGAAAAACCCTAGCTCAGAAGTCCATACCACGTCGAGCGGCGATGCGGCTCGTATCCCGCCTCGCGAATCAGGCGCTCGATATCTCCGGCGTTGAGGCGGAACGTCGTCCCGGCACTGGAGACGACGTTTTCTTCCATCATCACACTGCCGAAATCGTTGGCTCCGTATTGGAGCGCCATCTGGCCGATCTTCGGACCTTGCGTAACCCATGAGCTTTGGACGTTTTCGAAGTTGTCCAGGAAGATGCGGGCCAGCGCCTGCATGCGCAGGTATTCCGCACTGGTCACCGTTTCAGCTCGGAGCTTGGTATGCTCCGGTTGGAACGTCCAGCAGATGAATGCCGTGAACCCGCCCGTCTCATCCTGCACATCGCGGAGGCGTCCGAGGTGCTCGATGCGGTCGTCGAGCGTTTCCACATGGCCGAACATCATCGTGGCACTCGACCGCAGCCCGAGTTCGTGGGCTTGGCGCATCACGTTGAGCCACGCATCGCTCTTGCATTTGAGCGGAGCAATCCGGTCGCGCACACGGTCGACCAAAATTTCCCCGCCACCCCCGGGGATCGAACCCAACCCGGCCTCGATAAAGCGCTCGATCACCTCGCGAACCGGAAGACCGAAAACCTCGGAGAAGTGGTTGAACTCCGGCGGACTGAATCCGTGAATGTTGATCTGCGGATACTTTTCGCGGATGTGGGAGAGCATCGTGAGGTAAAAATCGATGCCCAGTTTCGGGTGATGCCCGCCCTGAAGAAGCACCTGCACACCGCCCTCGGCGGCCAGCTCGTCGAGTTTTTCGTCGATCTGCTCGAGCGTCAGCACGTAGTGGTCGTCGTCTTTTTCGGTCCGGTAAAACGCGCAGAATTTGCAATAGACGTTGCAGACGTTGGTGTAGTTGATGTTGCGATCGACGATGTAGGTGACGATCTCATTCCCCCGTCCGTCATAAGCCGCAGCCTTGGCGGCCCGGCGACGGGCGTCGGCCAGCGACCCAAGAACTTCGAGCGGCAGACGGTAGAGTTCCCGTGCCTCGTCCGGCGAAATCCGCCCGCCCTCGAGCACCTTGTCGACCAATTCCTCTTCCGCGCATGCCGCAACCATAGGCGCAAAGCGTAAATCGGACGGCGGCCGAATTCAACCGCTTGTGTTCGCCACGCACAAAATCCCCTGGTATCGGAAGCGGTTCCGGCCGACGGGGATTCAGGAAGAACTCCCCTCCGACCCTTGGTTTTCCGAAGTCATCTCGATGGCATTTTGCATGGGTTCCTTCGAGAGACGGAGAAATCCGGCAAACGGCTGGTCGAGCTCGAGCACGAGGAACATCGCCGCCGAGACCGACATGGCCGAGAAGACGAGAGCGACCGTGGCCGAGGCATTCGTCGGGGCGAGAAAACTGAACGCAAAAAAGATGATGAACAGCCAGAAGACGACCACCGCGAGAAGTTGACCGGCGACCGATGGGATCGCCTGGGCTCCAAGAAGGGCGCGGAGTTGCCCGAGTTCCATCGCCAGCGTGAGAGCCTGGGTTTTCAGGCTGCGCTGAACGTCCGTGGTCGGCTGGAGATGCTGGATGGCGAGGTAGAGCTGATTTCCGGTTGTCCAATTCGGACGCCGGGGGGCGGCTTTGTTCCAAATCCCTTCGATGGTTTCCACCAGAACATGACGCAGCAAGGACTCGGCATCGGCGGCCTCCGGACCATAGGCGTCGAGCACGCGACCGAGAAACGAAAACTTGGCCGACATCGTCGCCACTTCGCTCCGACTGTTGTCGTAGGTGCTCTTCGCAGAGGCGACCAGAAGACCGAGGAGCAGAGCGGACATGGTGGCCACGAGGCCCATGGCGAGCTTGATGGTGTCTTTCGTATCCGCGCTTCGGTGATGTTCCGGGACGGCGCGACGGAGACGGAAGCCGGCAAAAATCGCGAGCGCGAGTGACGCGAAGACCAGAACCGGAACGAGGGCGGGGTGCATGTCAGGCATGGCGCAAAGCAACGATCTCTGACGCGGCATCCGCTGCCCGGAAAACCGACGTGCCGGCAACGAGAAGATTGGCACCGGCGGCTTTGGACAAGGCGGCCGTTCGGACGTTGATCCCCCCATCGACCTCGATCTGGAAATCGAGCCCGCGTTTTTCCCGAATCGCCGCGGCCGCCCGGACCTTTCCCAACGTCTCTTCCAAAAACGGCTGACCGCCAAAGCCGGGGTTCACGGTCATGACGAGCAGGATGTCGAACTGGCCAAAAAACGGCTCGATGGCCGCGAAGGCCGTCGGTGGACTGATCGCCAGTCCGGCCAGTCGTCCGGCATCGCGTACGGCGGCAAGCGTTCGTGAGACGTCGTGATCGGCCTCGACATGCGAGGTAATCGACGCGGCCAATGGAACAAATCGCGCAATGTATCGATCCGGATTCCGGATCATGAGATGCACATCAAGCGGGCGGTCGGAATGACGCGACGCCGCTTCGACAATCGCCGGTCCGAACGAGATGTTGTCCACAAATTGTCCATCCATGACATCGCAATGGATCCAGTCGGCCCCGGCGGCGGTGACGCGCTCAACCTCGGCCCCAAGCCGCGAAAAATCACAGGCCAGGATGGAGGGAGCCACGATGGTTTTGCGCTCTTGCATGAATCTGACATAACGTCTCCGGATGGAACTGGCGAGCGATCAATCCCACATGCGCGAGGCCCTCAGGCTGGCCCGCAAGGCCTTTGCGGCCGACGAGGTACCGGTCGGGGCCATCATTGTGCGCCAAGGAACCGTGATCGCGCGGGCGTGGAATCAGGTCGAACTCCTCAAAGATGCGACCGCCCATGCGGAGATGCTTGCGATCACCCAAGCGGAGGCCGCCGTGGGAGACTGGCGGCTGACGGATTGCGATCTTTACGTGACAAAAGAACCCTGCCCGATGTGTGCGGGCGCGTTGGTTCATGCGCGCCTGCGGCGGGTCATTTTCGGTTGCGGCGACCCGCGCGGAGGAGCCGCAGGCGGATTGATCAATCTCCTACAAATGCCGCAACTCAACCACCGCTGCGAGATCACGTCCGGCGTCCTTGCGGACGAATGCGCGGCGATCCTGAAGGAATTTTTTTTGCAGCGTCGGAAAGGCTGATAGAGTCGACGCCATGAGATCTCTCCTTCTCGCCGCTGTGCTCCTGATTCCGCTTTGGTGCGAAGCTTCGACCGTCCGTCTCACCGACGCCCAAGCTCTGGAAATCGGCAAACGCATCTGGAAAAACGAATGCGCCGGGACCGTGGCCGGGCTCACGTCGTGGAATGGAGGGGAGGAATTTCCCTCTCTGGGCATCGCACACTTTATCTGGTATCCGGCCGGAAAACGCGGGCCGTTCGAAGAAAGTTTCCCGGGCTTGATTCGCTTTCTGACCGAGAACGGCGTCGAGGTTCCAGAGTGGACGAGAGGGGCTTGCCCGTGGGCGACCCGGAAGGAGTTTCTGGCCGATCTCGATGGCCCTCGATTGACAGCTCTCCGAAAGTTGCTCGCGGAAACGGTGGCGCTCCAAGCGCGGTATGCGGCGATCCGCTTGGAAAATGCCCTTCCAAAGATGCTCGCCGCAGCCCCGGCGGGATCGCGCGACCGGATCCGCGCCAACTTCGAGCGCGTCGCCGCGGAGCCACTGGGTTTCTACGCCTTGATGGATTACGTCAATTTCAAGGGAGAGGGCGTGAACCCCTCCGAGCGCTATCAGGGCGAGGGCTGGGGATTGTTGCAAGTGCTCGAAACGATGAAGCCCTCCGGCCCGGCCCTTCCGGCGTTTGCGGCGGCGGCCGATCAGGTGCTCACGCGCCGCATTGAAAACTCCCCGCCCGCCCGTAACGAAGCCAAGTGGCTCCCCGGCTGGCGCAATCGCCTGAAGACCTACGTGAACTGAAACGGATGAGCAAAGACGACATCATCGAGGTCTTTGAGAACATCGCCCGGCTCCTGGAGCTCAAGGGCGAGAATCCCTTCAAAGTTCGCGCTTACACCAATGCCGCACGCGCCTTGGAGACCCTTTCCGAACCGCTCGCCAAGGTCGTCGAAGAGGAACGCCTCGGCAGGATCGACGGCCTCGGCAAAGCCACCGCCGACAAAGTCGCCGTTCTCTTCACCACCGGGCAACTCGACTACTACGACAAACTCCGCGAGGAATTCCCGCCCGATATCTTCACGCTTTTTGAAATCCAGGGTCTCGGTGCAAAAAAAATCAAGGCGCTCTGGGAACAGCTCGGTGTCCACTCGCTCACCAAGCTCGAACGTGCCTGCCGCGACGGCACCGTGGCGGCCCTCCCCGGCTTCGGCGAGAAGACCGCCGCAAATATTCTCAAGGCCCTCGAACACCACAAAAAGAACGCCGACCAATTTCGCATCGGCGACATTGCCGCGCTCGCCGAGAGCCTCCTCGACGACCTCCGCAGCCACCCGCGCGTCACCCAGGCCCAGATCGCCGGAAGTTACCGCCGAAAAAAGGAAATCGTCCGCGACTTGGACTTTATCGTCTCCTCCCGACACGCCGACGAAGTCTCGGACTTTTTCTCCACCCTCCCGCAGGTGGAGTCCATCCTCGCCAAGGGCGCGACCAAGACCAGCGTGATCCTCAAAAACGGGATCCAGTGCGATCTGCGGGTCGTGACCGGACCGGAGTTCGCCTTTGCCCTGAACTACTTTACGGGAAGCAAGGAGCACAACGTGCGCATGCGCTCCCGCGCGCTGGCCCGCGGCTGGTCGCTCAACGAATACCGCTTCAGCGCCGCCGACGGACGCGAGCTTTTGGAGCCTCTGCCGGAGATTTTTGAGGAGAACGACATCTACCGCGCCATGGGCCTCCAGCCCGTACCGCCGGAATTGCGCGAGGATCGCGGTGAGATCGACGCCGCCGAGGCCGGGGAATTGCCGGACCTGATCGATTGGCAAAACCTCCGCGGAACCTTCCATAATCACACCACCGCCAGTGACGGCCGCGCGAGCCTCGAAGACATGGCGGACGCCGCCCGGGAACTCGGCCTCGAGTATCTCGGCATCGCGGACCACAGCAAAAGTTCGTTCCAAGCTCACGGCCTCGACGAAAAACGCCTTGCCGCCCAGGTGGCTCGCATCGCGGAACTCAACAGCCAGTCGGACGACCTCGTTCTTTTCACCGGCACCGAGTGCGACATTCTGAAAGACGGTTCCCTGGATTTCTCCGACGACGTCCTCTCTTCGCTCGACTACGTCGTCGCCAGCGTCCACGCTTCGTTCACACTGTCCGAGGCCGAGATGACGGCGCGAATCATCAAAGCGATGGAAAATCCCTACGTGACGATGCTCGGTCACCTCACAGGCCGCCTGCTCTTGACTCGCGAACCCTACCGCGTGGATGTCCCCGCCATCCTCGAGGCCGCTGCGGCGACGGGCACGATTATCGAACTCAATGGAAACCCGCGCCGCCTCGACATGGACTGGCGTTGGTGGCCGCTGGCGAAAGAAAAGGGCGTGAAGTGCGCCATCAACCCGGACGCTCATTCGACAGCCGGGCTTCAGGATCTGATCTTCGGCGTGGGGGCCGCGCGCAAGGGCTGGCTCACGCGCCGCGATGTCATCAACACACTCCCGCTCAACGAGGTCCGGGCCGTCCTGCGTCGAAAACGTCCGGCCTGATCTTGCAACACGCGACGAAACTGACATCATACCGCCCATGAGATTCCTCCTCGCCGCCACGGCTCTTTTGCTCCTCTCCGGTTGTCTGGTCAGCCCCGTTTCCAGTTCTGGAGGTATGGGAAGTCTGACTGTGTCGGACACCAACGTGGATGCCATCGTGAGCGCCGCCCAGGCGGCGTTTCCCGCGTATGGCTATTCCCTGAGCGCCTCCAATTACCCGATCTCCATCTCGTTCGACAAACCCGGCGGTGCCTTCACCAACATCGTTTGGGGCAGCTACAATCAGCCGGTCACCGTCCGTGCGACGATGTTTATGACGCCGATTCCCGGCACCAATGATATCCGGCTCTCGGTTCGCGTTTCTCGCGTGACGGACGCCGGGGATGCCGGATTCGAAGACAGCACGAGGATGGCCGGTGCTTGGTCAGGGGAATTCAAGCCCATCCTGCGCAAGATCGACGCGGCCGCTTCGGGAGCCGGAGCCGCCTCGGCCACGTCGCTCTAGGCCATCCGACCCGCTCATGGATTCCGCCGGACGCCCCCCCGCGGAAGAAGTTAACTTCTCGCCGGAGGATTTTCCGCCGCGGCGGCGCGATGCGTTCCTGCTGATCGCCGGGGCTGCGGTGGTCGGAGCGCTCACCGGCATCTTGGGTGTCGCCTTTTTGGTTTGTTTGGAAAAAGGAAACGCGCTTCGCATTGTTCTCGTCCGCGAGTCGGCCGGCTTTCCCGCTCCCGCGGCTTGGTTTCTGGCCTCGCTGGCCGTCGCGACCTGTGCGGCGGCAGCAGCGTGGATGGTCCGGCGATTCGCACCCACGGCTGGCGGTAGCGGTGTGCCTAACGTGGAAAAAATCCTCCGGGGCTCCGAAATGCCGCGTCATGCCGGCGTTCTGCCGGTGAAGTTTTTTGGCGGCCTCCTCGCTCTTTCCTCGGGTCTTGTTCTCGGGCGCGAGGGCCCCATGGTCCAAATGGGCGCTGTTGTTGGGGAAAAGTTCGGACGGCTTTTTTCCGGGATCCCCG
Source organism: uncultured Chthoniobacterales bacterium (assembly GCA_964516295.1). Classification (GTDB taxonomy): domain Bacteria; phylum Verrucomicrobiota; class Verrucomicrobiia; order Chthoniobacterales; family Terrimicrobiaceae; genus CAZEYT01. Next base: position 12,214 of record CAZEYT010000043.1, on the reverse strand, counting down.
GCGCATGGAAAGCCCTCATGACCGCCGGAGCCGGCGCGGGGCTCGCCGCCGCGTTCAATGCTCCGGTCGGCGGGACACTCTTCATCCTCGAAGAAGTGCAACGCAAGATCACTCCGCTCGCATTTCTCCTCGCCGCTACGGCCGCCACCGCCGCGTGCTTTGTCCAGCGGGCCGTTTTTCACATGCCGCAGGATTACCATCTGGCGACCTTCGTCGCTCCCACGGCGATGAGCATCGGTGTTTTTTTGGTTTTCGGCCTCCTCATCGGTCTCGCCGGCATCGCCTACAATGCCTTTCTCATGGCTCTTCTCCGACGCGCGACAAGTCTTTCCCGGGTTCCCGTCGAGCTTCGGGCGGGCGTCATTGGCTTCCTCATCGGCGGAATTGGCTGGATGGCACCGGAATGGGTCGGCGGCGGCGACGATATCACGCAGCGCATTCTCGGCGGCGGCGCCGGGATTTTTCTCGGAATGGCCCTTCTTCGCTTTGTTCTCGGCCCGCTCTCCTACGCCGCAGGAACACCCGGCGGCCTCTTCGCCCCCATCATCGCGCTCGGAGCTCTCACCGGTGCCGGCTTCGGACTTTTGCAGGAAGCGCTCTTCCCCGGAATGGCCCCGCCGCTCGCCTTCGCCGTCGCGGGCATGGCCGCTTTCTTCACCGCCACCGTCCGCGCTCCCATCACCGGCATTGTCATCTGTCTCGAAATGACCGGGGCCTACGCTCTGTTTTTCCCGATGCTGGCCACCTGTCTCGGAGCCTCCCTCCTCCCGGCCATCTTCTCGTGCTCTCCGATCTACGATTCTTTGGCCGATTTCGGAAAATCCCCGGAATCATCTGGGCCCAGGCACGCAACGTTGCGTGGTTGATATACAGGTTTTCCCTCAGAGAGAATTACGGGTTCCCTGTGTTTGGCCGTTAAACAACCTTATCGCAGGATCGAGTCGTTATGAAAAAACCCTCCATCCTCCCGTCAATTCAAAAAGCCTTCAGCCTTGTTGAACTTCTCGTCGTCATTGCTGTGATCGCGATCATCGCGGCCATCGCGATTCCGAACATCGCCAATATCACTTCCGGAGCCACGGATTCCGCCAACCGACGGAATGCTCAAAACCTCGCCTCAGCTGCCTCGGCCGCAGTGGCCGCCGGCCACACGAACGCCTACACCGATGTCGCTGGCTGGGCATCTGCGCTTACCAATGGGATCGTGGTAACTAACAGTTTCGGGCAAACCAATGGTATCTTCCGGGTTGATGGCATCACAGGAGCCGCCCTCTCTAACGCGACTACCTATCTCACTGTAGTAAGCAACAACTTGGTTTACAGACCAAATCCCTAACACGATTCGCCGATCTCTGGCTGTAGCGAACGCTGCTCGACCGAGTCTGAGCAGCGTTCTTTTTGTCGGTTGCGTCACATTCTCGTCAACCATATGTTGGAGTCTGACGATGATGAAGTCGCCCCGCTCTGGACCCACCTATCCCTCAGAAACAGCATTTAGTCTGGTCGAGCTGTTGGTTGTTGTCGCTGTGCTTGGAATTCTAGCCGCGTTGGCGATTCCTGCGATTTCGAACACAATCCGCTCTTCCGATTACTCAAAAAATCTCCGCAACGCGCAGATGCTAAGCGGCGTTTCTCAAGCGGCAGTCGCAGCAGGACATCCAGGAACGAATACGGTGGACAGCTGGATTTCTTTGCTCACCAACGGGCTAGCTGTAACTAACGTCCAAGGCGGAAATTTGGCGTATTTCCGAGTTGATGCGCTCTCTACTGACGACGTTACAGGGGCGAGCACCTATCTTGCCGTGGAGAATGCAAAGCTCATTTACAGACCGTCTCCTTAACGTAGCATATTCTCGCTACCATTGTAAAATTACCTTTCGGTTCGGTGACCGCCGGCGTAAGTTAAAACTCTATGGTTGGGAGAATCTCATCCCGTTCTCAGACCTTGGTATCGCGTCCTTTCGACTCATTTACGTTGGTGGAACTTCTCTTGGCGATTGCCATCATCGGAATCCTGAGCGCACTGATCGTTTCCACGGTGACAAATGCCGCCTTGGAGTCTCGGGAAGTCGTTGCCCGTCAGCAGCAGGTCGTTCTTCAGGAGGCACTCGGCGCGTGGATCGCGGCCAATACCAGTGGAACCAACTCGTTGGCGTCGGCGCGGGCCGCTTTCAACGCCGCCTCGACCCAAGGAGCGAAACTCACGCTTCTTCGCGATTACCTTCACCCGCAAACTTACAACCACTTCACGAATTTCTCGACGACAAATCAGATTCGCTCCGAAGCCATGCAGCGGGCCGGGCGTTACATTCAGTTTTCCGCTTGGGCTTCGAATTCCACGACCCCTCCCATGGCCGAGCTTTATTGAGACTTATGAACACGGAGACCCCGCAACCCAAAACCGGCGCGCCAATGGGATTCTCCCTCGTGGAGGTCTTGGCGGCGATCACGATTATCGGCATCATCACCTTTCTTGCCATCCCGAACATCCTCCGACTTAAGCAGGACGGTGAGGACAATCTTGCCCGCGCCCGAGCCGAGACCCTGAACATGGCCATCGCCTCTTACATTCAGGCGGTTGGCCCCTCGACCGCACAAACCAACTGGTCCACCAGAGACAACAATGGGCGGTTTGATTTGTTGGTGCCCTACATCGCCTTTGCCGAGACGAATCTCGCCGCTTTCATGCCTGGGGATTATCAGGTCACGCTCCCGACATCGATCAATCCTCCGTCAAAAGCGACGCTTCTGAATCCCCAAGGGACAGCCGTTGCCTACTAAGTTTCCCGTGAGGTCGTTTGTTTGTCGAAACCCTGCCCCTGCCTATTCGCTGGCGGAACTCCTCGTCGTAGTGGCTGTTATGGGTATTCTTGCGGTGATCGGCATTCCGCTCATCACCGGTGTCCTTCCAAGTGCCAGTCGGGAGACGGCGGAGCGAAATCTGAATTGGCTGAACGGGGCCGTCGTCCAGTTCAACCAAGCCAACTGGGAGCTCGTTCTGGCTCCGGCCTCCGACGCCTCGGATGAACAAGCTATCTATAATTCGCTTCGGTTTCGCGATACCCGCTCCCCGACACCCGGCTCCCCGTTTTTGCCCTCCCACGCCGTTTTCAACACCTCCTCGGCGTCAAACGCCTATCGCGCGGTGTGGAATGGTCACATGTTCCAGTTGGTCGGCCCTGGCTCCGCGGGGACAGGAATCGATCTCTTGAACCTCAGCGGCACCCCCGGCCCCGACTTTCTCACCAACACCCCGGTTCAGCCCCAATGATGACGCCGAAAGCCTGGGAAGACCTTCGCGAGATTCTTCAAAGCAACGGCTTTGAATGCGGAACAGTGCCGCCAGAAGGGGGCGTGGAACTCCACGAGCACCTTGGTGTTGCCAACGGCGTCGCATCGGAAGAATCCCTCGAGTGGCTGGCACGAAAGTTCGGCCTGCTCCCGTTTCATCCGTTTCGAACCAATTGCTCGACCCGCGCCGAAAATTGCTTCCGTCGTCTCGCCCCTCAAAAAAACGTCGAGCCTGAGTATTGGGTGCCCTTTGGAACGCTCGGCCCCCTGCTTCTCTGCGCGCACTATAATCCGACCTGTCTCGACTTCTGGGGCCTCCCGGATGAGTTTTTGATTCCAGTCCTCATTCCCCAATCGAAATACGAGGTCCTGCACCGCGATTTTGCCGCCCGACTGGAACTCCAGCCGCTCGAAGCGCTCCCTCCCCTGCAGCTCAGAACTCCGCTGCCGGCAGATCGCTCACCGGTCGCGGTCCTCGACTGGCTTCTGCAGGTCTATCCTTTCGAGGACGACGTCCGCAACAAAATGCTCACCGCGCGGGGCGATCTTTCCGGAGTGTCGGTAGACGACCTTCCGGGAGTCAAGTCGCTTCCGCGTCACTACCCTTCCGCTCTGCGCCGCCTGTGTACCGGCGATTCCTGCTTCAACGCCGAACACGCCCCACCGCAGACGCTCTTTCCCGAGACGCTTCTCGAAAAACATGCGGTTTACCCGATGTTTATTGGAGCGAAGACAATTTTTCTCCTCTCTCCCTCCAATGAAAATTTCTCCTTCGAAGACGAATGGCTCTCCAGCGGAAACGACCCGCTCGCTTTCCGGATGGTTGTGGCCGAACGCGAGGCGATCATCGCCGCAATCAATCGCGAACGAAGCCGTTCGGTCACAACCGCCGCGTCCCCGGATGGCGACCTCACCTACTCGGACGTCGCAAACATTGTCGAGATAGACGTTCAGGAGATCCAGCGCGTCAATCCCTCAAGCATTAATGCCACGCCGGAACAAGTCGTCCACTGGGTACTCTATCGAGCCATCACCGGCCGGGCGAGCGATCTGCATATCGAGAAGTTTTTCAACACGGCCCGCTTTCGCGCCCGCATCGATGGCGAGTTAAAGATCATCCACTCCTGTCCCGAGGAACAGCTTCAGCGCTTTGTCAGCCTCATCAAAAACTATTCGAACATGGGCCAGCGTCGGCAGGACGCCCAGGATGCCCGATTTTCCCTGACGCTCGGAAAGCGGCGTGTTGACTGCCGTGTGTCCGCCATTCCCTGTCGGAAGGATCTTCAAAAAATCACGATCCGCTTTCTCGACAAACAGGACGGCGTGCGAAAGCTTAGCGAGCTCAATTTGGCGCCTAAGCAGCTCTCGACGCTGACAGAGGCCATGGGGCGGGATCAGGGACTCATCCTCGTCACCGGACCCACCGGCAGCGGAAAAACCACGACCCTCTACGCGCTCCTCAACAGCATCAACTCCGACAATCTCAACATCCACACCATCGAGGATCCCATCGAGTATGAAGTCGAGGGCCTCAACCAAACCCAGACCGATCCCGTCAACGGCATCGACTTCGCAGAGGGCCTCCGGCGTCTGATGCGCGCCGATCCAGATGTCATTCTCATCGGTGAGTGCCGTGATCAAGAAACGGCAAACTCCGCCATCAATGCCGCGCTCACTGGTCACCTTGTTCTGACCACCCTTCACGCGAACGACTGTCTGCGGGCCGTGAGCCGCCTCGTCTCGATGGGCATCCCTCCCTATCTTCTCGCGGATTCACTGGCCTTAACCCAAGCCCAGCGACTGGTGCGCCGTCTGTGTGCCTTTTGCAAAAAGCCGCTTCTCCTGACACCAGAGATCCGCGCGATCTTCGATGCAAACCGGATCCCGATCCCTCCGGAGACGACTTTTGTTTATACGGCCAACGGCTGTCCGGAGTGTCGGGAGAGCGGCTACACCGGACGCATCGCCCTCATGGAAATGTGCCCGTCGGACAACACCCTGGCCGACTTGATTACACTCAATGCACCGCAAAGCCACATGCGCCGCCACGCGTTCCGAAAAGGGGTTCGAACGCTTTACCAAGAGGGCCTGACCCAGGTCCTCAACGGCAACACCTCACTCGAAGAAATCAGCTGTCTGAGCTACACGTCCGTCGACGCCGACTGGGACAAGGAACTCCCGCCGGTCCAATAGGCGAACCTCATCCGGGCAACAAAAAAGGCGGAGGCTATTTCGGGCACTCCGCCTTTTCTTGGAATCGAATCGCGTTATCGCGAATAGAGTTCGACGACGAGCTGCTCGTTGACGATCGGGTTGATCTCCTGACGGCTCGGCACGCGAACCACAGTGCCACTCAGGTTTTCTTTGTCCACCGTCAGCCAATCGGGAACGGTGGCGATCTGGGTCAACTCGACACCGCGCTGACCAAGGCGCTTGGATTTCTCGCCGGGTCGGATCGAGACGACATCACCGGGCTTCACGCTCATCGAGGCACTGTCCGACTTGCGGCCATTCACCGCCACGTGACCATGGGCAACCATCTGGCGCGCACCGCGGAGGGTTTTGGAAAAACCGAGTTTGTAAACGACATTGTCGAGACGGGTCTCGAGAAGTTGAAGCAAAATCTCACCCGTCACACCACGTCGACGGCTGGCGATGTCGAAATAACGGCGGAACTGACGCTCCAGCACTCCGTATTGGTGACGGAGCTTCTGCTTTTCGGCGAGCGCGATTGAGTAATCGCTCTGCTTGCGTCGGGAGCCCTTCGGGCCGTGCTGCCCCGGAGGATAGTTTTTGTTTTCGAATGCCTTCGGCGATCCGCTGATGAGCACACCATAGCGGCGGCTGACTTTTGTTTTGGGTCCTGTGTAACGAGCCATTTTTAATGATTCCTAATTCCGAATTTCGAATGGATCAGACGCGGCGCTGTTTCGGCGGCCGGCAACCATTGTGGGGCACCGGAGTCACATCGCGGATGACCGTGACGTCCAGTCCGATCGCCTGCATGGCACGGACGGCGGATTCGCGACCGGCACCGGGGCCCTTGACGCGAACTTCCACTTCTTTCAGGCCGTGTCCCATGGCTTGGCGGCAGGCATCTTGGGCAACCATTTGAGCGGCATAAGCCGTGCTCTTGCGCGAGCCCTTGAACCCGCATTTGCCGGCGCTCGACCAGCCAATCACACCGCCACGGAGGTCGGTGATACTGACAATCGTATTGTTGAAGCTGGCCTGCACGTGGGCGATGCCCTGCGTGACGTTCTTGCTGCCTTTGGCTTTGACGATCTTGATCGGTTCGATCGTATCGTCGAGCGAGATGCTGACGGGAGCCGGAGCGGCAGAAGCGGCGGCTTCCTTTTTATCCTTCTTGGCTTTTGGAGCCTTGGCCGCAGCGGGAGCTTCTGCGGCGGGAGCGGCAGCAGCCGGGGTGTCGGCCGGAGCGGCATCAGCAGCCGGGGCGGCGGTATCGGCTTTTTTCTTGGGAGCGGCCTTCTTCTTCGCAGGAGCGGCGGCTGCCTCGGGGGCGGCGGCGGCTTCGGACGTCGCGGCGGTCTCCGGGGTCTCGGGAGTGGGAGTGTTTTCTTCGGCCATGGTCAGTGATTTGTATTAGACTTTGCCGGCTTTGGCGTCTTTGTTGCGCTGGACGCCGACGGTCTTGCGCGGGCCTTTGCGGGTCCGGGCGTTGGTGGAAGTGCGCTGTCCGCGGACCGGGAGACTGCGGCGGTGGCGGATGCCACGGTAGCAGTTGATGGCCTGCAGGCGCTTGAGATTGCCCTGCACCTCCCGGCGCAGGTCGCCCTCAATGGCGATCTTGTTGGCATTGATTGCGTGGATGATCGCGTTCAATTGCTCGGGTGAGAGATCCTTGGCGCGCACATTGGGATCAATGTTCGCCTGTTCGAGAACTTTCTTCGTGTTGCTCGGACCCATTCCATAAATGTAGGGCAGCGAGGCTTCGATGCGTTTGTCGCCGGGGATGTCGACTCCAAGTAAGCGTGGCATAATTCAGTAAGTAAAAATTCGGCGAGACGCGTCTCAGCCCTGTTTCTGTTTGTGACGTGGGTTTTTGCAGACCACGCGGATGACATTCTTGCGGCGTACAATCTTGCACGCTTCGCAAAGGCGTTTGACGGAGGCTCGGACTTTCATTTTCTTCGGTAGTGATTAATCGGCGTTTCGTTTTTGTGCCGGTAGGTAATCCGGCCTTTTGACAGGTCGTAGGGGGACATTTCCACCATGACTTTGTCGCCCGGGAGGATGCGAATGAAGTTCAGGCGCATTTTTCCCGAGATGTGAGCGAGGATGCGGTGCCCGTTCGCCAGTTCGATACGGAACATGGTGTTCGGCAGCAGCTCGACGACTTTGCCTTCTACTTCAATAGCGTCTTTCTTGGCCATGTCAATACTTCGGGCTGGTTGTCGGTGATGAGTATGGTGTGTTCAAAATGGGCGGACGGAAGGCCGTCGACGGTGACAGCGGTCCATTTGTCGGCAAGCACGCGGACTCCGGCTTTTCCCATGTTGATCATGGGCTCGATGGCAAGCGTCATGCCAGCCTTGAGTTTGGGACCGGTGTCGCGTTTGCCGAAATTGGGGACTTGAGGTTCTTCGTGGAGAGCACGGCCGACGCCGTGGCCGACGAATTCGCGGACAACGCCATAGCCGTGTTTGGTGGCTTCGGACTGAACAAAATGGGAAACATCGCCGATGCGATTCCCTGGGATGGCAAGGGCGATGGCTCCGTCGAGGATTTGCTCGGTGACCGTGAGCAGCTTCTCAACCTCGGGATCGATGATCCCGACCGGGATGGATGCGGCGGTGTCGCCAATGAAACCGTCCTGAATGACACCCACGTCCAACTTGACGACATCGCCATAAGCAATGCGGCGCGGTCCGCCGATGCCGTGAACGATCTCCTCATTCACGCTGATGCAAATGTGGCCCGGGAATTTGTGGTAGCCGAGAAACGCGCTCTTCACAGCGGCCTCGGACATGAGCTGCGAGGCTGCGTGATCGATCTCGCCGGTGGTGACCCCGGGGGCGATGCGTGCGGCGAGTTCGTTGAGAATGGTGGCAGCGGTTTCACCGGCCCGGCGCATCTTAACGATGTCCTGAGGTCCTTTGATCGGAATCATGCGGCCTCCTTGAGATCGTCATAGAGCTTTTTGAAAACCTGATCACGTCCGGGGCTTACATCGACCCGCCGGAGGAACCCGCCCTGGCGATAGTGTTCAACCACCGGTACGGTGTGCTCGCGATACTGTTCCAACCGCGCTTCCAAAGCCTCCTCGGTATCGTCGTTTCGCCGCACCAATTGACCCTGACATTGCGGGCACGGCGTTTGGGGCGTGATCTTGTGGAACGATTCGTTGAAAACCGCACCACACTGCGAGCACGTCAGACGACCGAGCATGCGGCGGCGGATTTCGTCGTCCGCAAGATCCAGGAAGAACACGATGTCCAAATGAAGTTCTTTCTGATTCAGGAGATCATCAAAGGCCACGGCCTGGCCGAGCGTTCGGGGAAAGCCATCCAAAATGAACCGGCTCCTCCCATCGATCCACTGCTCGACAACGCGCAAAGCCAGCTCGTCCGGAAAGAGAAGGCCGCGGCTTGTGTAAGAGTCCGCCTCGCGTCCGATCTCCGTTCCCTTCGCCCGCTCCGCTCGGAGCATGGCGCCGGTGGAGGTATGCGGGATACCGAACGCCGCTCCCAAGAGGGAGGCTTGCGTGCCCTTGCCAGAGGCGGGCGGACCGAGCAGGACGATGCGATTTTTCAATGCCCGGGCCGACGCTAAATTTGCGTCGCGAGATAGATGGTCACGCCAATGATGACCAAAATTCCGAGGCCTGCCCACATCCAGACAATGGTCTGATCATCCAGAACGGCACCGGAGCCGAGTCGATTCCGGGTTTCGCGCGCCCCACGGATGCGGCCTTTGCGCAGGAATCCGTCGTAATGGCGCTGGAGCAAATGGGTCTCCACCTGCCGCATCGTGTCCAGCACGACGCCGACAATGATCAGAAGACCCGTGCCGCCGAAGAACTGCGACGTCATGTAGGGAACTTGGAGACCCTGGGTGAGCATCTGCGGAAGAACCGCGATGATGGTGAGGAAGGCTGCGCCTGCGAAGGTCAGGCGAGTCATCGTGTAGTCGAGAAAATCCGCCGTCGGCTTGCCGGGGCGTACGCCGGGAATGAATCCACCGTATTTTTTCAAATCATCCGCGATCTGGACCGGTTGGAACTGCGTGGCGACCCAAAAATAGCTGAAGAAGAAAATCATTATGCCATAGAGAACATAATGCACCCAGCCATAGGTGAGTTGGTTTGAAAGCTCCTGCGCCCAGCGCTGGCCGGGGAAGGCCATGTTGAAAATCGTCGACGGGAAAAGAAGGATGGCTTGCGCGAAGATGATCGGCATGACACCCGCATAATTGATCTTGAGCGGCATGTATTGCGTCTGACCGCCATAAACCTTTCGGCCGACCACACGCTTTGCATACTGGATGCTAATCTTGCGTTGGGCTTGCGTCACAGCAATGACCGCGGCAATGACGATGATCAGGAACGCAACCATCAAAACGAGGACAACCGGGCTGACGGCCGTCTGAGCCGACTCCGCCGTGGGCACAAAAGTGCGCCATGCTTGAATCAGACCCGCGGGCAGCTGGGCCAGAATGCCGACGGTAATGATCAACGAGACGCCATTTCCGATTCCGCGATCCGTGATCTGATCGCCTATCCACATCAAAAGCATCGTCCCCGCCATCATCGTGATAATGGTGGTGAACTGGAAGGCGAGACCCGGCTCGGAGACCAGGTTCATGCCCAGCTTGTTGATCGTATCCATGATCCCCGGCAGGAACGGATTGGCCTGCGGGTTTTCGAAGGAACGGGCGAGCAGGTAGCCTTGGAAAACGCAAAGCCCCAGGGTCGCGTAGCGGGTGTATTGGGTGATCTTCTGACGTCCGCCATCTTCACGCGAGAGCTTGCCCAACCGCGGGACGACCGCCGTGAGAAGCTGCATCATAATCGAGGCGGTGATGTAAGGCATCACGCCAAGCGAAAAGATCGCGCAATTGGCGAGAGCTCCGCCGCTGAAGAGGTTGAAAAGGGCCGCAACGCCACCGGCCGACGCCGCGTCGGCGGTGTCGAGAAACCATTGACGCAGAACCTCGGCGTTCACGCCCGGAGTGGTGATCGCAGATCCCGCTCGGATGACGACAATCATCGCCAGCGTGAAGAGCACGCGGGTGCGCAGCTCGGGGATCTTGAAGATGTTGGCGAAGGCGGCGATCATCCGGGAGATTTTCTCGGAGGTCGGATCAGGCGGCCGGATCGGCCTTCGGGAGGGCGATGGTGCCGCCGACTTTTTCGATTTTCTCCCTGGCGGAGGCGCTCACTTCGTCCACCGAGATGATGAGCGATTTCGTCAGCTCGCCACGTCCGAGGATTTTGACACCATCGAAGCGACCTTTGATCAGGCCGGCCTTGCGGAGAGTGTCCTCGGTAACGGAATCCCCGGCGGAGAAGTTTTTCTCCAAGGCATCGAGGTTGACGACGCCGTAGGTGGTTTTGAACGCGGCATTGCTGAAGCCCCGCTTGGGCAGACGGCGGAAGATCGGCATCTGGCCACCTTCGAAGCTTGGGCGGATGGAGCCACCGGAGCGGGCTTTCTGACCTTTGTGGCCTTTGCCCGAAGTTTTGCCTTTTCCGGAGCTTTCGCCAATACCGAGGCGTTTGCGGCGGTGCTTGGCACCGGGATTGGGTTTGAGGTCGTGAAGTCTCATGGAATCAGGCAGCAACTGGCTCCGCTGCTTCGGTCTTGACCTTTACGGTCTTGCCGCGGAGGCGGAAAATTTCGTCTTTTTGGCGGAGTTGGACCAGAGCGGCAATCGTGGCTTGGACGACGTTGGCATGGTTGCTCGAGCCGAGGGATTTGGCGAGGACGTCGCGGATGCCGACCGCTTCGAGGACGGCACGGACACCACCGCCGGCGATGACGCCGGTTCCGGGCGAGGCCGGACGCAGCAGGACGCGCCCGCCGCCGAACTCACCCAGCACTTCGTGCGGGATCGTGTTGGCTTGAACGGCAATCTTGATCATGCGCTTCTTCGAGGCTTCGGTCGCCTTGCGAATGGCTTCGCTGACCTCGTTGGCCTTGCCGAAGCCGACGCCGACTTTGCCCTTCTGATCGCCCGACACAATGAGGGCGCTGAAGCTGAAGCGGCGGCCGCCTTTGACGACCTTGGCGCAGCGGTTGATGAAAACGACTTTTTCTGTCGTTTCCTTCGGCTCCTTCGGTTCGGAGGAGGAATTTCTACGGTCTCTGGGTTTCGGAGGCATGATATGATTTAGAATTCGAGCCCGGCTTCGCGGGCTGCATCGGCGAGGGCTTTCACCTTGCCGTGGTATTTGAAGCCGCCGCGATCAAAAACGACCTGCTTGATGTTTTTGGCCGCACCGCGTTCGGCAACGAGCTTGCCGACTTTTTGTGCGGTGGCGACATTGGCCGCTGTCTTGGATCCCTTCAGCCCGGCTTCCGTCGTGTGGACGGAGACGATGGTCGCACCCGACTCGTCGTCGATGACCTGGGCGTTGATGTGACGGCCCGAGAAATGGATGCTGAGGCGCGGGCGCGCGGTGGTTCCCGCAAGCTTTTTGCGCAGGCGGGTATGACGGAGTTTGCGTTTGTCGGTGGCAGACATGGCTTACTGGACGGTTTTGCCTTCTTTGCGGCGAATTTTTTCCCCGACGAAGCGCACGCCTTTGCCCTTGTAGGGCTCTGGCGGATAATAGGCGCGGATGTCGGCGGCGCATTGACCCACCACGTGGTTGTCAACGCCTTCGATGGTGATCTTCGTGTTGTCGGCCCCCGTGATCTTCACTTCCTTCGGAATGGGGAAGAGGATCGGGTGGGAC
>CAZEYT010000042.1:0-23720 GCA_964516295.1 uncultured Chthoniobacterales bacterium | reverse complement strand
AAGAGATCGCGGCGGCGGTGGCTTTTCTCGCAAGTTCGGAAGCGTCGTTCATCACCGGCCAGGTTCTGGCTGTGGATGGCGGGATGAGCATGTAAGCGCCGTGCTCGCGTGTTTCCTCCGCCATGCGGAAGCCGAGGCGTCCGCGCGTACGGATTTTGATCGTGCGCTCACGCCGAAAGGCGTGGAACAGGCCGTACGGGCCGGCTCGTTTTGTCGACGGGCGGGTTTGGTACCGGACGTCCTTTGGAGCAGTCCTGTGGTCCGCGCGAGGCAGACCGCGCAAATCGTGGCGCGCGCGCTTCGTGTCGAGGTGACCATCTGTCCGTGGCTGGCCTGTGGAATGTCGCCCGACCAGTGCCTGGAGCGTCTTCGAGAAGCGGTGACCAAAAAAGCCGTCCTGCTTGTCGGACACGAACCGGATTTCGGCGATACCATCGCCCGACTGCTGGGAATCGAACATTCCGACGTGCTCAAGATTCGAAAAGCTTCTCTCATCGCCATCGAACTGCCGTCCGTCCATGCCGGAGGCGGACAGTTGCAATTTCTTGTCCCGGCACGCTTAATGTCCCCATGACGCCATCCATCCAGCACACCTCCCAATTTGTTCCCGACGCGGTCGACCTGATCTTTCGAGACGCCGAGGCGGCCATCGCGGCCCGTGGAGTTTTCCGCATTGCGCTCAGTGGCGGCAACACGCCGCGACCGGTCTATGAAGCGCTTGCGGGCGTGAAGACGCCCTGGGCGAATTGGGAAATCACATTCGGGGACGAACGGTGTGTGCCGCCGGACAGTGACCAGAGCAATTACCGTATGGCCCGCGAGGCGCTTTTCGACCGTATCGATATTCCTTCAAAAAACATTCTGCGCCTGCGTGGCGAGGATGACCCGGCGACGGCGGCCGCCGATTATCAAAAAGAACTCCTTGCCCGAAGCGAGCACTACCGGCACGACCTCATTTTGCTGGGGATGGGCGATGATGGCCACACGGCGTCTCTTTTTCCCGGAACCGAGGCGCTCACGGTGACGAACCGGCTGGTCGTCGCGAACTATGTGCCCAAGTTTTCCACCCACCGCCTGACGTTTACCTACCCGCTGCTGAACGCCGCCCGCCATGTCTGTTTTCTTGTGAACAGCATTGGCAAGGAAGCCGTTCTGCAAGAGGTCTTCGGCGGTCATTCGTCATACCCTTCGGCGGCCGTGGCTCCCACCGACGGCCGGGTTACCTGGCTGCTGGGTGGCGGAGCCTGACGCGTCGGATCCCCGATCATTTTCATGAAAGCGCTGTTCCTCACCAACGAGTATCCTCCCCGCATTTACGGCGGGGCGGGTGTCCATGTCCAGTATCTCAGCCGTGAACTGGCCCGCCTGATGCCTGTCGAAGTCCGCTGCTTTGGCGATCAAAATGCCGTGTGTTGCGATCTTTCGGTGCTGGGTTTCGGCCTTGTCTCGAACGCCTATACGTGTCCGGAACCCCTGCGGCCGGTTTTTGGAGCGCTTCAGCGGTGCCTGGACTTCAACACGACGGCGATCCATGCGGACGTGGTTCACTGTCACACCTGGTATTCGCACCTCGGTGGGATTTTGGCGAAAATCAACTACGGCCTGCCACTCGTCGTTACGGTGCATTCTTTGGAGCCGATGCGGCCGTGGAAACGGGAGCAACTCGGGGGCGGGTATGATTTCACCTGCTGGCTTGAAAAGACGGCGCTCGAAATGGCGGATGCCGTGATCGCAGTGTCGCATGAGACACGAAAGGACCTCGACAAATTTTTCAACATCGATCCCGCCAAAGTTCACATCATCTACAACGGCATCGATCCGAACGAATATCACCCCACGAAGTCGGTGGCGGCTCTCAAGCGGCTTGGAGTGAACCCGCACGAGCCGTATGTGCTGTTCGTCGGACGGATCACCCGGCAAAAAGGGATCACGCATCTCGTGCATGCAATCCGCCATTTTGATCCGGGCTTTCAGGTCGTCTTGTGTGCCGGCGCACCGGATACGCCGGAGATCGCCGCCGAGATGAAAGCGGCCGTCGCGGCGGCCCAACGGGCGAGGCCGGGAGTGATCTGGATTGAAGAGATGTTGGATAATCGCTCGAAAATCGAACTCTACTCGAATGCCGGTGTCTTTGTCTGTCCGTCGATCTACGAGCCGTTCGGGATCATCAATCTCGAGGCGATGGCCTGCGGAACGGCCGTTGTGGCCAGTGCGGTCGGGGGAATTCCGGAAGTCGTCCGGCAGGGAGAGACGGGCTTCCTTGTTCAGGTGGAGCAAATGAAGGAAAGTCCGTTCGAGCCGCTTCATCCCGAGCGTTTCGCCCGGGACCTTGCGACGCGGGTCAATGAACTCATGGCAGACCCCGCAAAGAGGATCGCCTTTGGAAAAGCCGGACGTGAGCGTGCGGAGAAGGTTTTTTCTTGGAGCGCCATTGCTCGTCAGACCGCAGATCTTTACGAGCAACTGGTGTCGCCCTGAATCAGGCGACCGGTTCGGGTGCGCGGGATGAGCCGAGGCTTTGAAGAGCGGAATCGATGGCTGACGCGACGTCGGCGCGCCGGATGGGTTTGCTGAGGTAATTGTTCATTCCGGCGTCCATGCATCGCTGGCGGTCGCCCGACATGGCATCGGCGGTCAGGGCAATAATGTGGGCCGGGCGAACGCCATCGGATTGTTTTTCGAACTCGCGAATCTTTGCTGCCGCCTCGACGCCATCCATCGTGGGCATTTGAAGATCCATGAAGATGATATCGTAGGGTTTGCGGCAATGGGCTTCGAACCCCCGGAGGCCATCCTCGGCACTGTCGCTTTCGTAGCCGAGCGAAAGAAGCATCCGCTGGGCGAGCATACGGTTGACGCTGTTGTCCTCGACGACCAAGATGCGCGGCGCTGAGAAGTGACCGACCGCGGCGTGGGATTGAGCATGCGTGATCCGGTCGTCGACCTCGGCCGACGGCACGACGACAAGCGCCAAGTCCAGTGCGAACCGGCTCCCGGATGGTGAGGACGAGAAGAGTTGGACATGGCCGCCAAGGAGTTCGGCCAGGCGTTTGCAGATCGCCAAGCCGAGACCGGTCCCGCCGAAGCGGCGTGTCGTTGAAGAATCGGCCTGCGAAAAAGGTTTGAAAAGTCGTGCGACCTTGTCGGGTGGAATGCCGATGCCGGAGTCGAGAACCTCGACACGCAGTGGGAAGCGCCCGTCACGAGGGACCATTTCTCCCCGAGTAGCACGGACCGCGACTTCGCCGGACGGGGTGAACTTGACGGCGTTGCCGATGAGATTCAGCAAAATCTGTCGGAGACGTCCGGCGTCGGTCCACAGGTTGGGCGGCACTTCGTCGTCAATCTGAATCGTGAGAGAAATGCCTTTCGACTGTGCCGTGGCCCGGTAGAGATCAACGACATCGCCGAGACACGAGCGGATATCGACCGGGGTTGGCTGGATCGGCATTTTTCCGGATTCGATCCGGGAGAAGTCGAGAATATCGTTCAGCAGAACGAGCAGGGCGTCTCCGCTGCGGCGAATCATTTCGATTTGCTCGCGTTGGGCCGGATCGAGTGGTGTTTCGGTGAGGAGGTCGGCGAATCCGAGAACGCTGTTCAGTGGAGTGCGGATTTCATGGCTCATCACCGCGAGGAATTCATTCTTGGCGAGATCGGCGGCAAGGGCGGCTTCCTTTTCGCGGATCAGTTCCTGTTCGGCTCGTTTTCTGGAGGTGATGTCCAAGCCGGCTCCGCGAAAGCCGCCGAGACCACCCTTGATGTCGAACACGGGAACTCCATTGATGCTCAGCCAGATGATTTCACCATCTGCCCGAAGCATCCGGTGCTCAAAGTCACGGAAAATGGAGCGGCGTTCGACAAGCGTTTCGGAGCGACGACGCACATCTTCCACATCTTCCGGCGGAACGAAGGAAAGAGGATGACGGCCGAGAAGTTTTTCGACCGGGTAGCCGAGCACATCTTCAACCCGTTCGGATAGGAATGTGAAGTGCCCGCTCGAGTCCACTTCCCAGATATACTCACCCGCCGCATCAGCGACATCACGGAGACGCCGTTCGGTCTCCCGGAGAGGGGTGATATTGAGAATCGTGCCGACCGCCAGACCGTGGTGCCCCGAGGCCTCCAAACGCTGACCGCGGTCGAGGAGCCAGTGGGTGCGATTATCGTTGCCAAGGATGCGGTATTCCACGTTCCACTTGGGTCCCGCGTCATCCGCCCAAGCTCGCAGGCAGGCGGGAAGATCTTCGGGATGAATACTTTGCATCCAAGCCTCTCGCGTTTTTGGAAGATCCTCGGGGGACTTCCAGCCGAGTCCGGCTAGATTTCCCTGCCACTTGATCGTTCCTTCGTGCCGGTCGAGGTGATAGATCGCCTCTCCGATGGCCTGAACCAAAGCCCGCTCGGCATTTTCGAAGAGGTTGAGCCGGGCCTCGTCCATGATGTTCCTCCGGCGATAGGAGTAAACGGCAAGCGCGACGGTGAGGGAGACCACGCACCCGATCAGAACGGAGGAAATGGCCGCCGAGCGAAGGGAAGCCAACGTCGGCTGGAGTTTGGCGCTGGTGGACTCGACGACGAGCACACCGCGCGAGCGGTCAGGACCGGTGACGAGAGGAACCATGGCGACGACCAGCGATTCGGGAGCTCCCGGGTAGGCGATTTCACCGACCCAGCCTTTGCCGGTATTTTGCACCGAAAGAGCGCAAAAATACATCGTCTCCTTGGTGAAGTCGCCGCTTTTGCCCGGTGTGCTCGGCAAGCGCTCCCACGAACGTGGAGGAAATCCTTCGCTGTCCACCACCATCCGCGGCAGGTTTCCTTCGAACGTTACGGTGAAAACACGCGAGACGATGGGTTCTGCGACTTTGGCCTCGAGCAACGGCCGCTGAATTTCCGAATATACGGCGCTATCGAGCTCACCGAGGGAAAGTCGCGAGATCTCATCATGCCGAGCGCTATCGAGCGCCGTGGCTGTCCGCCACGCCAAAGATTCCAACCGCTGGCGGTTGTGAATATTGTTCCGTGCGCTCGCCTGGTTGTAAATGAAGTAGGCCGATGCGATGAAGCAGAGCAGGATTGAGAGACCGATGTAGATCGCATCCCGAAGAGGGGAGGGCGGCCTGGAAATGTCAAACTTCACCGCGGAGAACCGACGCGCCGGCGCGCCGATGAGATGAGGGGGGGCGAGCGGCCTTCGGTGTCCCGGCGGAGCAGGCAACCGGTTGCCCGTTCGAGCTGCTACCTGCAAGGCACATGGGGGTGGCCATGAAAAACGTTAGGTCTTGGGAAGTGGTTTGCCCTGCATCGCCGTGAGAGCGCGCCGTTGAGCCGGGCTCAGGAGGATCTCCATGGCGCGCGCTTGGGCGAGGCGGCGGTCGCGGAGCAATTCCAGACGCTCGGTCTGAGTGATGTCGCCGTTTTGATACCAGCCATTCACCTGTCCTACGAACTCGACGCCTTTGGATCGGATCTTCTCGATGGCATCGACCTGCCAGGGTTTGAGGTCGAGTTTTTTCTGAACTGTCGGCGAGACGAGCATGGTGGAGCCGAGAAGTTGGTGCTGGATCTCGATCACCCGTGTGCGCTGTTGCGGTGTGAGAACAGCAAGTGCTTTGCCATTTGTCGAAGAGATCAGGGCATCCAATGCCGCCTGAGTCCCTGTGCTGGACGCAGCAAGCTTTCGGGCACTACGGCGGAAGTCGGAACGAATCTTGTCCAACGCCCGGGCCTGCGAGGCGGTCAGGCCGAGGTCTTTCCGAACGTGGTCCTGTCCGAGGAGAACCGGCAGCGAGCCGGGATGGTCCGAGGCGGTGACGGTGGCAAAAACGGAGGTCGCGCTGAGGACAAGAGCCGTGAGGAGAGCGGGTAGGAGTTTCATGCGAATGGGCATCAGAGGCTTTTGGCGATCATCGCCTCCAATTTCACGATGTCGGCCCCGAACTTGCGAATGCCGTCTGCCAATTTGTCCGTGGCCATTGGGTCTTCGTTAAGCATCCATCGGAAAGTTTTCTCATCCAAAGAGATCTTTTCGACGGCATCGGCCTTGGCGGCCTCGACATCGAGTTTCTTCGTCACCGGCTCGTCGGACTTCTGGAGAAGGGCAAGGAGATCGGGGCTGATCGTGAGGAGGTCGCATCCGGCGAGTTCCACGATCTGGCTGGTGTTCCGAAAACTTGCTCCCATGACCTGGGTGTCGTAGCCGAACTTTTTGTAGTAGGTGAAAATCTTGCGAACGGACTCCACGCCCGGATCCTCGGCTCCATGATATTCCTTTCCGGTCGTAGCCTTGTAGTAGTCGTAGATCCGTCCGACGAATGGCGAGATCAGGCGAACACCGGCCTCTGCACAGGCGATGGCTTGGGGAAGCGAGAAAAGGAGCGTGAGGTTGCAGTGGATGCCCTCCTTTCTGCAAATCTCGGCGGCCCGGATGCCTTCCCAAGTGGAGGCGATTTTGATGAGAATGCGTTCACGCGGGGTGCCTTGTTTTTCGTAGAGGCCGATGAGGTAGCGGGCTTTTTCCACCGTTCCTTGGACATCAAACGACAGGCGGGCGTCCACTTCGGTCGAGACCCGGCCGGGAACGATCTCGAGAATCCGACGGCCGAATGCAATTAAGAGGTCGTCAATGATCTTTTTGAGGAGATCAGGGCCGGAAAGGGAACCGTTGCGATTGTCGGCGATGGCTTTTTCAAGCAGGGGCTTGTATTCCTCCTGCTGAACGGCCTTGAAAATGAGAGTCGGGTTGGTCGTGGCGTCCTGCGGTGAGTAGGCGCGAATGGATTCGAAATCTCCGGTGTCGGCGACGACGGTGGTGAACTTCTTCAGTTGATCGAGGGCTGTGGTCATGAAGTCAGGAACAATTCCCAAAAAGCTGCGCGTCCAAGAAAGGAAAAGCAACCTTGAAATCGGAAGTGTTGCATGTTGGCGGGGGGGGAATCAGGGAGGGAGAAAAACCGGAGTCTACGGGGCTCGAACCCGCAACCTCCGCCGTGACAGGGCGGCGCTCTAACCGATTGAGCTAAGACTCCTTTGGAAAGGGGGAAGGGAAGTTAGCCTCCGCGATCCGAGCTGTGCAATATTTTTCTCCGATGGGATGCAAAAAGGTCTCCACGGCGGGGCAGCGAGGGTTAGAAGCCCGGATTGGGTGCCATCTGGGAGAGCGGATCGACGGTCGTTCCCGGCATCGGCGGTTTCTTGCGTGGCGAGGAATCGATAAACGTGATCACCCCCCACGCCGCCCTTGGCATCGGCCAGGGTGATGAAATGCATTTGGCGGGGAATTCGTGGGAAATCCCACACGCCGTCAAACTTGGCGTAGCCGGAGTTCAGACCGGGGAGCGCGTTGAGTTGCGGGACATTGGGGCCGGTCTTGACAGGCGGTCCATAGCGCATTATGAGAAAATCGCGAAGTCCGTTTCACCCGCCAGCACCGCGGAGGGCGCGCTTGGTCGGGCCATCAAAATAGTGCAGTTCCATTTTCCACACGCGACCGTCGCGGAAGCTCAGAACCAACATCGAAATTTGTGGATTCGGCTTGTAGATCTGGCAGGTCTCGATGTCTTTGCGATCAAAGGAAATCTTCTTGGCCTGCGGAAACTTTCGTAGAACGGCTTTGATGTCCCCGACTTTGGCTCCGGCCACTTCGAGTCGGCGCATTTGGTTCTCCGCTCCGCGGGAAACGCGCGAACCTTTGGTCGGAGCGGCGCAACTGGTGAGAAATGCGACAAGCACGGCTCCGGTGATCCAGCGGGGGAGACGTGTTGTGGGTCAACCGTTCTTTGGAACGGCAAGGCTGGTCAAGGGAGAAGTGCCCCCGTTGATTGCCTAAAACTCGTGGCGGAGGAGCCGAATGCCGGCTGGGGATCGGAAATCCCGTGGAGTCAATTTGCTGTCGGAGTTGAAGTCGGCGTAACGGCGGACTTTGTCGAAAAAGGCCGTGCTGGAGCCGAAGCGGATCAGTTCCGTGCGGGTGACAACACCGTCCCGGTTTTCATCGACGAGTTCGAAGCTGCGGGGTGTGCCGCCGGCGGTGGTCCATTCGACCATGGTGAGGCGTTCGTCACGGTTGCGATCAACGGTTTCGATTGCGTAATCCGCGTAGGCGGGACCGATGGTTTGAAGGGTCAGGGGAACATCCCATGTGGGCGTGCGTTCCGGCGTTTTGCAGGCGGCGAGGAGAAGGACGGGAAAAAGGGCGAGGAGCGAACGCATGGGTGACAATGGGATGAGGCGGAGTTGCGAAAGCCAAGTGGAATCCGAACGGAGAATCAATCCCGAAGTCGCCGCCCGGCCCGGGATTTGCTCCGGGCCGGGCGGTGGACCCGACTTAGAAGGTGACGCCGGTCGAGAACCCGAGGATGGTGGCGTTCTGGACGTTTGCGGCTCCGCTCGGGCGGACAACGTATTGGACAAACGGCTGGACGAACGCCCAGTTGTTGATCGCAACGCGATATCCTCCCTCGAGGAAAATCGTGTAGTTCGGCTGGTTGGCAACGCCGCGGGTCTGGAGAGCCTCGATGTTGGCGGTGCTGTAGGAACCGTAAGCAATCGAGAACAGGGTTTGGTCCTTGTCGCGACCGGGGATGAGGCCGGTGTAAACGAGACCCGAGTGGAAGTAGAACGGGAAGGTATTGTTATACTTCGGGGCGAAGGTGAGGAGGTTGAAAACGCTCAGACCTTGCTCGGACAGCTTCGGCGCATCGGCCACGGGCTGTTTGAAGCTCTTCGCATCG
This sequence comes from uncultured Chthoniobacterales bacterium, assembly GCA_964516295.1. Taxonomy (GTDB): domain Bacteria; phylum Verrucomicrobiota; class Verrucomicrobiia; order Chthoniobacterales; family Terrimicrobiaceae; genus CAZEYT01. The sequence goes on along the minus strand of CAZEYT010000042.1, from coordinate 14,985 downwards.
GAGGCACCTTTGGCCAGCGGTGTCTCTTCGGTCGGAGTCGGCTCCCGGTAAACCATCTGGTCGGCTTGGAAGTAGAATCCGTATTGGCCGTAGTTGTCGGTCCCGTTGAACGATGGTTTTTCGCCGCCGTAGTAATACAGGCCGGCGGCGTATTTGCCCGGAAGCTTCGATGTGCCGATCTTCGGGGTAAAGCCGGTCTCCAGCATGGCCATGAGGCCGTTTTGGCTCGGATCCGGTCCGAAGCCCTCGAAGGCGAGACCGTGGTTCGAACTGGCCGTGGCCTGCGGGTAGGACATGAAGAGGCCGCCTTTGACGTAGTGCCACTCGACCGGTTGGACCCGGAGTGTTCCGCCCCACGTCGAGAAGCTGGAGGAAAACGGAATATTGCCGCCGACGCCCTTGGCGCTGTTCACCGCGTTGTTGAGGAACAGCTTCGAGAGCGGCTGATCGATGAATTCGCGCTGGGGCTGGAGCCACCCGCCGCGGAGGACAAACATGTCTTTCACCGGCAGAAGATCGCTGGTGCCGATTTCCAAACCGAATGCCAGCACGCGGAACTGCGTGCCGGAAATCCAGTTGGAAGGATTGAACATGGAATTCGCGCGGACAAATTGATTCGGGTCCGCCGCGGCTTGCGAGTCGCGGTAGCGGAATACTCCAAAGCCCCGCACGCCCTTGAGTGTTTCCACGCCGAGGAGCTTTCCGAAGTTTTGCTCGGCTCCGAACTCGATGCCCTGATCCCAGAATCCCCGCGATCCACGCTGGCTGTCCACGACGCCGAAGAAGGCGCCGTAATAGCGGCCGGTAAACTTCAGGCCGATTTCATCCAACGCGTCCCGGCCACCAAACCAATCGCCGGTCATGTTTTTGCCATTCCACCAATCCGCCAAAGGCGTGGCCGGAGGAGCGGTGGGCTCGGATACGGGCTCGCCGGCTTGCCCCAACCCGGTCAGGGCCAGACTGGTGACGGCTGCGAGGAGAGGGGTAATACGACGTTGGACACAGGTACGACAATCCATAGGGGGCGAGATCGTGGATTTTTGGGACAGCCCGTCAAGGGTCGCGAATGTTACGATTTTGTAACATAAAAAACGTGGACTATTTTCCGGACCGACCCTGTGGTAAAGAATAACGGATGGATCCGGACCCTGAATTGCTCTCTCCCGCCGGTGACTGGGAGTGCGTGCGTGCGGCGGTGGCCAATGGTGCGGATGCCGTGTATTTCGGGCTCCCGCGCTTCAACGCCCGGATGCGTGCGGACAATTTCCGGGAGTCCGAGCTTCCGGAAGTCGTCTCGTTTCTGCACCGCCACGGCGTAAAGGCCTATGTCGCCCTGAATGTCCTGATCTTTCCCGACGAGCTTTCAGCCGCGGCCGGGGAACTTGAGCTGCTCGCTACGGCGGGCGTCGATGCGGTGATCATTCAGGATGTCGGGCTGGCGGAGATGGCGCGACGAATGTTCCCCGGTCTCCGCGTGCATGCCTCCACGCAGATGACGATCACGTCGCCCGAGGGTGTTCGGTTTGCCGAGAACCTTGGCGTGAAACAAGTCGTCCTCTCGCGGGAACTCTCCCTCCGCGAACTGGAAAAATTCCCGCCGCTCTTGCCGCTGGAGGTTTTCGTGCACGGGGCGCTCTGCGTAGCGTATTCGGGACAATGTCTGACCAGCGAAGCTCTCGGGCAGCGGAGTGCCAATCGCGGCGAATGTGCCCAAGCCTGCCGGATGCCTTATGAAATGATCGTCGATGGCGCGTTGAAGGATCTTGGAGATCGTCGCTACCTGCTCTCCCCGCAGGACCTCGCCGCCGTGCGCGAAATCCCGGCGCTCCTCGAGCGGGGCGTGGTGAGTTTCAAAATTGAGGGTCGCCTGAAATCCCCCGAATATGTCGCGGCGGTTACGGCTGTTTATCGCAAGGCCCTCGATGCTGCGATGGCCGGGCGGGTGGTCGAGCCGGATCCCGAGGATTGGTATCGACTCGAAATGACGTTTTCCCGCGGTCTCTATTCCGGATGGATGCATGGTGTGAACCACCAAGCGCTGGTCTCGGCGCGATTCGGAAAGAAACGGGGTGCGTATGTTGGGCGCGTGGTTCGTTGCGACCAATATCACGTCGAACTCGATGCGGCCGCGGTGCCGCTCAAGCCGGGCGATGGGATCGTTTTCGACACCGGAGGCAACACGGAACACGAGCAGGGCGGCCGACTTTATGAGATTCGCGGTCTGCGGCTTTCTTTCGAGAGCGGGCGCATCGATTTTTCGAAAATTCCGCCGGGAACGCGGGTTTGGAAGACCGATGATCCGGCCCTCAATCGCGAACTCCGGGCGACGTTTGCCGGACAGCTGAAGGGGCGCGAGCATCGGAAACGGCCGATCGATCTGGTCATCACCGGCGAGGCCGGGACCCCCTTGCGGGTGGCATGTCGCGGCGTGGTTGTGGAATCACGGCTTCCTTTGGAAGCAGCCCGCACCCGCCCGCTCGGCGACGAATCCCTGCGGAGTTCTTTCGGACGCCTGGCCGAGACACCGTTCGCGCTGCGGGACCTGGACAATCGCCTGGCCGGTGACGTCCTGCTGCCGGTTTCGGAAATGAACCGTCTCCGTCGCGAGCTGGTCTTTCGATTGCTGGAAAGCGACGAGGCTCCGAAACCGGTCCTCCCACTCTCCGAACTTCTTCCCCGGCGACCGACACCCAACCCCGGCCCGCCGTGCCTGACCGTTCTTTGCCGGACGGGCGAGCAGTTGACCGCGGCGTTGGAGGCCGGCATCCGCGAAGTGATGGTCGATTTCGAGGATATCCGGCGTTACAAGGACGCCGTCGCCCAGGTCCGGGCCTCCGGCGGGGCAACCCTGGCGGTGGCGACGCCACGGATCCAAAAGGCGGGCGAGGAGGGCTTTTTCAAGCTCATTGCCAATGCCGGTCCGGACGCCGTGCTGGTGAGAAATGTCGGGGCGATTGCGTTTTTCGCCGAGCGCGGGTTGCCGACGCTGGGCGACTTTTCTCTCAATGTCGCGAATCCGATCACGGCAGCCGTTTTTCATCGCCTCGGACTGCGGCGGCTGACGGTTTCGCATGACCTGAACATCCCGCAAATCCTCGCCTTGGTCCGGGTGGCACCGCCGGAGTGGTTCGAACTCACGTTGCATCATCACATGCCGATGTTTCACATGGAGCACTGTGTCTTCGCCGCGTTCATGTCGGAGGGGACGGATCACACCAACTGCGGTCGGCCGTGCGAGAAACATCGCGTGCATCTTCGGGATCGCGTCGGGATCGAACACCCGCTCCGGGCCGATGTCGGTTGCCGGAACACGCTTTACAATGCGGTGCCGCAGTCCGGTGCGGCCTCCTTCACCGACTGCCTTCAAGCGGGTTTGCGGACGTTCCGCGTCGAATTGCTCGAAGAATCGGGCGTGGAAACGCGGGAGATTCTGGCGACTTATCAGGATCTTCTCGCGGGGAAATGCGGCGGCGGCGATGTCTGGCGCGGGCTTCGGGCGACGAGCCGGGTCGGGGTGACCCACGGCACCTACCGGTCTACCCCGGCCTGATGGAAAAATCGATTCCGGGCACTCCCGGATTTTCATTCGAGGATTGCCCCCGCCGAAGGTGTTTGGTTGGTTCTTCGGACGTCCCGCTCATGACTTCCAAACAACTTACCTTCTTTGCCCGGCTTGCGAGCACGGTGGGATTGTGGGTGGTGATGCTGGCGATTGTCTTCGGCGGCTACGATATTGGATTTTTCTGCCTGCTCGCCGGCATGGCGTTGCTCGGCCTCCGCGAATACTTCCGCATGCTGAAGCGCGACGGCATCGAAGTTTTCACCCTTACCGGCATGATCTGCGCGGCCGCGTTGCTGGCCGGGGGATTTTGGATCATGCGGAGACATGGCCCGGAGAGCGCCTACGATTTTGAGTTGGCGGTTCTTGTTCTGTTTCTCTTTGTCATTTTTTGCCGTCAGATGTTCCGCGGGGCGGGCCGCGATCCGCTGCGGGCGATGGGCTACACGGTCTTTGGGTTGCTCTACATTCCGTGGCTTTTCAGCTTCATCACGAAAATCATCTACCTCACGCCCCGGCTGCCCGATGGGACGACGACCGGACAGTATTATGTGTTGTATCTGGTCATGGTCACGAAGTTCAGCGACATGGGGGCTTATGTCTTCGGCTCGCTTTTTGGACGCCATCCCTTTGCGCCGCACATCAGCCCGAACAAAACGTGGGAGGGGTTCCTCGGTGCGCTGGCCACGTCGCTGCTGGCGAGTTTCTGGCTTTACGCCTGGATGCCGGACAAGCTGTCGGCGTTCCGATTTGATGACGTCGTCATCCTCGGATTCCTGCTCGGTTTTGCGGCGGTGATCGGAGATCTGGCGGAATCGATTGTGAAACGCGGGGCGAACCAGAAGGATTCCAGCCGCGTGCTGCCGGGAATTGGCGGGACGCTGGATCTCATCGACAGCCTTCTTTTCACGGCACCGTTGTTGTTCTTCTACATGAGGCTGGTCCTCGGCGTATCATGAAAAAGCGTGTCGTTCTTCTCGGGGCTTCGGGTTCCATCGGCCAGAGTGCGCTAAAGGTTGCGCGGGATCTCCCGGATCGCGTGGAGATCGTGGGTGCGTCGGTGCATTCCAATACCGATGCGCTGGCGGAAATCGCCGCAGAGTTTCCGAGAGCCAAGTGTATTTGCTCCACAGGTGACGGCGGTGCGGAGCGGTTGATCGAGCTGGCGACTCTGCCCGAGGCGGATCTGATCTTGGTCGCGATTGTTGGCACAGCCGGAATGCGACCCGCGTTGGCGGCGATCCATGCCGGGAAAGATCTCGCGGTGGCGAGCAAGGAAATCCTAGTGACGGCCGGCGAGATCGTGATGGACGCCGCACGCCGGGCGGGCACGCGGATTCTTCCGGTCGACAGCGAGCACAATGCGATCTTTCAATGTCTCGAAGGACGCGAGCCCGACACCGTACGGCGTCTCATTCTCACGTGTTCGGGCGGGCCTTTCCGCACGATGCCGCGCGGGCAGTTCGGGAGCGTGACGCCCGAGATGGCGCTGAAACATCCCACATGGTCCATGGGACGCAAGATCACGCTCGACTCCGCGACTCTCTTCAACAAGGCGCTGGAAATGATCGAAGCGCGCTGGCTTTTCGGGATCCCCATCGGCCAGGTCGACGTGATCATTCATCCGCAGAGCATTATTCATTCGATGGTCGAATTCCTTGATGGTTCGGTGCTCGCGCAGCTGAGCTATTCGGACATGTGTTTCCCGATCCATTACGCGGTGACCTGGCCCGACCGGGTGCCGAATTCGCTCCGGCCGCTCGACTTTGCCACGCTGGGTCGGCTGGACTTCGAAGCTCCACGGCGGGAGGATTTCCCGGCTTTGGATTTGGCCGTGCGGGCCGGCGAGGTGGGCGGAACTCTCCCCGGTGTTCTCAATGCAGCCAATGAAGTCGCGGCGGAGGCATTTCTGGAGCGCCGGATCTCATTTCCTCGCATCTGGGAAATTGTCGCCGAAACCATGGACGAATGTCCGCAGACGGATCACCCGGATCTGGAACAGATCCTCGCGACTGAGGCCGAGGCGCGGCGAATTGCCTCGCTCCTGACCTCGGACGCCGGCCACGGCCGAAGCTCGTGAAGACGTTTTCGCCCGTTTTCGTAGTGTTGGCTCTCGGACTTCTGGCGGGGTGTCTGGGATCCGGCGGCGATCCCTCCGATGGGATGGCGCGCGGACGCGAGCCGGGGGCGACGAGGGCTCCCAAACCGATCTCGCAGTTGCAGTTGGAGGTAATGGATTTTTCCGATCTCTACGTCGGGGCCATGTGGGCGGCAATTGATGGAGCCTATTTGAACGAGCCGGACTCCGCCGCGCGGGTGGCTGCCTTGACGTGGAAAGTTCGGTATGGCTCGGCGGCGATGGAAATCGCCTCGGGAAACGATCCGCGGACGAACCTCCTCGACCTGGCGATTTTCATTTCGGCCGGGCAATGGGCCTTGGATCGCTATTGGATCCCGGAGGTTTTTGGCGAAGAAAAAGGCGCACCACTCCGGCGGGTTTACCGCGAGATGAATACCCGCGTCTGGGATCTTGTGGCCGATACGCTCACCGACGAACAAACGGCCAATCTTCGCGAGCTGGTGGTTGCTTGGTCCAAAACCACACCGCCGTCCTACGAGGTGGATCATGTGCGTTTTCGAAATCTCGAAGGCGTGGACCCGGCGGACTTCCGGCGCGAACGCTACGCACGCGGCCTTCTGTCCAACGTTCGCCGCTGGTTGGGCGAAGTGAATACCTCGTTGCTCTTTGGCGAGCGGGTCATGTTTTACCTGCAACGGACGCCCCGCATTCTGAACCAACAGACCGACCTCACGCTTGCGCAGATCGGCGAGGAATTTCCCATCGCCACGCTCCGCCCGGACTTCACGGCGATCAATGAATTCGTGCAAGGTTTCCCCGCACAGCTCGGTAACGGTCTCGAAGAAAATGCCGACCTCCTCCGCGAGGTTTTGCCGGGGGTGAATACCACGCTCGCCGAAGTGAACGACCTCGTCGCAGGCACGACCGAACTGGCCGGGGCGGCCAACGAACTCACGCTCACCCTCAATAGCAGTGTCGAGCGCTGGGGTATCAGACCGGAGGCCTCGCAGAAGCTGGAGAAGATCGATTTCGAGGCAGCCCTCGCCCGCGCATCCGCTGCGCTGGCCAGTCTCGATTCCACGGTCGCCGGACTGAACCGGCTTTTGGAGACCGATGCCCGTGGAGTTTCGCGGGTGGGCCATTTGGTGGAGGAAATCGACACCCGGACGGAAAAATGGATCGACCTTGCCACCCAGCGGGCGCTGCTGTTGATCGGAGGCGCCTTTCTGGCCGGGCTCCTGCTTTTGGTCGCGGCCCGGATTTTGTTCCGACGGAAGTCCTGAGCGCTCAGTCGACGAAACAGCGCGAGAGACGGGAATCCTTGCGCAGGATCGCGGCGACTTCCGGAACGCAGTCTCGCGAGGTGAGAACGGTATAAAAGTGGTCCTTCAAGGTCGGAGCGAGCCGAGCGGCTTCGAGCCATTCGGCGCGCGAAAAGGGATCTTCTGCAAGGAGGTCCCAGAAGCCGGTGCGATCCAGAAGCGAGCCGACGATGTCCGGATCCATTCCCTGCACTTGGGCCATGACATAAGTGGCGACTCCGACCTGCAGGCCATGGAGTCGCGGGCGGGCCGAAAGGGCATCCAGGGCGTGCGAGAGGAGGTGTTCGCTTCCACTGGCCGGACGGGAGGAACCGCAAATCGCCATCGCGATCCCATTGATCAGGAGAGCCGTCCCGAGAAGCTTCGTGCCCTCGAGATCGCGCGTCGGCCGCGCCCGGAATTGCGCCACACTCGCATCCGACAGCAGCGCGGCGAAATCATCCACGGGCGTCCCATCCGCATGGAAGGCGAGCTTCCAATCCGCGACGGCCGTGATTTTCGAGACCAAATCGCCGACGCCCGAGAGCCAAAGCGGGCGCGGAGCCGCGAGACACACCGCCGTGTCGATGACGACGCCGAAGGGCATTGTAGATGGGAGCGAGATTCGGCGTCCATTTTCCATCAAGCTCGACTGCGGACTGCAAAAGCCGTCGTTGGAGAGAGAAGCGGGGACGGAAAAAAACGGGAGCCCGGAGAGACTCGCAACGAATTTCGCCACATCCAGCGCCTTGCCACCGCCGAAACCGATCACCGCCTCCGTGCCCGTCGGCAGCGAATCCGCCTGCGCCCGGGCCTCGGCGACCTCGAGGGACGTAACGGCCCGCTCATCCACCACATCGACCCCCGCCCCGGCCAGCGATTCGCGCAGGCGGTCGAGCAACGCGGGGGCGAAGCCGAAGCTGACAAAGACCGCCGCGCGCCCCAGCCCCGGTCTTTTCAAATAGAGCCCAAGTCGGTCCAAGGCACCGGGTTTGACCCGCACGAGGGTGGGGATGGTGGCCTGACGGTTGGGAATCATAAGCGGAGGCATCGCGTCGTCCGTGGCCGATGCAAACCATTGATTTTTTGGAAATAGCGGACAAGGTAACGTCTCCTCATGTTTCTATCCATTTTGAAATTCCTCCTCATCTGCCTGGAGGTCCTTTTGATTTTTAATCTGCTCATCGTGGTGCATGAGCTCGGTCACTTCCTCGCGGCAAAATGGCGGGGCTTGGTGGTCGAAAAGTTCGCCGTGTGGTTCGGCAAGCCGATCTGGAGCAAAACCATCGGCGGTGTCGAATACCGCCTCGGGTCGATCCCGGCCGGCGGCTTTGTGGCTATTCCGCAACTCGCGCCGATGGAAGCGCTGGAGGGAAAGGTCGAGCAATCGCGCGACATGCTCCCGCCCGTAAAGCCCATCGACAAAATCATCGTCGCCGCCGCGGGTCCGGTCTTCAGCCTCGGCCTCGCATTTGTGATGGCCTGCATCGTGTGGGTCGTTGGGAAACCGCAGAGTGAGTTCGACTCGCCGGTCATCGGTTACGTCAAAGAAGGCGGTCCGGCCGCCTTGGCCGGCCTCCGCGTCGGGGATGAGATCATCGCCGTGGACGGACATCCGGTGAAGCACTTCCTAAGTGGCACAGACGGCGTCAAGTGGCGCATCATCCGCAGCGAGGGAGAGACCATTCCATTTACCGTTCGCCGCGAAGGTCAGGAAATCACCATCTACACTGGCTGGACAAAACCCGAGACGTCCAGTTGGCGGCGTCCCGCGCTGCGCGAGGTCCAGATCGGACCGCGTCTCACGCCCGGCGTCAACTTCGTCATCCGCGGAAGCCTGGCCGACAGGGCGGGTTTTCGGTCGGGAGATCTCATCACCGAAGTGAATGGGGAGCCAATCTTCAACCTGAGCGATCTCGGGCCGTTCATTGATGCCAATCGTGGCGGCCAATTGCAGGTCTCGGTGGATCGTCGCGGGGAGCCGCTTTCCCTGACGGTTCCCCTCCCGCCAAAGTCGGCCGACGACGCGCCGGTCGATCTCGGCATCGAATGGGGACGGACCACGCTCGAGCACCCGGATCCCTTCACGCAGGTGAATGACGCCGCCACCAGTATCTTCCGCATGATCGGCGCGCTGTTCTCGCCGAAGTCGGACGTCAAAGCCGCTCACTTCAGCGGGCCCGTGGGCATCATGCGTCTGTATTATCAGATCTTCGAATCGGAAAATGGATGGCGTCTCGCGCTGGCTTTCAGCGTGCTGATCAATGTCAACCTCGCCTTGATCAACCTCCTGCCCTTTCCGGTCCTGGATGGCGGGCACATTATGCTGGCGATCATCGAGGCCATCCGACGCAAGCCGATCAATGTCCGGCTCTTGGAATTCGTGCAGACAGCCTGCGCGTTGTTGCTGATCGGTTTCATGCTCTATCTGACGTTCTACGATGTCGGAGATTTGGTCGCACCGAACGCGGCCCCGGCGATCGAGCGAGAAAAGTGAAGACGGGTCTTCGCTTTCAATCGTTTTCCGGTCGGCGTCCGGCGCGCACGGTTCGCATCGGCCGGACGGCTTTGGGGTCCGACCAGCCGATCCGCGTCCAGTCGATGTTGACAAGCGACACGATGAATACGGACGCCTGCGTCGAGGAAACACTCGGGTTGGTCGGCGTCGGTTGTGAAATCGTGCGGATCACCGCCCCGACCGTAAAAGATGCAAAAAACCTTGAAGCCATCCGCGCAGCGCTCGCGGCCCGGGGTTGCGATGTGCCCCTCGTGGCCGACATTCATTTCAAACCCGAGGCCGCCCTCGAGGCCGCGAAGTGGGTGGACAAGGTGCGGATCAATCCCGGAAATTTCGCGGATTCCAAAAAGTTCAACGTCCGGGAATACACCGACGAGGAATACGCCGCCGAGATCGCGCGCATTCGCGAGCGATTCGTGCCGCTGGTGAGGCTTTGTCAGGAACGCGGCATCGCAATGCGCATTGGCACGAATCACGGCAGCCTGAGCGACCGCATCATGAACCGCTACGGCGACACGCCCCTCGGCATGGTCGAAAGCGCGCTCGAGTTTGCCCGGATCGCCCGGGAGTGCGGCTACCATGATTTTGTTTTTTCGATGAAATCGTCGAACCCGAAGGTCATGATCCAAGCCTACCGTCTGCTTGCGGCGCGGTTGGAGGCGGAGGGGCCGGACTGGAGTTATCCCCTGCACCTGGGAGTCACGGAGGCGGGCGATGGAGAGGACGGCCGCGTGAAGAGTGCCATCGGTATTGGAAGTCTTCTCGCCGACGGGCTGGGGGACACCGTCCGCGTGTCGCTCACGGAGGATTCGGTCCACGAAATCCCTGTCGCCCGAGCCCTCGTCGCTTTGGCCGGCGCAAGAAAGGTCGCACCGGAGCTGACGACTTGGCCGTTTGATCCGTTCAGCTACGCGCGACGGGAGACCGGCGTTCTGGAGGTCGGCGACTTCAGTATTGGCGGGAATGAACTCGTGCGCATCGTTGTGCACGAGTCCACCTACTCGCGTCTGGCGCACAAGCTTGCGGGGCTGGGAGATTATCAGCCAGAGATTGTTTTGGAGAAGAGCGGCGTCATCGAACTCGATCCGCGCGACGAGGCCGCCATTGAGAGTGTGAATTCTTCGCGCGATCCCCGATTTCTGACCATTCCGGATGGCTGCGAGCTGCCGGTCATCGGTGCGTATCGTTTGCTCGCTTCGCGCGTTCAGGTCCGGCACCCGATTTTGCTCAAAGACACCTTCTTCCCCGGACGGGAGGAGGATTTTCTCCGGAACCTTCTGGCCGCGGCAATGAATATCGGCTCCCTCCTCTGCGACGGGATCGGCGATGCTGTTCTTGTCCAAGGTGAGAAAGCCCCCGGGCAATCCATTCGCATCGCCTACAACATCCTCCAAGCCGCGGGGGTGCGGATTTTCAAGACGGACTATGTCGCCTGTCCAAGCTGCGGGCGCACGCTGTTCAACCTTCAGGAAACAACCGCCCGGATCAAAGCGGCGACCTCGCATTTGAAGGGCGTCAAAATCGCCATCATGGGTTGCATTGTGAACGGCCCGGGTGAAATGGCCGATGCGGACTTCGGTTATGTGGGCGGCGCGCCCGGAAAAGTGAACCTCTACGTCAACAAGACGCCGGTGAAATTCAACATTCCGGAGGGCGAGGCGGTGGATCGTCTCGTGGACCTGATTCGTGAACACGGACGCTGGGTCGAGCCCGCGGCGCCGGCTGGTGAAGTGATCGGCTAACCTCGCGCATGAAGGTCTTTCTGCGCGTCTTTCCGTACGTCCGGCGTTATCCGGTGCTGGCCTTTGCAACGCTGGGGTGTGCGATTCTGGCCACGGTCCTGGTCATCGTTTTTCCCGCGGTGACGAAGCTGATCGTTGACGAGGTCATTGTAAAAAATCAGCCGCAGTATCTCTTGCCGCTGCTGGGTGCGGGGTTCGTGGCGTTCGCGCTCCAGTCTGGTCTGGACAGCCTGCGCATCTTTTTCAACAACCACTTCGAGCAGCGGGTCATCTGCGACCTGCGGAGCGAACTTTACGGGCACATTCAGAAGCTGCCGCTTCCCTGGTTCGACAACCGGGCGACAGGGGATGTGATGACGCGCTTGATCGAGGATGTCACCAGCGTCGAGCGGGTGCTCATCGATGGGATCGAGCAGGGAACGGTCGCGATTTTGCAGATCCTGATCGTCGCCGGGGTGATGGTTTACGTGAGTCCGTGGCTTACCGTCGCCGCGGCGATGCCGGTTCCGCTACTGGCCGTCGGGGCGCTCGCTTACACCTTGACCGCGCGGACCCGCTACCGTCGTCAGCGCAAGGCCGTGTCGGCCCTGAATTCGCTTCTGCACGACAACATCGCCGGCATTCGACAGATCAAGACCTACACCAGCGAGGCGCGGGAGCAGGAACGCTTCGATGCCGCCAGCGATACCGTGCGGCGGGAGACGCTGGTCGTGATGCGGGCGTGGGCGATTTATCAACCGACGATGGGTTTTTTGGCCTCGGTCGGACTGTTGCTCATCGCGGGATTTGGTGCGCGCGAAGTGCTCGCGCAAAGAATGGACATCGGCGGACTCGTCGCGTTCTTTGTGCTCGCTCGCTACCTCTACGAGCCGGTCGGCCGTCTGCATCAGCTGAACCAAATCTTCCAATCCGGCCGAGCGGCGGGGGACCGGGTTTTTGAAATCATGGATTCCGAGCCGGAGACGGAGGAAGCATCGGAGGCGGGCGGGCCGGTGATTCGCGGCGGGGTGGAGTATCGCGATGTATCGTTCCGCTATACCCCCGAGTTGTCGGTTCTCGACCATGTCTCGCTCACAGCGCGTCCCGGCGAGACCATCGCGTTGGTGGGGCCGACCGGTGCGGGCAAGACGTCGCTCGTCAATTTGCTGGTGCGGTTTTACGAGTTTTCGTCGGGCGGGATTTTTGTCGATGGCCATGCCCTGCGCGACATCCCGCGGCACCACCTCCGGCGCAAGATCGCCGTCGTTACGCAAGAGAGCTTTCTTTTCAATGGGACAACGGCCGAAAACCTGCGCATTGGGAAGCCGGATGCGACGGATGAGGAGATGTGGGAAGCCCTTCGCGCCGCGAATGCGGAGGACTTTATCCGACGGCTGCCGGAGGACCTGCACTCACCGGTCGGCGAACGCGGAATCAAGCTCAGTGTGGGCGAAAAGCAGAGGGTTTCCATCGCGCGGGCGCTTCTGAAGAACCCGCCGATTCTGATTCTCGACGAAGCCACGGCCAGCGTGGATACGGCGACCGAGCAACTCATCCAACAGGCTTTGGATCGCCTCATGGAACATCGGACAAGCTTTGTGATCGCCCACCGGCTTTCGACGGTGAGGCATGCGGATCAAATTCTGGTCCTCGAGCGAGGCCGGATTGTTGAGCGAGGCCGCCACGAAGAACTGGTGGCCCGTGACGGCCTCTACGCCAAACTTTGCCGGAATAGCTTGATGGAGACGAAGCCGGCTTAGGACGCCGCCGGCGTCTCCGTCTCATCCTCGCCATCGCTGACCACCGGGGCGATGCCCTGAAGGTTCTCTCCGTCGCGCATGTCGATGAGCTTCACTCCTTGGGCGTTGCGGCCGACCTCGCGGATCTCGGACACTCGGGTGCGGACCATTTTGCCCTTGTTCGTGATGAGCATGAGTTCGTCTGAATCGCGAACGGTCAGCGCCCCGGCGACGCCGCCGGTGCGCTCGGTCACTTTCATGGTGATGACGCCTTTTCCGCCGCGCGATTGCAGGCGGTATTCCTCGAACTTTGTGCGCTTTCCAAGGCCGTTCTCGCCGGCGACCAGGAGCATGGCATCGTTGTTCACGAGGGCCGCCCCGACGACGAAATCGCCTTTCTCCGGTCGAATGCCCCAGACCCCGACCGTATTGCGGCCCTGGTCACGAAGTTCCTCCTCGTTGAAGCGAATGCTCATACCGTCATGGGTGATGAGAACAATCTCGTCATGCCCGGTCGTGAGTTTGCAGTCGATGAGCTGGTCTTCCGGCTCGATCTGAATGGCGATGATGCCGCCTTTGCGGATGTTTTTGAAGTCGTTGAGGTTCGACTTTTTGACGATGCCGCTGCGGGTGGCGAAGACGATGTGGAAGTTTTCGTTCCAGGTCTCGTCATCTGTCTTTTGACCCTGAATGCGGATGGTGGCGGCGATTTTCTCGTTGTTCCGCAGCTCGAGGAGGTTGGCGATGGAACGCCCCTTGCTGGCGCGCGAGCCTTCCGGGATTTCAAACACACGCTCCACGTAGCACCGTCCGGTCTCCGTGAAGAACATGAGGTAATCGTGCGTGGTCGCGGTGAAGAGATACTCGACGAAATCGCTGTCTTCCTCGTTTTCCGACTCGCGGGCGGTCATTCCAATCACGCCCTTGCCGCCCCGGCGCTGCGCGCGGAACGCGCTGACGAGAGTGCGCTTGATGAAGCCGTTGTGGGTGAGGGTGACGATGACGCCGTCGTTCGCGATGAGGTCCTCGATGGCAATTTCGCCTTCGGCCGGAACGATCTGCGTGCGGCGCGGGCTGCCGTATTTTTCCTGGAGGGCGCGGAGCTCGTCTTTGATAATTTTGAGAACGCGCTTTTCCTTCGCGAGGATATCGAGGAGGTCCTTGATCGTTGCGATGAGGGCGTCGTATTCGCCCTTGATGCTGTCACGCTCGAGGCCGGTCAGTTGATAGAGCCGGAGATCGAGAATGTGGCCGACCTGTTTCTCGGAAAACTTGTACTCGCCATTGACGATCCGGGCCTCGCTGCGGATGAGGATGCCGAGGGCTTCGACGGTTTGGCGGGACCAGGAGAGGGCAAGCAGCTTGCCTTTCGCGTCATCCCGATCGCGGGAATCGCGGATGATCCTGATGAAGTCGTCGATATTCGCGAGGGCAATGAGATACCCTTCCAGTTTCTCCGCCTCGACTTCCGCCTCGTTGAGGAGAAAGCGGGTGCGGCGGAGGATGACCTCGCGGCGGTGCTCGATGTAGCAATTGATCGCCTCCTTCAGCGACAGGAGCTTGGGCTTGCCACGGTCGATTGCCAGCATGTTGACGCTGAATGATGACTCGAGCGCCGTGTGCTTGAAGAGGTTGTTGATGAGAACCTTCGGGTTGCCATCGCGCTTGAGCTCGATGACCACGCGCGTGTCTTCCGCGCTTTCATCGCGGACATCGCTGATGCCGGTGAGAACCTTCTCGTTGACCAGTTCCGCGATGCGCTTGACGAGGTCGGCCCGGTTGACATTGAACGGGATCTCCGTGATGATGATGCTCTCCCGGCCGCCTTTGCCTTCTTCGACGGCCACGCGTCCGCGCACGCGCACCTGACCTCGGCCGGTTTCGAAATACTGGCGGATCCCGGTGGTTCCCTGAATGAGACAGCCGGTGGGGAAATCCGGGCCCTGAATGTGGGCCATGAGGCCGTCCACGTTGATGTCCGGATCATCAATCTGTGCGCAGATGCCGTTGATGCACTCGATGAGATTGTGCGGTGCGATGTTGGTCGCCATGCCGACGGCGATGCCG
>CAZEYT010000041.1:0-25107 GCA_964516295.1 uncultured Chthoniobacterales bacterium | reverse complement strand
CAATGCGTAGATTACCGCAGACAATCCACCAAAAATCAACTAAGTAAACAGTATTGCGCGTAGGCCACGGCCGTGTAGGTCAGGATGAGAAGAAAATCCATCGCTTCAGCCTTTCTTCCCGGCTTTGGTTGCGGTTTCCAGCTCGGCGATGCGCGCCTCGAGCTCTGCGAGCCGGTCGGCGGGGGTGGGGGATTGGCTGCCGCCACCTCCGTAGCCCCGCTCCGGGTGGTAGGCGGTCGCCCAGATCCAGAGAAACGGCCAGATCGCATGCGGTGTGAAGAGGCTCACCCAACCGCCGGCATGAATCGCGTCCTGATGCGGATGATTCCGTTTTTTTGTCAGATGATACGGTATGTCGTGAATCGCAATCATGCCGTAGGCCAGCGTCAACACGACGAAGATAATGATCGCCAGCGCGAAGAAACCCAGAAAATCCATCGGCGAGAGTATGAGCCCCCCGGTCCGGCCGACGTCAAAACAGATATGGCAAAGGGCCGTTTTCGGGCAGCGGGCATTGGGCGGCGGATTTTTGAGGATCTTTTTCGGTTGCCAGCCTTGGCGACTGTGATAGCTATTCTCGTTTCCCCGGGCCCCGCTGCCTGGCACACGGTCTCTCTCCACGGTCTCCGCGTGCCCAACGGAGTTCCGGACCCGGAATTTTCGAATTTTCTCCAATGCTGACCAACCCATTTCTCTCCGCCGCGCTGACCCTGCACGCTCCCGGTCTGTTCGACGAATTTGGTGAGGTTTCCTTTGCCAGTTGGCTGACGAATTCCATCTTTGTCAGCGTCATTATTTCCGTCTTTGTGATTTGGTTCTGCCGCCGGGCGACGGCACACCTGAGCCTCGTTCCCGACCGGCGTCAGAACTCGTTCGAAGCCATTGTGCAGGGGCTCTACGACACCTTGGAGGGCATTGTCGGCCACCACATGATCGGCAAGTGTTTTTCGCTGCTCGCCACCCTCTTCATATTCATTCTGGCTTCGAACTGGTTCGCCCTGTTCCCGGGAGTCGGATCGATCGGTTGGGGAGAGCGGGCCTCGGGGTTCCTCAACGTCCCTGAAATGACAACGCCGCTGCTTCGTCCGACCACGGCGGATATGAACATGACCCTCGCGATGGCAACGCTGTTCATGATCATGTGGCTTTATTGGTCCATCGGCGAGGTGGGAGCCAAGGGTTTTCTTACCCATATTTTCGGTGTCAAGGGCGGGCTCAAAGGATTCATGGCCATCGCGCTCATCCCGGTTTTCCTCTTTGTGGGAATGATCGAAGTCGTCTCCATCATGTTCCGTCCGGTCTCGCTGTCGCTGCGTCTTTTCGGCAACGTCTTTGCCGGTGAAAACCTCCTCATGGCGATGATCACTCTTGGCAAGAACCTTGGCTTTCCCGAGTGGATGGCCTACATCGCGTCGGTCACGGTTCCGATTCCGTTTTATTTCCTCGAACTGCTGATCGGCATCCTCCAGGCCACTGTTTTCATGCTCCTTTGCGCCGTCTACCTCCAGCTTTCCACCAGCCACGACGAGGAGGAAGAGCACTAACCCATTTTCCGTCCGGGACCGTGGCAAAGACTGCGGGCGGCGGAGAAACCACAACCAAATAAAGAAAAACGAAATGATCCCTAACTTCATCGCAGAAGCCGCCGTTGCGGCGAGCGGAGTCAGCGGCAGCCTCACCCTTGCCATCGCGGGAGCCGGGGCCGCCATCGGAATTGGAATGATCGGAGCGAAGGCTGTCGAAGCCGTCGGCCGGAACCCCGGTGCTTCCGGCAAGGTTCTGACCCTCAGCATCATCGGCATGGCGCTGGCGGAAGCCATCGCGATTTACGCGCTGATCATCGCCTTCCAAGGCCGCTGAAGAATCCTGAGCGGTCGCCGACCGGGAATTTCCCGGCGGCGGCCGGTCTTGCTCCTGATCATTTATGGAAAGTATTACCACGTTCTTTGACACCTTCGGGGTGACCTGGCCGAAATTCATCGCGCAGCTCATTCTTTTCACGACCGTTTATCTGATCCTGTCGAAGTTTGCCTTCGGACCGGTGGTCGCCATGTTCGAAGAGCGACGCCGCCGCATCGAGGAAGGCCAGGCCAATGCCGAGAAAATTAAGAAGCAACTCGCCGAATCCGAACTCCGCTGCCAAGAGATTCTTCGCAAGGCCAACGTGGACGCCCAGCGCATCTTGGAGGAAGGCCGCGCCACGACCGAGGCCCACACGCAGAAACAGCTGCAGCAGGCCATCCGGGACGCCGAGGGCATCATTTCCAAGGCCCACGAAGCCGTCGAACTCGACCGCGCCAAAATGGTCGCCGAAGTCCGCAAAGACATGGTCCACCTCGTGGTGGAAACCACATCGAAGGTCGCCGGCCGGGTTCTCACCAAAGACGACCAATCGCGGCTCGCCGACGAAACCGCCAAACAACTGACCGCCTGAACCCATGAAAATCAGCCGGGAAGCCAGACGACAGGCCCGCGAGCTCTTCGATCTCGCCATGGTGAACGGACGCCTCGACAACGACCGCGTTCGCCGCATCGCCGACGGAGTCGCCGGATCTCACGTCCGTGAAACAGTGCCTCTGCTTAAGGAATTCGCCCGCCTCGTCCGACTGGAAGCCGAGCGTCACCACGCCATCGTGGAAAGCGCCGCCGCCCTTCCTCCGGATCAGGAACGCGACTTCGAAAAGAATCTCCGCTCTCGCTTCGGCGACATCACCGCCGAATTTCGTCTCAATCCCTCCCTCATCGCCGGTGTCCGCGTAAAAATCGGCAGCGATGTCTGGGATGGCAGTGTCCAAGCCCGCCTCCAAGCCCTCCAGCAAATCGCCTGAACCATCCACTTTTCCTGAATCACTCCAAGCCATGAGCAATATTGTCCTCGAACTCGAAGAAAAAATCGGCGCTCTCAAAAGCTCCGCCGCCCTGAAAACCAACGTCGGCACGGTCCGTGAGGTCGGTGACGGCGTCGTCCGCATCGAAGGCCTCAGCGGAGCCATGCTCAATGAGATGCTGGAGTTTCCCGGCGGTCTCTACGGTCTCGCACTCAACTTGGAAGAAACCGAAGTCGGTGCCATCACCCTCGGGGACTACACCGGCATCGTCGAAGGAGACGAAGTCCGTACGACCGGCAAACTTCTTCAAGTTCCTGTCGGAAAAGGCCTTCTCGGCCGCGTGGTCGATGCTCTCGGCCGCCCGCTCGATGGCAAGGGACCGATCCCGGCCAATTTTTTTTACCCCGTTGAAAAGATCGCCCCGGGCATCATCAAGCGCCGCAGCGTCAGCCAGCCGGTTCAGACCGGCATTATGCCCATTGACGCGATGATTCCCATCGGCCGGGGGCAGCGTGAGCTCATCATTGGCGACCGTGCCACCGGCAAGACCACCATTGCCATCGATACGATCATCAACCAAGCGGTGATCAATCGCGCCGGTGAGGCCAGCGGGGACCCGAATTTCCGCCCGCTCTACTCAATCTACGTCGGCATCGGGCAGAAAAATGCGAACATCGCCCGCGTCGTCGGTGCCCTCGAGGAGCACGACGCCCTCAAATACACCATCATCATTGCCTCAACGGCGTCGGATGCGGCGTCGGACCAGTACATCGCCCCCTTCGCCGGTGCGGCCATGGGCGAGTGGTTCATGGACAACGGCATGGACGCACTCATCGTTTTCGACGACCTCACGAAGCACGCAAATGCCTACCGTCAGATCTCGCTCCTGCTCAAACGTCCTTCCGGTCGCGAAGCTTATCCGGGCGATGTTTTCTACCTCCACAGCCGACTTCTCGAGCGCTCGGCCCGTCTCGGTGAAAAGTATGGTGACGGTTCGCTGACGGCCCTCCCGATCATTGAAACCCAGGCCGGTGACGTTTCGGCCTATATTCCGACCAACGTGATCTCGATTACCGACGGTCAGATCTACCTGGAGACCGATCTTTTCTATCAGGGCATTCGCCCGGCCATTTCGGTCGGTCTGTCGGTCTCCCGCGTGGGATCGGCCGCCCAGATCAAGGCTATGAAGCAGGTTGCCGGAAAGATCAAGGGTGACCTCGCCCAATACCGCGAACTCGCCGCGTTCGCCCAGTTCGGTTCGGACCTCGACGCCCGCACCAAGGCCACGCTCGACCGTGGAGCCCGCATTGTGGAACTCTTCAAACAGCCACAGTACCGACCGGTTCTCGTCCAGCTCCAAGCCGCCATCCTCTGGGCCATGCAGAAAGGTTTTTTTGACAGCGTCGCCGTAGACAAAATCAAGGCGACCCAGAACAAGCTTGCCGAGTTCCTCGAGAGCCGCAAAGAAGCCCTCCTCAACAAGATTGTGGCCGAGAAACAGTTCGACGAGGAAATCGAAAAAGAACTCGCCACCGCGCTCGAAGAGTTCAAATCCTTCAACAGCTAAATGGCCAACCTCCGCGATATCCGCCGACGGATCAAATCCGTCAAAAACACGGCGCAGATCACCAAAGCCATGCAGATGGTGGCGGCGTCGAAAATGCGCAAAGCGCAGCAGGCGGCCATCAATGGCCGCGACTACGCCCAGCTCATGAACCGCGTCATCGTCTCGCTGCGGGATGCGGTGGATTCTTCCCTGCACCCGCTGCTCGCGCGGCGCGACGGGGATCGCGAACTTGTCCTTCTCTTCAGCACCGACAAGGGTCTTTGCGGTGCGCTCAATACCAACCTTTTCCGCGAGGCCGCAGCGCTTCCCGTCGAGACGACGTCATTCATCTCCGTCGGTCGCAAGGGAACCCAGTTCCTCGCCCGGACCCGTCGGAAAATGCTCGCCGACTTCCCGCTGCGCGACCATCCGACGTTTCTGGAGTCCAAGGCGATCTCGAAATTCGCCACCGAAAAATTCCTCGATGGCAGCGTCGACAAGGTCAGTGTTCTGTTCCCGCGCTTCGTCAACACACTCTCGCAATTGCCCACCCAACTCACGTTGTTGCCTCTCACCAGCCTCGACGAACTGGGGCTGACCAATGAATACGGCACCGTCGGCGGTCTTGAGGGAGGCATTCAATTCGAACCCGGAGCCGCGGAGGTTCTCGACGCGATTCTGCCGGCTTATGTGCATTTTGCCGTCTTCCAAACGCTCCTTGGCACACGTGCTTCCGAACACAGCGCCCGGATGGTCGCGATGAAGAGCGCGACGGACAACGCCAAGAACCTCGTCAAGGATCTCACGCTCGAATACAACAAAGCCCGCCAAGCGGCCATCACCAACGAGATTCTCGAAATCTCCACGGCCCAGCTGGCGCTTGGTTGACGCCGTCCCGCCCGGTCTTTTTCGGGCTCGACGGCTATTCGAAAAAAGTATCGTCGTGCGAATACGGCGGCGCGCAGCAGCAGAGAAACCGCAGCGTTTCGCTCCCGCTCGTGATCTGATGCCATGCGCCCGCTGGGATGAGAATCCCATCGCCTGGGCCGACTGTCTGACGCGCACCGTCGATCTCCATTTCCCCGGAGCCTTCGAGAATGAAATAAAACTCCTCGCTCGCCCGGTGGTAATGTCGCTCGGTGGCTCCTCCGGGCAAAAGAGTGGCCTCGGCCAGACTCTGATTGGCCACAGGCGCATTCGCGAGATCAAGAATGCTGCGAATCTGCGAGCCGTCGCGGGTCGTAAACGGTTTTTGGCTGGATAGGTTCCTGACAATCATTGAGATTCCCAAACGCTATGAAATTTTTCGAGGGATGCACATCACTTATCACCGGGGCGTCGTCGGGATTGGGATCCGAATTCGCCCGCCAATTGGCTCCCTATGCCCGCACCCTCGTGTTGGTGGCCCGTCGGAACGACCGCTTGGAGGACTTGGCGTCCTCGCTCCGGGAAATCCATCCCGAGCTGGATGTTCGCATTTATGTCGCCGACCTCGCCGTCGAAGATCGCCGCAACGAGCTGGCCGCCTGGCTGGCCTCGGAAAACATCGCCATCGATTTTCTTATCAACAATGCCGGCCTTGGCGATCACGGCGATTTTGAAGCGAGCGACTGGGGGCGTATCAAGGCGATGCTCGACGTGAATATCGGAGCCCTGACCCATCTTACCCATCTCCTCGTTCCCCGCATGCTTGAGAGCGGCCGTGCGGCGGTGCTCAATGTCAGCAGTGTCGCTTCGTTCTTTCCGCTGCCGCACATGGCCGTTTACTCGGCCACGAAGGCTTATGTCACCAGCTTCTCGGAGGCCATTGCCATCGAGCTACGGCCGAAGGGAATCACCGTCACGGCCCTCTGCCCCGGGCCGGTGCCGACGGAGTTTTTTGGTGTGGCCACACGCCCGGGTGAGGAATCCTCGGCCGCCCATTTCGAAACCATGCCGGCTTTTGTTGTCTCACCCCAAGAGGCCGTCGCAGCGGGCCTCCACGCCGTGGCCCGGGACCGCGCGAGGGTGATTCCCGGCCCTCTTCTGGCTGCCTCAGTCGCTGTGGCGCTTCTCGTTCCCTTTTTCATCATCAGGCGCATCCTGCGCTGGAAAGCCGATTCGATTTGAAACCATGACGCCACCCGCCTCCACATCCCGCGAGCCGATTTCGTTTGCCCAGGCCTTTGAGCTGATCAATCCCCACCTCTACACGGTGGAAGAACGGATCCGCGCACAGGCCCGGGCGTTCGATCCGGCGGTCGAGGGATACGTTTCTTACGTCTGCAATGCCGGAGGAAAACGTCTCCGCCCCGCCTTGGCCCTGCTCTCCGCCGGGGCAACCGGAAAAATCACAGCCAGCCATGTGGATCTCGCGGTCATCCTCGAGCTCATCCACATCGCGACGCTGGTCCACGACGACATCATGGATGGAGCCGAGTTGCGGCGCGACCAGCCTTCGGCCAACGCGAAGTGGGGGAACGCGATCACTGTTCTTCTCGGGGATTGTCTTTTTGCCCACGCGTTGCGGCTGTCAACCGGCTTCAGCAACAGCGACATTTGCCGCCGGATTGCGGATGCAGCGGCGGAGGTTTGCTCCGGCGAGATCATTCAAACCCAGCGGCGCTTCGATCTCAAACTGTCGACGGCAGACTATTATCGCATCATCGAAATGAAGACCGCGGCGCTCTTTTCCGCGGCTTGCGAACTGGGCGCTTTTATCAGTGAGGCCAGCCCGCCTGTGATCAGCGGACTCAAGGTCTTCGGGACAAAACTCGGCGTGGCATATCAGATCTACGACGATCTTCTCGATCTCGCCGGCACGGAGGAGGAGACCGGGAAGACGCTCGGCACAGATTTGCGGAAAGGCAAATTTACCTTGCCTGTGCTCCTCATGCTCCAGTCGGGAAAAGACCTCTCTTCGATTCGCGATCTGCTCTTGAACGAGGAAAAGATGGATCCCGCGCTCCTCACCGGCATGCTCGACCGAGCCGGAGCCATGCAGGCGGCCGTGGCGGTCGCCCGCCGCATTCTTGGCGAAGCCGTCGAGAATCTCGAGCCGATCCAAGACAACAAGTACGCCCGCGGACTTCATGCCATCGCGGCGCACCTGAACGGCCTCTTGGACCGCTTCTGATTCGTGGAAACGGCGCGCATTCTGGAAATGCCGCCCTCCGAGCGGCCCCGTGAAAAAGCGGGTCGCCTTGGTGTTTCGGCGCTGAGGGACGAAGAGTTGCTCGCCATTTTCATTCGAACTGGCGTTCCCGGCATGAACGCTCTGGAGGTGGCCCGCCGGCTTCTCGAACACTGCGGCGGCCTCCGCGAACTTGCCCGCCGGACCCCGGAAGAAATCCGCGCGGCTGCGCCCGGCATCGGCGAGGCGAAGTCTCTCGAACTTGCCTCTGCTTTTGAACTGGGAAAACGACTCGCCCGCGGCGGGGAGGTCGCACCGGTGCTCGACTCCCCGGAGCGCATCTACGAATACTTCGGACAGGAGTTTCTCGCCCTCCGCACCGAGTCTCTCCGTGTCCTCCTGCTCGACACAAAACTTCGCCTCCTTCGCGTCGAACAGATCGCCCTCGGCACGATCAACGAATGCATTGCTCATCCGCGGGAAATCTTCCGACCGGCCATCATTTCCAGCGCCTATGCGTTTGTCCTCGTCCACAATCACCCCAGCGGTGACGCGCAGCCGAGTCAGGCCGACCGACGCCTGACGACCACGCTCCGCGAGGCCTCCGCCATGCTCCAGATTCAATTTATGGACCACGTGATCCTGGGTTCCGCTGACGGCGGTCGTCTGCCATACTTCAGTTTTCGCGACGCCGGACTCTTATGAAAATTCATCCCACTGCGGTTGTTTCTCCCGAAGCCATTCTTGGAGAGGATGTGGAAATCGGTCCTCACGCGGTCGTCGGGTCGGAAGTCACCATCGGTCGGGGATGCGTCCTTGGACCGCATGTCGTTCTGGAAGGATCGGTGATCCTCGGCGAAGGAAACGTTCTCGGTGCCGGAGCGGTGATCGGAGCACCGCCCCAGGATTTTGCCCATTCCCCGGACGTCCGCAGCGATGTGCGCATCGGCAACAACAATCGTTTTCGGGAGCACGTGACCATTCACCGGGGAACGAAGGAGGGCACATCGACGATCGTGGGGAACAACTGCTTCCTCATGGTCGGAGCGCACCTCGCCCACAATGTCCGGTTGGGGGATGGCGTCATCATCACAAACAACTGTCTTCTCGCCGGCTACGTCGAGGTCGCCGACCATGTTGTCCTTGGCGGCGGAAGTGTTTTTCACCAGTTCATTCGCATCGGTTCGCGCGCCATGGTCGCCGGTCTCTCGGCCTTCAACAAAGACATCCCGCCCTTTGCGATGGCGAACTTTCGCAATATCCTCGTCGGCCTGAACCGCATCGGCCTGCGTCGGGCGGGCTATTCCCTCGAAACACGCGAAGCCATCCAGCGGGCCTACAAACTCCTCTTCCGGAGCGGCCTCCCCATGCGTGCCGCTCTCGCAGAATCTGCGGGCAAAGACTGGCCGGGCGAGGTGCGGGCCCTTCTCGATTTTGTCGCGACGTCGAAACGCGGCGTCATTCAAATGCGAAAGGCCGGCAGCTCGGACGACGAGACAGACGAATAAACCGCGCCGCTACTTCGCCGCGCAGCCTTGGCAGTCTTTGATCTGCTCAAAGAAATCGTTGCCCTTGTCGTCCACCAAAATGAACGCCGGAAAATCCACAACGTCGATTTTCCAGACCGCCTCCATCCCCAGTTCGGGATACTCGAGCAGTTCGACATGGCGAATGTTTTCCTTGGCCAAAATCGCTGCCGGGCCTCCGATGGAACCAAGGTAAAATCCTCCGTGCGCCGCGCAGGACTCGGTGACCTGCTTGCTGCGATTTCCCTTGGCAATCATGATCATCGAGCCGCCTTGGGATTGAAACAAATTCACGTAACTGTCCATGCGACCCGCCGTGGTCGGCCCGAAGGAACCCGATGGAAGACCCTTTGGCGTTTTGGCCGGGCCGGCGTAATAGACCGGGTGATTCTTGAAATAATCCGGCAGCCCGGCACCGCTGTCGAGGCGCTCCTTCAGCTTTGCATGCGCGATATCGCGGGCCACAATAATCGTCCCGGTCAGCTCCAACTGGGTCGTCACCGGGTGCTTGGAAAGCTCGGCCAGAATTTCCGGCATCGGACGGTCCAAGTCGATCTTCACCCGCTTCTTGGCCGAGGCTTTGCGGAACTGATCGGGAATGAATCGGCCCGGATTTGTTTCAAGGCGCTCGACCCAAAGGCCGTCCCGGTCGATGCGGGCCCGGATGTTTCGGTCCGCAGAACACGACACGCCCATGCCCACCGGGCATGACGCTCCATGGCGCGGCAGGCGGATCACACGCACATCCAGCGCAAAGTATTTGCCACCGAACTGCGCGCCGATCCCGCTGGCGTGGGCCGCTTGGAGCAGTCGGTTTTCCAACTCGATATCGCGGAAGGCCTGGCCGAGTTCGTTACCTTCCGTCGGGAGGGCATCCAAGTACTTCGTGCTCGCCAGTTTCACCGTCTTCAAGCACGCCTCGGCCGAGGTGCCGCCTATCACGAAGACAAGATGATACGGCGGACAGGCCGCAGTTCCGAGGCTTTGTATTTTCTCGACGAGAAACTTTTCCAAGCTCTTGGGATTCAACAGCGCTTTGGTCTCCTGATAGAGATATGTCTTGTTCGCCGAGCCGCCGCCCTTGGCCACGAAGAGAAAATCATAAGAGTCACCATCGACCGCCAGGATGTCGATCTGCGCGGGCAGGTTCGTGCCGGTGTTGACCTCGTCATACATGTTCAGGGCAGCGGTCTGCGAGTAGCGGAGATTTTCGGTCGTGTAGGTATTGTAAATCCCCCGCGAAATCGCTTCGTCGTCCCCGCCGCCGGTCCAAACGCGCTGGCCTTTCTTCGCAACGACCGTCGCCGTTCCCGTATCCTGACAAAACGGCAGCACGCCTTGTGCGGAAACTTCCGCGTTTCGAAGCATGGTCAGCGCGACCGTCCGGTCGTTCTCACTCGCCTCCGGATCGTCCAAAATGGCAGCGACCTGGGCCAGATGCGCCGGGCGGAGCAAAAACGAAACATCCCGCATCGCCACCTCCGCAAGGTGGGTCAGCGCCGCCGGCTCGATCTTCAGCACCGGCTGTCCTTCAAACTCACCGACCGATACAAACTCGCCGGTCACATGACGGTATTCGGTGGAATCCGGACCGAGGGGGAAGGGTTTTTGATAGCGAAAGGCGGGCGGCATTTTGGACATGGCGGGTGATATTAGTTTTTCTGATACTGGCAGCAAACAAGGACGGGATCAATCCGGGATTTCGCTGGCACCCCGCCGCGGTCTGCGCGACGGTAGGATTTTCCTTCCGATGAATACCCCGATCCACGACCCCGCGACTCACCGTTTGGAAACCGACTCGATGGGGGCGATCCCCGTTCCTCACGACGCCTATTGGGGCGCGCAGACGGCGAGGTCGCTCGTCCACTTTCACATCGGCAACGACACCAAGCCTCCGGAACTGATCAAGGCTCTGGGCATTCTCAAAAAAGCCGCGGCGCTAGCCAATCGTGACCTCGAAAAGTTGCCGTCGGAGAAGTGCGACCTCATTGCCCGCGCGGCCGACGAAGTGATCGACGGCCGGCTTGACGATCACTTTCCCCTGCGCATTTGGCAGACGGGCTCGGGAACGCAAAGCAACATGAACGCCAACGAGGTGATCTCCAACCGCGCGATTGAACTTGCCGGGGGATCCCGTGGCTCGAAAACGCCAGTTCACCCCAACGACGATGTGAACATGTCGCAGTCCTCGAACGACACCTTCCCGACGGCAATGTCGATAGCGGCAGCAATGGTGCTCGTTGAAAATCTCCTCCCGGCCGTCGCGCTATTGCGGGCCACCCTCCACGCCAAAGCCGCTGCGTTTTCCGACATTGTGAAAATCGGCCGCACGCACCTCCAGGATGCCACACCGCTCACGCTCGGGCAGGAATTTTCCGGTTACGTCGCCCTTCTGGATCAAGCCTCGGAAGCCATCGAAGCCTCTTTGACCGGTCTCCGCTCACTCGCCATCGGTGGAACCGCCGTGGGCACGGGACTCAACGCGCACCCGGAATTTGGTGACCGGGCGGCTGCTTACATCGCGCAAATCACCGGACAGCCGTTCATCTCGGCCCCGAACAAGTTCGCCGCGCTTTCCGCTCATAACGAATTTGTCATCGCGAGCGGCGCGCTCAAGGCTCTGGCTTGTGCCCTCATGAAAATCGGCAACGACATCCGCTGGCTCGCTTCCGGACCCCGTTGCGGACTGGGCGAGCTCACCATTCCCGAGAATGAACCCGGCTCATCGATCATGCCGGGCAAAGTGAATCCCACCCAAAGCGAAGCCATCACAATGATCGCGGTTCAGGTCATGGGAAACGATTCTGCCATCGGCATCGCCGCGTCGCAGGGGAATTTCGAGCTCAACGTTTTCAAGCCCGTCATCATTCACAATTTCCTCCACTCCGCCCGTCTGCTGGCCGATGGCTGCCGGTCGTTTGACGAACATTGTGCGGTCGGCATTGAACCCAACCGCGAGAGAATTGCGGGGTATGTGAACGACTCCCTCATGCTGGTCACGGCGCTCAATCCGCATATCGGCTACGACAAGGCGGCACAGATTGCGAAGAAGGCCCACAAGGAAAAGACGGGCCTTAAAGAAGCCGCGACCCGTCTGGGATTCGTCAGTCCCGAGCAGTTTGACCAGTGGGTCGTTGCAGAGAAAATGACGCGCCCGTAGCGCCTCAGTCGGCAAAAATTTGCTTCAAGTCATTGGTTTCCCTATTTCGGGGGAGGCGCGTCCCGTGCAGGGCTTTACATGGCTCTTATTAGCATTGCTAATACAGACATGCAGAAAAACGGAAGCGCCCGGCGCAGTTTGGACGGCAACGAAGCAGCGGCTTTGGTGGCCTATTCCCTCAGTGAAACCATAGCCATTTACCCGATCACCCCCTCGACGCCGATGGGGGAGTTTGCCGATGAATGGGTGGCAAAGAAAAAACCGAACCTCTGGGGACACGTGCCGCGGATGGTCGAAATGCAGTCCGAAGCCGGAGTGGCCGGTGCCGTGCACGGGATGCTTCAGGGCGGCTCGCTCGCCACCACGTTCACCGCCTCGCAGGGGCTCCTCCTCATGATCCCGATCATGTACAAACTGGCCGGACAACTGATCCCGTTCTGCATGCACGTGACCGCCCGCTCGCTGGCCACCCATGCGCTGTCGATATTCGGTGACCATTCGGACGTAATGGGCGTTCGCCAAACCGGGTTTGCGCTTCTCTCGTCGGCGAGCGTGCAGGAGGCCCATGATCTGGCCTGCATTGCCCATGCCTCGACGCTGCGGGCGCGGGTGCCGTTTCTGCATTTCTTTGACGGCTTCCGGACTTCCCATGAGATCAATGATCTGGAGGTCATCGATGAGGCCGTTCTCCACGCGATGATGAACGAGGACGACATCCACGCCCACGCCCGGCGTGCCATGACGCCCGATCACCCCACTTTGCGTGGCACCGCGCAGAATCCGGATGCGTATTTCCAAGCGCGCGAGGCGGTCAATCCGTTTTACGCCGCCGTTCCGGGAATCGTGCAGGAGGCCATGGACCGCTTCGCCGAGAAAACCGGCCGGGCCTACCGGCTTTTTGAATATGAAGGCGCTCCCGACGCGCAGCATGTTGTGGTGGTCATGGGGTCCGCGGGGGAAACGCTCCGCCAAACAGCGGCTTGGATGAATGCGAAGGGTGCCCGGGTCGGCGTTCTACAGGTGCGGCTTTATCGGCCGTTCGATGCCTGGACGTTTCTCCAGACCCTCCCCGCGTCTGTGCGGCATATCACGGTTCTTGATCGAACCAAGGAGCCCGGCGCTCCCGGCGAGCCGCTTTTCCTCGACGTCGCCACGACGGTCCTCACTCAGGGCGCGAAGCGCTGGGATCATCTCCCGCGGGTCACGGGTGGGCGGTTCGGCCTGGCTTCGAAGGAATTCACGCCTTCCATGGCCCGTGCGGTGCTGGAAGAAGGAAATGCCACCAAGCCGAAGACGTCGTTTACCGTTGGAATCGAGGACGACATCAGCGGACTTTCATTGCGGTATGAGCCGGAGTTCCGACTTCCCGGCTCGCGCTTCAATCAAGCCGTTTTCTTCGGTCTTGGATCCGATGGCACGGTGGGCGCAAACAAGAACACGATCAAAATCATCGCCAAAAAGCTGGGCCTCCACGCCCAGGCGTATTTTGTTTACGACTCCAAGAAAGCGGGTGCGGTGACGGTCTCACACCTGCGATTTGGCGAGGATCCGATTCGTGCGCCCTACCTCGTGAGCGGCGCAGACTTCGTCGGGTGTCATCAATACCACTTGCTCGAACAACAACCCGTCCTCGAGGCCGCGAGAGACGAAGCGATTTTCCTGCTCAACACGCCGCACCCCGCGGAGACCGCCTGGGATCACCTCTCACGGGAGATTCAGGAACAAATCATCGCCAAGAAACTTCGGTTCTACGTCATCGACGCCTATCGAATCGCACGCCAAACAGGCATGGGAGCCCGCATCAATACGATCATGCAAGTGGCGTATTTTGTATTGAGCGACATTCTTCCGCTGGATCAGGCCCTCTCGGAGATCAAGGGAGCGATTGAAAAAACCTACGCTCGAAAAGGAGCGGATCTCGTGCAGAAGAATTGGGCCGCCGTGGATCAGGCGGTGGAAGGTGTGCGGGAGGTTCACGTTCCCGATGCTGCCACGGCCACACGTCCGAGTCCGCTCGCGATTCCGCTCGAAGCGCCGGATTTTGTTCGGGATGTCTGTGGGACGCTTCTTTCGGGTCGGGGCGATGCTCTGCCGGTCAGTGCGTTTCCGCCGGACGGTGTTTGGCCGACCGGCACCAGTCACTGGGAAAAGCGAAACCTCGCGCAGGAGATCCCGGTGTGGGATGCCGCCCTCTGCATCCAATGCAACAAGTGCGTGCTCGTCTGTCCGCATGCGGCGATCCGGGCCAAATACTACCCCGAGTCGGCCCTCGCCGGAGCGCCGGAAGATTTTCTGTCGGTGCCATTCCGCTCGCCGGAGCTCAAGGACCAGCGCTACACGATCCAAGTCGCCCCGGAGGATTGCACCGGTTGCCGCCTTTGCATCAATGTTTGCCCGGCCAAGGATAAAACGAATGCCCGTCACAAAGCCCTCGATCCCGCCCCGCAGGCTCCACTTCGTGAACGTGAGCGGAAGAATTTCGATTTCTTCCAATCTCTGCCGGTTCCGGATCGCGCCCGGCTCAAGCCCGATCTGGTGAAGGACAGTCAGTTTTTCACGCCGCTCTTCGAGTTCTCGGGAGCCTGCGTCGGTTGTGGGGAGACTCCTTATTTGAAGCTTGTGTCCCAACTGTTCGGCGACCGGGCGATCATTGCCAATGCCACGGGCTGTTCGTCGATCTACGGAGGGAATTTGCCGACGACGCCGTATTGCACGAATGGCGACGGACGCGGTCCGGCTTGGGCGAATTCGCTGTTCGAGGACAATGCGGAGTTCGGACTCGGACTCCGGTTCTCTGTAAGCGATCAGGAAACCCAGGCCCGTGAGATTCTCTCGACGCTCGGCGATTCTCTCGGAGCGGACTTTGTTCGCGATCTTCTCGAGGCCGACCAGTCAACCGAAGCCGGAATTGCGGCGCAGCGGGCCCGTGTGGCGGCTTTGCGCGGGCGGTTGGGTGACGTTCCCGAGGCGGTGCGCGCGCGGCTCGACCGCTTTGCCGATTCGCTGGTCAAACGCTCGGTCTGGATCGTCGGCGGCGACGGCTGGGCCTATGACATCGGGTTCGGCGGTCTCGATCACATCCTGTCGCTCGGCGAGAATGTCAACATCCTCGTCTTGGATACCGAAGTGTATTCGAACACCGGCGGACAGCAGTCGAAGTCCACGCCGATGGGGGCCGTTGCGAAGTTTGCCACCTCTGGCAAAGGACGTGCGAAAAAAGATCTGGGTCTCTATGCGATGAGCTATGGCGATGTCTATGTCGCCCGGGTCGCCTTTGGCGGGAAAGATTCTCAGACCGTCAAGGCGTTCGCCGAGGCGGAGTCCTACCCTGGCACCTCGTTGATCATTGCCTACAGCCACTGCATTGCGCATGGCTACAACCTCGCCAACGGCCTCGATCAACAAAAGCTGGCGGTCGAAACCGGGTACTGGCCGCTCTACCGTCACGACCCGCGTCGCCGGGCGGCCGGTCAAAGCGCGCTCGTGCTGGATTCTCCGGCACCCAAACTCCCGCTCTCCCGGTTCACCGAAAACGAAATCCGTTACCGGTTTCTGGAGGCGACCGACAAGGACCGTGCAACGCGTCTCTCGGCCGTAGCCCAGGAAAACATCCGCGACCGCTACGAATCCTACCGCCGCATGACGCTCGACGGAAACAGCGAAACTCCTGCAAAATCATGAACCTCGAAACCCAATACCTCGGCCTTCGGCTGAAATCCCCGTTTGTCATCGGAGCCTCGCCTCTCGGCGATGATCTCGACATGGCCCGCCGCCTGGAGGACGCCGGCGCCTCCGCATTGGTGATGCATTCGCTTTTCGAGGAGCAACTCACGAGCGAGTCCGCGGCTGTTGCCGTGATCACCGAACCCTTCGAGGAATCCTATGCCGAAGCCCTGAGCTATTTTCCCGAATCCGCCGATTATTCCCTGGGACCGGAAGAGTATCTCAACCATCTCGGACGCCTCAAAAAGCATCTTGGGATTCCCGTCATCGGCTCGCTGAATGGACGAACTCCCGGCGGTTGGGTTTCCCATGCGAGGCTCATGCAGGAGGCGGGCGCGGATGCCTTGGAGCTCAATATCTATGATGTTCCCACCGAAGTGACGGAAAGTGCCGCCGATGTCGAGGATCGGATTTTGGAAGTCGTCGCGGGCGTGCGGGAAAAACTCACGATCCCCCTCGCGGTCAAGCTGGCCCCCTTCTACTCATCGCTTCCCCACCTCGCTGCGACTCTGGTGGGCGAGGGAGTGGATGGACTCGTGCTCTTCAACCGTTTCTACCAACCCGATCTCGACATCGAAGATCTCAGCGTCGAGCCGAAAATCTTTCTCTCCACTTCGTCGGAACTCCTCCTGCGCCTTCGCTGGATGGCTGTTTTGCATGGGAAGGTTCAGGCTTCGCTGGCGCTCAGTGGCGGGGTTCACAAGTTTCACGATGCCATCAAGGGAATTATGGCCGGAGCGGATGTCCTGCAATTGGTGTCCCTGATCCTGCGTCACGGTCCGCAGGCACTCGAGAGCCTGTCGAAGGACTTCGTGCGCTGGATGGTCGAGCACGATTACACAAGCGTCTCGGAGATGCGGGGATGTCTGAGCCATCGCAATTCGCCGGACCCTGCGGCTTTCGAGCGGGCGAACTACCTTCGCGTTCTCCAGCTTTGGAAAGTCTGATTACGCACCTGGGTCCTTGGGCGGCTCCGCAGCCTGAACGACGTGCAGGCCGACGAGGCGGGCGATCATCACCATGAGCAGCACCTGTCCCGCCACGGCGACTAAAACAGCGCTGCTCCGGGCGATGCTGGTCGCCGGCAGGACATCGCCGTAGCCGACCGTGGTCAGCGTGACAAAGCTGAAGTAGAGCAGCCAGCCGGGGTCGTTGATGAAGGTCTCCTGCTGCGCGACCGCACCGACATTCGAGTCGCTGATCAGAAAGCTGCCGGGCAGGCAGACCTCGATCAGAACAAAAATCAGGCCGGAGACCACGCCCGTGAGCAGATAGACGCAGACCGATCCGCAAAGCGTGTCTCCCGTGACGTCGCGGGTCGTGAACACCGAGTGGATGACGATCATCATCACGCGGGCCAGAAACAAAATCTGAACCACCAATTGAAGGAGAACCCACCCGCGGTGGGTGATGAAACTTCCGAGGGCGATGACGACGATGACGATGCCGGCGGCGAGCATGTGGAGCGCGTGATGGCGTGCCTGTTGCCAGAGCGCGAGCATCGATGCGCCCACGACCACGAGGCTCAACGGCATGAGGGTTCTCATTCCCTCAAAGAGCTTCGTGAATTCTCCGAAGAAGGAGATCGATGGCGCCAGAGCCATCATGAGGGTCAGGGCCGCCAACAGAACGCCGTAGGGGTGTCGTCCGACCGTTTGCCAGAAGCCTTGTCTGAGATTTTTCCTCATCGGGAGTCCGAGCATGTACAAAGCCCGGACGGGAGGCGAATTTTTTCCCGCTCCCCAGAAATCCAACGGACGGGTAGGGTGAGACGATGACGGAGTTTGTGATTTTGTTTCTCGCGGCCTGCGTGGCGGGCGGGATGAATGCCATCGCCGGCGGAGGAACGATCCTGACATTTCCAGCGCTCATCGCGTTCGGAATGCCGTCGATTCAGGCCAATGCCACGAGCACACTCGCGTTGCTGATTGGGATTGTCGGGAGTCTCTACGGCTACCGCAGTCACCTTCCGGCGGTGCGCCCGTGGCTGGGGCGGTTTGCGCCCGTGAGCATTGTGGGCGGATTGATCGGTGCGTGGCTCCTGACGAAGACCAGCGAGAAGGTCTTCGATCAATTGGTGCCGTTCCTCATTTTCTTTGCGACGCTTTTATTTCTGCTGAACAATGCGATCCGTCGTCTGGCCGGCCTGGAAGCGACGACGATCGGGAAAACCGCTGCGGGCACGGCGGCGGCGTTGGTGCTCCAGTTTGGCGTGGCGGTCTATGGGGGATACTTCGGGGCAGGCATCGGAATTCTGATGCTGGCGACCATGGGTCTGCTCGGCCTGCATCACATTCACGAGATGAATGCGATCAAGACCGTCCTCGCGGCGTTGATCAATGTCGTGGCCACGGTTTACTTTGTTTTTGCGGGTCTCATCATCTGGCCCCAGGCGGTGGTCATGACGATCGGTGCCACGGCCGGCTACTATCTCGGTTCGGCTTTTGCGCAGCGAATCTCGCAAAAGCAGGTGCGCTTTTTGGTTGGAGCGATCGGGGTGTCGCTTTCCGTCGTGTTTTTCTGGCGGGAGTTTGTGCGGGATTGACGGTTGAGATTCCGGGGTGGCCGGTGATAGGCTCTCGATATGTCACCCGATCCGGTGGAATGGCGGAATCTTGCTCCCGGCGACCTATCGCGCGAGTTGTCTTTGTTTCGAAGCGGGGATGTCGAAGCCGCGGTCGCGCGCTCGGTCGGGGCATTTCCTGCGTGGGCGGGGCTGACGCTCGATCAACGCCGTGAGTTTTTGGAGGGCTGTCGCGAGCGTGTCGCGGCGCGAAGTGAGGCGTTGGCGGAGGCCATCGCGCTGGAAGTCGGTAAGCCGCTTCGCGAGGCGCGCCTGGAGATGGCGGCGGCGGTGGCGAAGTTTGATCTGACCTTTCGCGATGGCGAGCGGTTTCTCCGCGAGGAAGCGGTCGAGACCGGCCCGCACCCGGCGGCCGTTCGGCGGTGTCCCCGCGGCCCGGCCGCGGTGATTGCTCCTTTCAATTTCCCTGTCCACCTCGGCCATGGAGCCACGGTCGCGTATCTGCTGGCGGGAAATACGGTGATCTTTAAGCCGTCGCCACTCGCCGTCGGAGTCGGAGCCATGTATGCCGCGGCGATGCAGGAGGCTCTTCCGGCGGGTGTTTTTGAGTTTGTGCCAGGTTGGGGGGCGGTCGGGAGGGACTTGTCTTTGCATCCCGCCGTGCGGGCGGTGTGTTTCACCGGCTCGATCCCGGTCGGCACCGCGCTGGCGCGCGATCTCGCGGCGGACTACTCCAAATCTCTCGCGCTGGAACTCGGCGGAAAATGCTCGGTCTTGGTGTGGTCGGATGCGGATCTCGAGGCCGCGGCCGCGGCGGTTGCGGACGGGGCCTGCCTGACGGCCGGACAACGTTGCAATGCGACGTCGCGCGTCATTGTTCATGAGGCGGTGCGCGAGGAGTTTCTAGCCCGCCTTCGAACCTCGCTCACGCGCTACGTGCCGGGGAGCCCGCTGGCGGAATCGACGCTCCTCGGTCCGCTGGTCAGCGCGGCGGCGGTGGATCGATATCGTGAGCTGACCTCGCTCAATCTCGGCGAGTGGATTGTCTCCGGCTCGGTCCCCGACGACGTTGAGGGACGCCGCGGGTACTATGTTTCCCCGGCCGTTCTGGAGTGTCACGATCCCGCCGGCCTGGATGCCTCGCTCTTGGCCACGCGGGAGTCGTTTGTCCCGGTGCTGGTGGTCGAGTCGGTGGCCGATGCACCGACAGCCGTGGCGCGGCATGAGGCTTGGAAGTTTGGCCTCACCGCCTCGATTTTCACAGCGGACGACGAGGTTTTTGAAACCATCGGAAGACGACTCAACGTGGGCAATCTTTACCGCAATCTCCCCACGACCTTTTCGCCGTCCACGCTGCCGTTTGGAGGTTGGGGAGCCTCTGGAAACGGACGTCCGGGCGGGCAGGGGTTCGTGCGGTTTGCTGTGGACGAGCAGGCGGTGCAGTGGAAACCATGAGACGCGGATTTCTGGACAAACTCATTGAGCGCATCGGCCTCGTCCAACCGGGCGAGGTACAGAGTTATCTGGTGGAAATCGCGCGGGAGAAGGGGTTTCTCGAAACGATTTTCAACGCGATCCTCGAGGGGGTCATTGTCACCGACCCGAAAGGCCGTCTGATCTATCTGAACCGCGCAGCGTGCGGGTTTTTCGGTGTGGAAGCCGAGGGCAGCATCGGACAACCGCTGGGCGAGGTGATCCGTGGCTTGGATTGGGAAGCGCTCAGCGGGCCCGGCGACGAGGTGATCAGCCGGGATCTCGAGGTGTTCTATCCCGAAAGCCGGCTGCTGAATTTCTACGTCGTTCCGCTCCTGAGCGATGAGCCGGAGGAGGGGCGGCGGGAGACCGTCGGCCGGGCGATCATTCTGCGGGACATCACCCAAACGCGCCGCGCGACCGAGGAGACGATTGAAAGTGAGCGATTCTCGGCCTTGACGATGCTGGCGGCGGGGGTCGCCCATGAGATCGGCAACCCTCTGAACTCCTTGGACATCCACCTCCAGCTCATGCAGCGAAAATTGCAGAAGCTGCCGGCCAAGGCGCGGGGGGATTTGGAAAAATCCGTTGCGATTGCCCGTGGCGAGGTCTCACGTCTCGATCATATCATCACCCAATTCCTCCGAGCCATCCGTCCGCAGCCGTTGGAGATGAAACCGGAAAATCTGAATGCCATCGTCGATGAATCGGTGGCCTTTTTGGAGGCGGAGATTCATGACCGCGATGTGATTGTCCAGTCCGACCTGGACCCGAATCTCCCGCTGATCGAGGTCGACCGGGAGCAAATCAAACAGGCGTTCTACAACATTGTGCGGAATGCTTTTCAGGCGATGAAGAGCGGGGGATTTCTCCGCGTGAAGAGCCGGGCCGATGAGACGCATGTGAACATTTCTTTTGTCGATACCGGCGGGGGGATTCCGTCCGACAACATCAGCCGGATTTTTGAGCCCTACTTTACCACCAAAGCCGGTGGGAGCGGACTAGGTCTGCTGATTGTGCGGCGCATCGTCCGGGCACACGGAGGAGAGGTCATTCTGGAAAGCGTGCCCGGCAAAGGCCTGTCGCTGACGGTCCGTCTGCCGCGGGGAGACCGGCGGGTGCGGTTTTTGGAGCAGGGCTCCGGCGGCTCAGCGTCTGAGTGAGGGTGGCGCGGGTTGGGTGATGTGCGGCGGCTTGAGGTAGAGCGGTTCGGCGGGGCCAGTGCGGTCCAGCCACCGGGCCAGGAGAGCGGCGCGCGGAGCGAGGATTTCCGCTGATGGAACCTCGTCGAGCGACGTGGCTCCGAAAAGCGGATGGCCGTGCAACGCCAGCGGTGAGCCGGCCGGGAGCAGAAACGGACCTTCGACGAAATCTCCCCGGCAAACCCGCGCAAAAAACCACTGTCCGGCCCGGGCATCGCCGACGACGGTGTAGTCGTCGGGTGAGTATCCGAGCAACGAGGAAAGCCCGTGGACCGGTATGCCACGAGCCCGTGCGAACCCCCATCCGGCTGCAATCGACGAGCGAAGACCATTGTAGCTTCCCGGGCCCGTTCCGACGACCAAAAGGTCAATGCGTTCTTTCGCGAATTCGTCCAACTGAAGAAACCACCCGGTCCCGCGTCCGCGTGGACTGGAATGAATTTTCTCCACCAAAATCTTGCCGTCTTCGACCAAAGCGAGACTGCCGTGAGACGTGGAATTCTCGATGACGAGCGTTCTCATTTGTCTTGGGAGGCTTTCAAGAACCGGGCGGTTCCGGAGATCTCAAAGTGCAGCCGCCAGGCCGTCGGCGGGAGTGCTTCTGGAAACTTATCGCCCCATTCGATCGCGCAGATTCCGGGAGCGGCGAGGTAGTCGTAGAACCCGATGGCCTCCAGCTCCGAAGCGTCCTCCAAGCGGTAGAGGTCGAAATGCACAAGCGGCTTTTGGCCGCCCGGATACTCGTGAACCAGCGTGAACGTGGGACTGGCCACCAAGGCGGGATCGATGCCCAGGCCCTCGGCCAGGCCTTTGACGAAGCAGGTTTTTCCCGCACCGAGAGGACCCTCGAGCGCCAGCACCGCTCTCCCGCCAAGAAACGCGCTCCAAGCCCGCCCGGCGGCGCGGGTCGCTTCTTCATCCGGACACAGGAGCCCGTCTTCCGTGAAGAATTCGTCACAAAGCGGATTTCGATTTGCCATGCCCGGGCGATTCTAGTTCGCTGACTCTCGTGAACTCAACCACCCATTCCCCGCTTTGGTCACGTTTCGAACAGTTTTTCCTGAATTACGATGATCTGGGCGTCTCGGTGGACATCAGCCGGATGGATTTCGGCGAGGATTTCTTTGCCGGAATGGCGGTGGCGGCCGACCGCGCTTGTAAGGAAATGAAAGAACTCGAAGGCGGGGCGATTGCCAATGCCGACGAGCACAGAATGGTCGGGCATTACTGGCTGCGGAATCCCGCGCTGGCACCGACGCCGGAATTGCGCGGCGAGATCGAAGAAACCGAGAAAGCGATTCTTGAGTTTGCCGCCTCCGTTCACGGCGGAAAGATCGTGTCCTCGGGCGGCGCAAAGTTCACCGATGTCCTTGTCGTCGGAATCGGCGGCTCGGCCCTCGGCCCGCAACTTGTGGCGGATGCACTCTGGAGTCCGAATGACCCGCTGAAAGTCCATTTCTTCGACAACACCGACCCCGATGGCATGCAGAAGGTTCTGGCTCAGATCGGCGCGGCCCTCGCCACGACGCTGGTTGTTGTCATCTCGAAATCCGGCGGAACCAAGGAATCGCGGAACGGTATGTTGACCGCCCAAGCTGCGTTCGCGAAAGCCGGCATTGCTTTTGCACCGAATTTCGTCGCGGTCACCGGAGCAGGTAGCGAGCTCGATAAAGTGGCGGTTTCCGAAGGTTGGCTCCGACGTTTCCCGATGTGGGACTGGGTCGGCGGCCGGACCTCCGTGATGAGCGCCGTTGGTCTTGTTCCCATGGCGCTCCAAGGCCTCGACGTGAAGCAGTTTCTTGCCGGCGCGGCCGCGATGGATGAGAAGACCCGGACGGATGACATCCGCAAAAACGCCGCCATGCTCCTCGCGCTGATGTGGTTCCACGCGGGCGGAGGTCGCGGGGCCAAGGACATGGTTGTCCTGCCTTACAAAGACCGCCTCCTGCTCCTCAGCCGCTACTTGCAGCAACTCGTGATGGAATCGCTCGGCAAAGAACTCGACCGCAGCGGCAAGGTGGTCAACCAAGGCATCGCGGTTTATGGAAACAAAGGCTCGACCGACCAGCACGCCTACGTCCAGCAATTGCGGGATGGCGTGAACAACTTTTTTGTCACCTTCCTCGAGGTGCGTCGTGCCACCGCCGGGGAAGTGCTCGAGGTCGAGCCGGGCGTCACTGCTGGCGATTACCTCCAGGGATTTCTTCGCGGCACCCGCAGTGCCCTTCATGAAAAGGGACGCGAATCGATCACGATCAGCATTCCGGAATTCAATGCCTTTCAACTCGGCGGCCTCATCGCCCTTTTCGAGCGTGCGGTCGGGTTCTACGGATCCTTGGTCAACATCAACGCCTACCATCAGCCGGGCGTGGAAGCCGGCAAGAAGGCCGCCGCCTTGGTCCTCGAACTCCAAAGCCGCGTTCTGGCCCACCTCAAATCCGCCGGAAAGGCGCTGACCGCCGAGGAAATCGCCCTCGCCGTGGAAGCCGATCCAGAAGATGTGTTTCATGTCGGACGGCACCTCGCCGCCAACCATTCCTCGGTTGAACAAAAATGCGGACGCTCACCCGGCGTCGACACGTTTGCGTTTGTGGCGTGAAAATCCTCCGTCTGTTGAGCGCGGTTGTTCTCTCCGTTGTGCTCACCGCCTGCGATTCGCCGGAACGCACGCTAGACACGGCCCGACGGCAACTGACGGA
Source organism: uncultured Chthoniobacterales bacterium (assembly GCA_964516295.1). Classification (GTDB taxonomy): domain Bacteria; phylum Verrucomicrobiota; class Verrucomicrobiia; order Chthoniobacterales; family Terrimicrobiaceae; genus CAZEYT01. The sequence continues at coordinate 1,314 of CAZEYT010000041.1, read as the reverse complement.
ATTCAAAGCCAACCCCAACGACACCACGCAGGCGGCTTTTGAAGCGAGCCTCTCCAAGTTGGACCGCCAGCTCACCGATCTCGAGGCTCAAGGAAAGCCCGTGTCCGATCTCCGCCGCCAGGTGGTTGCCCTCCAATCGGATTTCCAAGCCGCCCGGATGGCCCGTGCGCTACTGGATGCTCGCCGGGCCATCGAGGGCTTCGGCTCCGCCCTGAAAGAGGCTGGAAAGAGTTTCACCGATACCCTCGGAGCCGGAGTCACAAACAGCCCGACTCCTGATCGTTGATCAAACGCCAGGGGACGGGACTACGAAAAAACCCGTAGTCTCGAAGGAAATCCGGTTTGACATTCCGTCCGCAGACAAGCACAGTTTTGTCACCACCTATTTATGAAAAAACCCTCCGGCTTCACACTTATCGAGCTTCTTGTAGTGATCACAATCATCGGGATTCTTGCCTCGATTGCGATTCCTAACATTACTTCCAGTATTGACAAAGCTAGGCTCACTGCGGCTGGCCAGCAGGCTTCTGGCCTTGTGAAGCTGGTGTCGGTGATCCAAGTAGACGAACTCGGCGGTGATACAAACGTAACTGCTTGGCCCGGCACTAATGCAGCATCCTTGACATTGTGGTATCAGTCTCTCACTAACTACGCGACAACCAACGAACTTATTAAATTGTTTTCGGCTGGAACAGTTCGTCCATCATCTTGGAATGCTAATTCTGGACCGAATACCAATGCATTCGCTATCTATCCATGCACTGTAGAAAGTGAGGGATCTGCGGTTTTCATGACATCGCAAAATTGGCGGATCACTTCTACGAACGGAGCTGGCCCTGCTCTAGTCAAGGGGCGGCAGCCATTTGGGGATAGCGGAGCTGTAGTAATCACTAAAGGGGGAAGCGCACAAGTGATTAACAAGCGTCAAGCGACCAATGATATTTCGACAGTAGGCGTTTTCCTTGGCCCTCCTCTCAATTGAATCGCCTTAGATTCTCGGACTTGAACAACAAGTTGAAGAATTCCGACGACTGTTGTTCTGGCTAACTGTTTACCTGGGAAAAATCGATTCGAAGCGTTGATTGGCTAGCTTCAGCCAGCTGCCATGGCCGTTTTTCGTCTGCGGCGGCATTGGGCGTCGTGGAGGAATTCGGCTTGAGCGTCGAAGGGCGCTTCGTCCGGTGAGGCGACGCGGGGACGGTAGGTGCCGTCGTTTTGCATGACCTTGGCTTTCACGTTGTCTTTCCAGAACCAGTCGAGGATTTCTTCACCATGGGCCTTCATGCCCGGCGCGACAATCGGGAAAACGGTTTC
>CAZEYT010000040.1:4611-26120 GCA_964516295.1 uncultured Chthoniobacterales bacterium | reverse complement strand
GCCAACCCGCATGGTTGCCATATCGGCCTCTTCAAACTGCGGAACTCGGGTTAAGCGTGTCGCTGCCTCACACAAACCATCTCTGACATACCGATGGTTATCCATCGGGGCCCTTTTTTGGGGTATCTGGAGTCAGTGTCTCCGTTTATCACGATACCAAACGGACGAGGAACCTGGACACTTCCATGTCTCCCGCACCCAAGGATCCGACCGGTATGAACCTATGCCGCCAGCCTCGGTAGCGACATCACCACCCCGTCGAAATGACCTTACTTCCCGAGCGAGCGCTGTTCGATGGCCGGAGGAGGCAGATTATCGGGGAGACCGAGAGGTTCCACAATCTCCTCCTGTTCATCGTCCAGTCGCACAGGACGACCTTCGGCGTCCATGAGACGAGCCGTGACGAAGATGATGAGGTTGCGCTTGATCTTTTGATCGACGTCCGAGCGGAAAAGGCGTCCTGCCAGCGGGATATCTCCCAAAATCGGCACTTTGTCCTCAACCTTCTGAACGTCCTCGCGGATCAATCCGCCAAGAGCGACCGTTTGACCATCCCAGATGCTGACACTGGTGGTGACTTTTCTCGTCGAGAAGATCGGCTGATTGACCACGTTTTCGGTGATGATGCTGGTGGAAATCGGCGGGACCGCGAGCGGGGTGTAGGTTGGGCCGAGAATCGGACTTCCGTAGTTAATGAACCCGTCGAACTCAACCACCTCAGGGGATAGATTCAGATCAATCGTATAGTTGTCGGGACCAACGACGGGCTCGACTTCCAAGGTCACACCAATGTCCCGAGTCTCAAACGCCGTCGGTGTCGACGGAGTGACGATGCCTTGGGAGGTAAATCCCAGAATAATCACCGTGTCAGAACTCCCCGTTCCATCGGTGGCTTGGGGCGGTTCTGGTGGATTGAATTCTGTCGGATAAGGAAACTGCCGGACCACTTTGATTACAGCTTTGTTTCCACTCTTGGTCGTCACCTTGGGAGCGGACATCAGGTCAATACCCTTCTTCTGATTGAGGGCACGAATAACCAGTTGAAACTGCGGATTTGAGAAGATTCCCGACAGCCCGAACATGGCCGGGGCTGTGGCAATGGCACCAGGTGTGACGCCGGCAAGAAGAGCATCGATTGAGTTGGCCGTAACAGCTGCGTCGGGGCTGGTTCCACGACCACTCCGCAGACCTCCGGTAACCGGATTTGTTCCGACTCCGCCAAAGGGATTGGTTGCCGGGTTAACCACCTGACCCGCACCCTCCGTGCCACCGGCTCCGTAAACCCCTCCGCTGATTGCGACAGGGCCAAGTAACCAGTTAAAACCAAGTTCGCTCAGGTTGTTTTGCGAAATCTCCAAGAACTTCGATTCGATTTCGACTTGGGTCGGTTGCACTCCGTTGGCGGCATCAACGATAAAGTCAATCGTATCGATTGCGCTTTGGGTGTTGCGAACAATCAGTTTGCTCCCAGCAACAACATATTGGGCAAAGGCTCCGGGAGGAAAGGGAACACCTTGATCGCGGAGGAATGCCAGCGCATCTGTTCTACCCTTCAGCCGAGCGTCTCCAATACTTTGCTGGTTACCTGCCACCGGTAATGCGGCATTTGTGTCGGAATCTGTTCGAGCCGGGATAAAGCCGGGAGGAACACGATACTCTTTGGTAACAAGATCATCGGTGTTTTCGGTGATCGGGACGATCGAGACAGCGAAGGGTTCGATTTTGTATTTCAAGCCCGCAAGCTCCGTGAGGTAGCGGAGCGCCTCGATCAGCGGGACATTGTTGAGAGAAAGTGTGATCTGGGTGGATTCTGTAACAACCGGTGTGGTGAGATCTGCACCCGCCTCTGGTGGGGGAGCGTTGGGGTCAGTCGGGGCTGCTGCCTCGGTAGGGGCCGGAAGCTTTAGAACAATGTTCACACCACGCTTTTGGCTTGGGTCGTCGGTCGTTGTGTCCAGTTCGCGGCTTCGTTGTTTAAGAAACTCAACGGCCTCGCGCACGGTTGCGTCACGGAGGTCGATTTTTGGAATAATAATTCGATTGAGCTTGGAGGTGATCGCCTCGGTGGTGGACGCTCCGATGTTGCGATTTTGGGTTCCGTTGGCGGTGTCACGTCCTTGGAAACGGCGAACCGGGCGTTCCCACGCACGATCGACGAGCCACAGCATGCGGCTTCGAGTCTCGTTGTAGGCGGAATCCTGATACTGATTCTTTGCGAGGTTGACACGCTCCATTCCGGAACGGGCGGCGGAGTTGTAGCGATCGATATTCAGAACCTGTTCGTAACGCTTGATCGCAAGATCATAGCGGCCGGTGGCGTAAAACCCATCGGCCTCAATGAGGAGCTTGGTGACGAGCTCACGGTCCGCCGCGAACTGGGGCGTTACGGTCTTGTTGAAGTAGTCCGACTGCTCCAGATTGGAAAGGAACTGAACCGCCGGCTTGTAGCCCGGGTTGAATTGGGGAAGGAGAATTGTTTTGGCGACCCGTTCCGCATCACCGTATTTGCCGTTTTCGACCAACTGATTTGCGTAGGCGATGCCGGCATTGCTGAATTTTGAGACGACCGGTGTGCGCGTCGCTTGGGTGGCGGCACCTGCAGGAATCCGTTCCAAGGCATCCAGATAATTCACATAGGCCATTTCGTAGTCCTTGTCAGCCATTGCTTTGTCGCCCTTGGCCACAAAGCCTTCGGCCAGGCGGACGTCTTCCTGACGGCGAACAACCTCCCGGGCCTCGACGGCGCTGAGATTCTGTGCCGTCAACGAGGGAAGATAGCTGGAAATCAATAAAGCCAGAAAGGGAAGGAAGCGCATTTGGAATGGAAGCGATGGAATTCGATGGCTCGGGAGCCGGGAAGAGGGACGAGGCCCGTAAGCTGAGGGTTTCATTTCCGCAAAAGACATTGCTGCGATCTCAAATTCCTTTGTCATTGCGGCAATGGCGAAGAGAGGATGTCTCCGGTGATGGCTTCCGATTCCAACGCAGCTCCACTTGGAATAGGGATAATGGTGTCTTCTTCGTCAACTTTGATGAGAGGCTGCCCGGCCGGATCCAGAAGGCCCGCGGTGACAAACATCACAAGATTTCTCTTCACATGTTGGCTGGCTGTGGTCCGGAAGAGTCGTCCGGCAAGAGGGATATCTCCCAGAATCGGGACCTTGTCTTCAACCTTTTGAACGTCCTCTCTCATGAGGCCGCCCAGAACAACGGTTTGGCCATCGTAAACCGAGACTTGTGTTGTTACTTCCCGGGTGGAAAAGACAGGCTGGTTGATGACGTTATCTGTCACGCGAACCGTGCCATCGACGACGAAATTTCCAATTACGCTGTTGAAGCCGATGTAGTTGACGTTCGCATTGATCGGACTTCCATAGTTGATGAAGCCATCAAACTCGACAATCCGGGGAGCGAGGACGAGATCAATCGTGTATCCATCGGGACCAACGGTTGGTTCAACTTCCAGAGTGATTCCGACCGGCTTCATTTCGAAAGCCGTCGGTGAAGTCGGCGTGGCCGGTGTGTAGATCGCACCGGCAGATTGGGTTACTTGCGGAAGATCGTATTCGGAGGGGTAGCGGAATTCCCGAACGATTTCCACCGTGGCCCGCTGTCCGCTCTTCGTTGTGACCTTGGGCGCACTGACGAGATCAACCCCCTTGGCTTGGTCGAGTGCGCGAAGAACGACTTGGAACTGGGGATTCGTGAAGATCCCGGCAATTGCGAGCACCCCTGGGGCAGGACCGGCCGGTGTTCCAAAGAGGAGGGCATCGACGGCGTTTACACTGATGGCAGTGGTGCCGCTCCGATTTCCCGCAGTCACAGGACCCGAGCTGAGACTGGACGCACCGACTGGAATGGCGCTGTTGGGATTGACAAACGGGAAGGCTGTATTTCCGTTTTGGATATTCCCGTCAACGACAGTCGTTCCTACGATATTTGAGCCTCCAACCGTGGTGCCGCCTCCGCCGTAAACGCCGGTTCCAAACGGAAGACCGAATTGCCCGAGCAACCAGTCGAACCCAAGTTCTTTCAGGTTGTTTTGGGTGATCTCGAGGAATTTCGATTCGATTTCGACTTGCGAAGGCGGGGCAGTGAGAGAAGTTTCGACCAAGGTATCGACGAGGTCGAGATTGGCTTGGGTATTCTTGACGATGAGACGGCTGGTGGACGCGATGTAGTTAGCGCTGGCTCCCTCCGGGAAGGTGACGCCGGAACTTTCCAGAAACTCGCGAGCCCCCGAGCGGGCGGCAATGGACGGTTGGGATCGGACAGCGACGCCTGGAACTGGAGCTGCGTCGGCTGCGGAAGCTGGCAGGGCCGTGATGAAGCTTGGTGGAACCTTGTATTCCTTAGTGATCAAAACATCGATTGGCTCGTTCTGTGGAACGACCACGACGGCGAAAGGCTCGACCTTGAGCTTGAGATTGGCGGCGCGGACGATGTAATCAATAGCCGCGCGCAGCGGAACGTCCGTGAGCGAAAGCGTGATGCGGGAAGAATTTTCGGGCGCATCGGGGGCAAGTTTCAACACGATATTCAGTCCCTTGCGGGTGGGGTCTGGTTCCAAGGTGTCCAATGCCGCGGCGCGTTGCTTGATGAAATCCAGAGCTTCGCGGACGGTTGCGTCGCGAAAGTCAATGCGCGGGATGTTGATCTCGTCGAGCTTGCGGTTGATCAGGGCGGTGCCACGTGTGTCGATCTGGGGCTGCTCAATGATGGTCGAAATGCCGACGTCAAAGCGGCGAACTGGCAACTCCCAAGCTTTGTTTACCTGCCGGATCATATCACTGCGGGTCTCGGCGTAAGCGACTTCCTGATATTTTTGCCGGGCTAGATTGACCTGCTCCATCCCGCGGCGTGCGGCGATGTTGTAGCGGTCGACATTGAGGACCTGTTCGTAGCGCTTGAAGGCGAGATCATAGCGTCCGGAGGCATAGAAACCTTGAGCCTCTTGGAGTAGTTGTTTGACTTCTTCGACGTTGGCCACAAACGACGGCGTCATGGTCTGACTGAAAAAGGAGGTGGGGTCCTTCAATTGAGCGTCGAGACTGAGGGCCGGTTTGTAGGTGGGGTTGTAGCGCTCCTCGAGAACGATGGCCACTGCGGAACGGGCGTCTTCAAAACGTCCCTCGGAAATCCGCTGACGTGCGAGTTGAACCGCGGCTTCGGAGAACCCTTCGAGGGCCGCGGCGCGGGTGGTCTCGGTGGCCGAGCCAGACGAGGGCAACATGTCGACGGCGCTCTTGAAATAGGCATAAGCGCTTTCGTAGTCCTGTTGCTTGAGGGCGTCGTTGCCTTGGGAGATGAGTTTGCTCGCGTAGCTTGCCGAGGCTTGGGCTCTTTGGATTTGCCCTTCTGCCGTGCCTTGAACGCCGGGGAGTTGGGCATGCATCGTCGCGAGAGAAAACGAAGCGACCAGCAGGAAACGGAAGAGGGCCGGACGTATGGTCCGGAGATCCCCCAAGGAGTTTATTCTAATGAACTTCATGAATGGTTCAGGCAGGGTGAGGAGCGGTTGGTCATTCCGCCCGGCCAATCCGGATTTTTTCCCCGGTGGCAAGGTCCTGTATTTGGGCCTCTGAGGCGGAAATGTCAATAAGTTTGTATTTTTTGGCCGTTTCGGGCGGGAGCGAGAATTCATCGTCTTTTTTCACCCGCAGATTGGAGTTGTCGTAGAGATAGAGAAATTCTCCGAAGGAAGTTGGATCATCGGCCTCCCGATCGAAAACGAGGGTGATCTTCTGACCGGTCTCCGTGTTTTCAATCGTGAGTTCCGAGACATCGACTTGGATCTCGTTGCGGGTGGTCGACTTTTGCTCGTAAGTAAGAAGCTTGTAAGGCGCCCCCTCAATGGTGTCCCCGAGTTTGAGGAATTGCGTGCGACCGCCGAGATCTTTGGTGTTGATCATGAAGGTCTGGCCCTCGTCCGGCGATCCACTGAATTTGAGGCGGAATGGCTTCGGGTCGAATTTCACGAGGCGCAACTTGGTATGATACGGGGGGACCGAGTTCGGATTGGTGGGATCGGTTTGATGGACAAATTCCTCCAAGTTCGAAAAGCGATCCTGGTCGGGATCCTGATTTTTGATGTTCGGATCTGCGTAGTCCAAGTTGTACTTCATGAGCCACGCATTCTTGATGGGGGGGTGAATGTCCTGACCTTCTTCCAGTGGGTCAACGAGCGAGCCGTCCTTCAAAACATAAGGTCGGGAGACAAACAACGAGCCCTCGGCCGGATCCCACGGTCGTGGGGACATGGTGAGTTTGGCCGCTTCATCGATGGCCGCGACGTCGGGCTGTTTGACGGTGTTGTCCGGGGGCTTCGGGCTGTTACGATCGGCAAACAATTCCGGGAACGACGTGGCTTGGAGGGCGATCCAGACTCCCGATCCGAGAAGGATGATGGAAAGGAGACCGAGGACGGCCTTTTCGTAGTTCTGTTTAATCCAGTCCATGGGGTTCAGGGTTTGGGGGCCGGGGGTTCGGTGAAGTCCAGCATTTCCAAACGGATGGTGGCTTTGACGAGTTCGCGGCCGAGGAGGACTTGAAGAGTCTGGGTCGGAGCGGCTGGAGCTCCTCCAAAAGTATCCCCTGCCGGTGTGGCCGTGGCAGTGGCGGTATTCCTGGCCGGAGGAAGAGGACTGGTGTTCTCAACCGACAGAGAACGAACCACGAGAAATTGATCTTTGCCGAGGAGCGAGTTGAAGGCGACGCGGAACTTTCCTTGCTCAGCCGTGAACGTGATGTCAAACGGGAATCGGGCGACCACGGGGTCGGCCGGGGCGTCGTTGTTTCGGGGCCGACCGGGTCCGGGAGCCGGGGTTGCCGCTGCGGCGGCCGCTCCACCTTCCACCGGGAGGGTCGGACGGTCCACACGGTCGATGCTTTGCACTTTGAAATCGACCAACCGCCCGACCAGCGTACGAATGAAGTTCAGCTGACGGTCGAGAAAGGGAGCTGCCGCCTCGGTGGGGACTTGGGTTTGATATTGGTCGAACCCAAAGTAGAAATTCTCGGGCAACTCGACTCCATTGGCTGTTGCACGGGTCCGGATGTCATTGACAGCGGACCGGAGGTCATCTTGGAAGCCTTGGGGAGTGACGTCGGTGCGGAGCGGAGCTTCCATGGCGGCAAGCTGACTGCGAACCGCGTTGATCTGTGTCTGGTACTGGTCCAAGCGTTCGCGGTAGGTCTTGAGATTGGCGTCGTTTGGAAACGGGACCTTGTTTTGGAGAGTGTGGAGGCGGGCGACCGACGAGGAATACGTTTCCAAGGCCAGGGCATTTGCGCTGGCGGCTTGGGAAATCAGGTAGCCAAGCACACCGGTGCCGAGCACCGCAACCGCCAGGATTCCAGCGAGAAAGGGATTTTCCTTGAACCAGTTCATGGGACGGCAATCGGGTTGCGGAGGGGAAGGACGAGGGTGTAGGAATACGCCCAGCTTTCGCCGGTCGGGGTCGTGCGCTGGGTGATCACCTTCGTTTTGTCATCTCCAATCTCAAAAATCGGGGAGGATTTCAGATTCTCGACAAACTCATCGATGATCCTGGCGTCCTTGGCATTCGGCGGATTGTCGAGGTAGAGGCCCTTGATTTCGAGTGCGCTGATGGCCGGCGGTCCGGGAGGCGCTTGACCGGGTTTCGGTGGTGCGGCCGGGGCTGCCGTGCGCGCATTGGTGCGGGCCTCGGGCGCGCCGAGAACCTTGCCACCGATCATGGGCTCCAAACCGGTAATCCAGATGTAGCGGGGCGGCAGTTTCTCACCGAGCTCATCCAAAATCGCCGACCAGGCGGAGCGCTCAGCTGCGGCGAGGAGGAGCGGACTGGCGATGGATTCCAGGGACTTTTGCTCGGCCTCCAGTTTGTCCAGTTGGGTTGCAATCCCCTCCAGGCGGGAAACATCCGCCTGAACGCTCGCCGCAGTTTCTTCGGTGGCTTGGGCGGCTTTGGTGAAATAAAACCACCAAGCACCCAGTGTGAGAAGCAGGCAGACGACAGCGAGAACGAGGTAAGGCTTACGACGCGCGAGTTCGGCTTCGCGAACGACGCTGGGCGGGCGCAGATTGATCTCAAGCGGACAATTGCCGAGTTCACGAAGGGCCGTCCCAACCAGTTCGCCGACCGTATGCGCCCTCTTCTCCAACTCGGCCGCCACGGAGGCGTCGGCGACGGTGACATTGCGAAGGGGATTCAGAAACTCGATTGGCGCTTGGAGCTTCTCGCTGAAAAACTCCGCCATATACGGGAGGCTGACCGTGCCGCCGCAAAGGAAAACACGCACCGGCTGGCTCCCGCCTTGGGTGGTTCGGTAGAAGCTGATTGAGCGGGCGATCTCCGCATGGAGGCGGGTCATGGTATTCCGAATGACCTTCGCCACCCTCGCCTCTGTCGGGTCGGTCGGCTCGGCGTAAGCGCCTCCGAGACCGACAAACCCCTTCTCAATTTTGAGCCGCTCGGCCAGTGTAATGTCCTGTCCAAATTCCTTGGCGATGGCCGCGCTGATTGTATTTCCACCAACGGGAATGCTCCGGCTGAATACGCGGTCCCCTTCAACAAAAATCAAATTTGTCGTACGGGCTCCGATATCGATGAGGAGGGAACACCCGGTGAGCTCAGGGTAGTTGTAGCGGAATGCATTGCAGACCGCCATCGGGGCCAGATCAATCGTTCGCGGGGTGAGCCCGCCTTTGGCGACCGAGCTGCTGACTTCGGTGAGCTGGTCGGCCTTCATCGCGACGAGGACAACATCCCAGTTGCCATCACGCTGCTCTCCCATGATCTGATAATCCCAAACAACCTCGTCGATCGGGAAGGGCACGTTCTGCTGCGCTTCGAAGCCGATGATGGCTTGGACGTCTTCCGGCGAGGCGCCCGGAAGCTTCACGAAACGGGCGAAGACCGACTGCGCGGGGAGGCAAAAATTGACGAGTTCTTTCCCGGCTTTGAGAGCGGTGGCCAGTTCACGAACGGCGACTTCTATCTGGATCGGCCGCGTGGCATCGGCCGAAGGGTCCGTGATCAGTTCGGTGTCTTTGTAAGCCCGAAGGCTGAGACCTCCGCCGGGGAGGACGTGGAACTCGGCCAGACTGACCGTCTGCATGCCGAGGTCGAGAGCGAAGATGCGAACAGGTTTGGCCATTGGAGGGTCCTTGGACTATTGGTTTCCGGCTTTCGGCTTAATGGTCTCGAAATAGTCCCACTCCAGCGGCGCGAACGGCGTTTCGTTTTTGTTGAGAAGAAATCCTGGTGTGGCGGTGTAGAGCTCGGCATTGTCCCACCAGCCTTTGTCGCCGCGCGGTTGCGACTTCCAGCTGCCGATGGCGAGTAAGCCGTCTTTGCCGGAAATGGAAACGCCGGCATCCACAATCGCCTGCTGCGGGTTGACCGGCACTTTGCCGCCGAAGAAGCGTTGCAACGCTCGCGGGCTGACGAACATGGCCGAATGCAGGCCCTTTTCCTGCGGAATGTGAACGTGGGTCACCGACCCGGTGAGCATGGTCGGCTTGCGGTCTTCGTTCACCGTCTCGTTCTTGAGGAGGACATAATAGTTGATCGTCAACTCTTCGAGAAAAAGCGGCTCGCGCGGGTTTGCGGCCCGGTCGAAGGTCACTTCCACTTCGAGCCACGGCGATGGGCGTCCGGTGGACTTTTTGGAGTAGCCGCCACCGATTTTTGGCGAGTCAACAAATGTCGGCTCGATCTTGTTGACGGTGATTGCGGTATTCAGCGGAACCTGCGCCACGAGAGTTCCGGCAGAAGAGAGAGCGGCGGAAATGAGGAGGGAACAGAGGCGCTTGGAGGATCGCATACCAGACGGGGACAATACCTTTCCGCTCGTTCGGAGTAAATAAAGAAATCCGATCAAATACGGCCTCGGAAGTATTCAATCGTGGTCCGAATGCCTTGGTCAAAGTCGACCTTCGGCTCCCAACCCAGAGTGCGTTTGGCGAGAGAGATGTCGGGCTGGCGGACCTTCGGGTCGTCCACGGGGAGCGGACGGTGTTCGATCGAGGCCGACGTCCCGGTGATCCGGATGATTTCTTCAGCAAATTCCCTGATCGTCATCTCGCGCGGATTTCCGATGTTCACCGGCTCATGGTACGAGCTCATCATGAGGCGGAAGATGCCGTCGATGAGATCCGAGACGTAGCAGAAGCTGCGGGTTTGTTTTCCATCGCCGAAGATGGTGAGCGGCTCGTTCGTGAGAGCCTGGCCGATGAAGGCCGGCACGACGCGGCCGTCCTGCAGCCGCATGCGGGGGCCGTAGGTATTGAAAATGCGGACGATGTGGGTGTTCATCCCATGGTAGCGGTGGTAGGCCATCGTCATGGCCTCGGCAAAACGCTTGGCTTCATCGTAAACGCCGCGCGGCCCGATGGGGTTCACATTGCCCCAGTAATCCTCGGTTTGCGGGTGGACCAGCGGGTCGCCATAGCATTCCGAAGTGGAGGCCAGGAGGAACGCCGCGCCTTTGTCTTTGGCGAGTCCGAGTGAGTTATGAGTGCCGAGGGCGCCGACCTTGAGCGTCGGAATCGGAATTTTCAAATAGTCGATCGGGCTCGCCGGGCTCGCGAAATGCCACACGTAGTCGACGCGACCGGGGAGAAAAATGAAGTCGGTGACATCGTGGCAGATGAACTTGTAATTTCTGTTGCCCGAGAGGTGTTCGATATTGGCGACATTGCCCGTGATGAGGTTGTCGATGGCGACAACGCGGTGACCTTCGGCCAAAAGACGATCCGTAAGATGCGACCCGAGAAAACCGGCTCCGCCGGTGACAACGCTGGTGGGCTGAGAGGATGATTCAGACATGGCAGTGGCGGAGTTTGCCGGTTTCCCGCCGTTTGGCGAGCAGAATGAGGGACGTTCAGTGGCCGCCAGGGTCCGCGTCCCGACGGAAACGAACCGCGACATGGTCGGTTTGGGGGAGGATGAACTTTCGGATCTCAACCGTCGCCGAACGCGCCGCGAACTCCCGGATGGCCAGGTCGGCAATCTCAACCGCCAACGTCTCAATCAAATGGCGGGGACGCCCGGCGGCGAGCGCAACGACCCGGTCGGCCAAAGCGGCATAGTCGATGGTCTTCGTGATATCGTCTGCCAAATCCGCAAACGGGATCGAGGGTTCGACACAAAGATCGACCACGACCTCCTGTCGGCTCTGTCGCTCCTCGTCGGGAACCCCGATGAAAACGGGCACACGCAGACCGCGGATCCAGATTTCGTTCATCCCATCAAACGCTGAAGGGCCGGAAGATCGTTCACCAAGACCGTCGGTTTGGCCGGGAGGAGCTTGTCGACGGGATCGAAGCCGGTGAGCACGGCCACGTCCAGCACGCCTCCGTGGCGGGCGGTTTCGATGTCGTGAATCATGTCGCCCACAAACATCGTCTCGGCGGGGTCCAGGCCATGAACGGCGAGGATCTCGCGGATCTTTTCCCGCTTGTCCATGATCTCGACATAGGCGTGCTCAAAGAAGCCCGTGACGCCAAGACGTCCCGCCTGCTTCTCGAAATGCGAAGCTTTGATCGTGCTGAGCAAAAACGTGCGGCGCGACGTGGCCGAGCAGAACTCCAAAAAATCTCGGGCACCGGGCAGGAGCTCGATTTCCTCCTGAAGACCATGGAAAAACCGTTCGTAAAGAGCCTCCAATCCCTCCGTCGTCGCCTCCGGCAGCAACTCGGAATAAAAACCGGAAAACGGAAGACGGAACGCGTGGCGGAACTCCTCCCGCGTCAGATCACGCCGGCCATATTCGCGAAAGATCAGATTCGTTGCCCGAAGAACGGCGGAAAGGTCGTCGGCCAGTGTTCCCGACCAATCGAGAAGGACATTGCGAATCATCCGCTCAGGCCCAGGTGACCTTGCCCTTCGGCTCGCGGATGATGACCGATCGGAGGAATTCGACGCCTTTGCGCAAGCCCTCGGCCGGGGTCATGAGACTGTCTTCATGCTCCATCGAGAGCGTGCCATCGTAGCCGCAGAGGCGGAGCGTGCTGGCGAAGTCGCACCAGAAATCCGCCCCGTGGCCATAGCCGACCGTGCGGAAAATCCAGGCGCGGTTCTTTTCATCGCCAGAGTGTTTGGTGTCGAGGTAGCCATTGACGTCGGCGTTCACCGGATAGAGCCCGGTATCCTTGGCATGGACGTGATGGATCGCGCCTTCCAAGGCTCGCACCGCCTTGATCGGGTCGATGCCCTGCCAGAAAAAGTGGCTCGGATCGAAGTTTGCACCGATCACCTCGCCGGCCTCCGCGCGCAAACGCAGGAGCGTTTCGGGGTTGTAAACGAGAAATCCCGGGTGAGCTTCGAAGGCGATTTTGACCCCGGCCGTCTTCGCGATGGCCGCTTGTTTTTTCCAATAGGGGACGGCGACTTTGTTCCACTGCCAATCGAGAATCGTAAGAAAATCCGGCGGCCACGGGCACGTGACCCAGTTCGGATACTTCGCCCCCGCGTGATCCCCGGGACAACCGGAAAACGTGGTCACCACCGGAACGCCGATGAGACCGGCGAGCTTGACCGTATCGGCAAAAACCCTGTGATGCGCTGCGGCGATTTTTTTGTTCGGGTGGAGAGGATTCCCATGACAGGACAGGGAGCTGATCTCCAAGCCCGACGCTTTGACGGCCGCCAGGAAAGCCTCGCGTTTGGGTTTGCTGGCGAGAAGTTCCACCGGCTTGCAGTGGGCATCACCCGGGTAGGCCCCCGTGCCGAGTTCCACGGTTTCACAACCCAACCCGGCAATGTGGGCGAGAGCATTTTCCAAGGGGAGGTCACTGAGAATTGCGGAGAAGACGCCGACTTTCATGGTCCTCTCTACTCCTCGCACGGGCTCGTTGTGTCGAGGAAAAACCACGTCGTCGGGGTGACGAATCCGCCGGAAATTGATTTGACGCCCCCCGCGGCGCATCTCAAAGAATCCCCTCTGTTTGGAAACGTCATCGACTCAGCGTCCGCGGAACCTCGACTGGCAGCGTGCCTCGGCGCTTCTTTACGGCGACTGGGGCACGAGCAAGGCCTATGTCATCGGGCTGGCCTTTGCCGCGACCGGGTTTGCCTCGTTCCCGATCATCCTCGCCGTCTGCGCGTTGACGGCGCTGGTGGGGTTGAATTACCTGGTCGTCTGCCGGTGTTTTCCGGAGGGAGGCGGCGTTTATTCCGCGGCGAAGGTTCACGGAAAATTGCTGGCCGTGGTCGGCGCGCTTCTCCTCGTGGCGGATCTCACCGTCACCGCCGCGCTCAGCGGCTGGGCGGCCATGAGCTATCTCGGTGTGCCCCAGCAGCATGTGATGGTCTGCACGATCGGCGTCATTCTGTTTATCGGCATCGTGAATGTCTTCGGACCTCGCCACAGCGGGAGTTTTGCGGTCGGGCTGGCTCTTCCGACGGTGGCGGTGGTGGTCGGCATCATTGCGCTCAGTCTGCCACATTTGACCTTCGCGCACTTCGAGCCGCTTGGGGGGGATTTTTCGAAAAACTGGACCGCTTTTGTCGGTGTGATCCTGGCACTGAGCGGCGTGGAGGCGATTGCGAACCTCACCGGAACGATGAAGCCGGACAAGGGCTCTGTGATCGGACACCCGCGGGTGGGACGTTCCAGTGCGAAGGCGATCTTGCCGGTCGCGTTCGAGGTGAGTGTGGGAACAGCGCTCCTCGGATGGGCGATGCTCTCGCTTCCGCAAAGCCTCGCGCCGCAGATGGTCGAGCGCAAAGAAGACATGCTGCGTTTTCTCGGCGAGCATTATGCAGCTCTGAATTTCGGAGCGGCCGTCGGCCAGGTATTTGGTTTTGTCGTTGGCATCGTCTTTGCGCTGCTTCTTCTGAGCGCGGTGAATACCGCCGTGGCGGCTCTGGTGGGGCTTCTTTTCATGATGTCGAAGGAGGGCGACATGCCGAAGAGCTTCACCCGCCTCAACTCCCACGGCGTTCCCTTCGCGCCGCTCGCCATCGCCGTCGGACTGCCCACCCTGGTCCTCGTCGCCACGGACAACTTCGAAGCCCTCGCCGGGCTCTATGCCATCGGCGTCGTCGGTGCGATCTGCGTGAATCTTGGGTCATGTTTCCTCAACAAAGACCTCGCCATGCACTGGTGGGAGCGCGTTTTGATGGGGATCACTTTTTTCATTCTCGTCGCGGTCGAAGTCACCCTCGCGCAAACCAAACACGAGGCGCTCTTCTTCGTGGTGTGCGTGCTGATCGTGGGACTCGCCCTCTGGGCTTGGTCACAGCGCTTGAGCGGCATTCGGACCCTTACGGTCAGCAGCGCCGTGGCAAATCTCGTGCGCCCCGAGGTGGTCGAGGCCCTGCGGTTGCCGGCGTCAGACACGCAGAAGATCCTGGTCTGTGTGCGGGGACTTACTCCAGTGCTGGGTTTTGCGTTTGATGAAGCGGAGTTTCGAAAAGCCGCGCTCTACGTGCTTTACGTGCGGGAGATTGCCGTCCTGTATCCCGGAACGGCGGCCGGTCCGGCGCACTGGAAGGACGACCCGGAAGCCAGTGCGATTTTAACAACGGCGACGGCCATCGGTCGCGAGCGCGGGATTACCACCGTGCCGGTCTTTGCATCAGCCGTGCATTCCGCACCCGTGATCGTGGACACGGCGGCGACGCTTGGAGTGGACTATGTCATTCTCGGAGCAACGCAGCGGAGCTCCCTGGCGAAGGTCCTCCGTGGGAGCGTGGCCACCGAGGTGGCGGAGAGTCTGCCCGATACGATCCACCTCGTCATCCACGGCTGATCAGTTCACCACATTCTGCGGCGAGCCCGCGGAGAACGCACGAATGTTCTCGATGGCGATGCCCATGAGGCGCGTGCGGGCTTCGACGGTCGCCCAGGCATGGTGTGGAGTAACAAACGCATTCCTCGCCTGCAAAAGCGGGTGGGCGGCGGGCGGTGGCTCGGTGGACAAAACATCCACTCCCGCTCCGGCGATCCATCCCTCATTGAGCGCGCGAGCGAGATCCTCCTCGACCACCACCGGCCCGCGCGACGTGTTCACGAGAAACGCCGAGGGTTTCATCCGCCGCAACCGTTCCTCGCAGACCAAACACCGCGTTTCCGGCGTGAGCGGGCACAGAAGACAAAGATAATCCGCCCGCTCGAAAACGTCGTCCAACGCGCAAAAATCCACCGGATACTCGACCGACTTCGGTGAGCGGACCGCGGCCACCACCCGCATTCCGAAGGCATGCCCCACCCGCCCGACCTGCTGCCCGATCCGTCCGAATCCGACGATCCCCAGAGTTTTTCCTTCCAGCTCGCGGAGTGGAAAATCCCAGAACGCAAAATCCGGCGACGCGGCCCAGGCGCCGTTCCGGACGCGGTCGGAGTGATGGGCGATCCGGTTGGTCCAGTTGAGGATGAATCCGAAAACCATCTGCACAACCGAATGCGTACTGTAGGCCGGAACATTCGAAACCACGATCCCGGCAGCGCGGGCGGCCGCCGCATCCACGACGTCGAATCCGGTGGCCAGCACGCCGATGTAGCGAAGCTTGGGGAGGGCCTGAATGACGGGAGCCGGAAGTTTGACTTTGTTGGTGAGAAGGATGTCCGCTCCCTGCGCGCGGGCGAGGACGTCTTCGGGGGCCGTCCGATCGTGGATCTCGACGATCGGAGCGAGGGTTTTCAACTCATCCCAAGAGAGATCTCCGGGGTGAAGGGTGAATCCATCGAGAACAACGATTTTTTGGGGCATAGATTCTACGACGGCGTCTTGGACAGACGGTCTCGCTCCAGCAGGAGTTGTGCCGCAATGCTGATCGCGATTTCCTGCGGGTGATTCGTTCCGAAGTCCAAACCGAGCGGACAGCGGATGGTTGCGGTGAGTTCGTCGGACAGTCCGGCCTCCCGCAATTCTCGCCGCAACGTCGCCGCTTTGGCCCGACTGCCGATAACGCCGACAAAGGGAAATCCGCCCCGGCGCAAAGCCGCTTCGAGGATCGGTCGGTCCGTCGTATGGCCCTGCGTAATGAACAGGACAAAGGCATCCGGCGGGAGCCCGCCAATGGTCGCAACGGGATCTTCGCAAACATCGGCCGTCAAATTGGGAGCGGTCGGAAGTGCGTTGATCCACTCCGCCCGCGAATCGCGCACGTCCAGCCGAACCGGCAGCGGGAGGAGCACGCGCACGAGGTGATGAACCACGTGCCCGGCTCCGTAAACGGCCACCGTCCACGGGCGGGGACAGCGGGATTCGAAGAGCAGCGTGACGATCCCGCCGCAAGTCATTCCGATATCGCGCTTGAGGTCCCACTCGACCAGTTCCGCTGTCGCGTCGGTGCGGGCGAGAAGGTCGGCAGCATAACGCAGCGCAGCAGCTTCGAGTTTTCCGCCTCCCACCGTTCCGGCGACCCGGCCCTCCGGGGTGACCAGCATTTTGGCGGAAAGATCCTGTGGGGCGCTCCCACGAATGGCGGCCACGGTCACCAGAACGTGCGGGTATCGCGAGTCCTCCAACACGGCGGCTTGCCGCAGGACGTTGGCGGGGAAGTCCGACATGGCGGGACCTTAGAGAAATCCGCCTCGCGGCGCAATGGTTGCCGGTTGCAACGCCCCCGCGTTTCGAGCATTCTGGCCGTCCATGGGATCGATGGATGCAACGGTGGTCGACCCGTGGACGCGGCGAATGCTCCCGTCACGGATCACATGGAACGACGGCATTTTGACCGGAGTGGAACCTCTCCCGCGCGGCGAGGTCGATGGCAAAGGGTTTGTTCTTCCCGGCTTTGTGGATGCGCACGTGCATGTGGAAAGCTCCATGATCCCGCCGGTGGAGTTCGCACGAATGGCGGCCGTACACGGCACGATTGGAACGGTCTCCGATCCCCACGAAATCGCCAATGTGCTCGGGGTGGCCGGGGTGGAATTCATGCTGGCGGAGGCCGCGCAAACACCGTTTCGCTTTTGCTTCGGTGCTCCCTCGTGCGTGCCGGCCACCACGTTTGAAACGGCCGGCGCGGTGCTCGACGCCAACGATGTCGCCGACCTCCTCCGCCGCCCGGAGATCGGCGATCTGGCGGAGGTGATGAATTTCCCCGGCGTCATCGCGGGCGATCCGGATCTCCTGAAAAAGATCGCCGCCGCGGTCGCCGCGGGCAAGCCAGTGGACGGACACAGTCCGGGGTTGCGAGGCGCTCCTTTAAAAGCCTACGCCGCCGCCGGAATCACCACCGACCACGAATGCGCCAGCGCGGAGGAAGCGGCGGAGAAACTGGCTTGCGGGATGAAAATCCTCATCCGCGAAGGCTCGGCCGCGCGGAATTTCGACGCTCTCGTCGATCTTCTCTGTGCGCACCCAAGGGACCTTATGTTCTGCAGCGATGACAAACACCCCGACTCACTCGCGGTTGGTCATATCGACCGCTTGGTGGCCCGTGCGGTCTCGGCCGGACTTGACTTGTTCGACGTTCTGCGGGCCGCGTGCGTGAATCCGGTGGAGCACTACCGCCTTCCAAATGGCCGACTTCGCGTTGGCGACCAAGCGGACTTCCTTTTGGTCGATAACCTGCGGGATTTTCAAGTGCTTGAGACTTGGATTGGCGGGGAGTGCGTCGCCCGGGATGGGGAGAGCCTGCTGCCGGGTGTCACCAGTGCGACGCCGAACCGCTTCGTCCCCCGAACCGTGGAGGCCGGGGATTTTGCGTTGCCATCGCGTGGACGCCTCGCCCGGGTGATCGAGGTGGAAGACGGTCAATTGCTTACTCGCTGCGGAATGATCTCCGCGGACCGGATCGGCGACGTGGCAGCGGACGTCTTGAAAATTGCCGTCGTCAACCGCTACGAAGCCGCGCCGCCGGCGGTGGCGTTGGTGCGGAATGTCGGCCTTCGCCGCGGTGCCATCGCCTCGACGGTCGCGCATGACTCCCACAATGTTGTGGCAATTGGCACCAACGGTGCCGATCTCGCCCGCGCGGTGAATGCACTCCTTGAGCATCGCGGCGGCTGTGTCGCCGTGGATGGCGGGGAGATCGAGCTTCTGCCGCTTCCGATTGCCGGCCTGATGAGTCCCGCTCCGGGATCCGAAGTGGCCACGGCCTATTCGCGGCTCACCGCCGCCGCCCGGCGCATGGGGTCGCCGCTTGAGGCTCCTTTTATGACGCTCTCGTTTCTCGCGCTTTTGGTGATTCCGGAGCTGAAACTGAGCGATCGCGGGTTGTTTGACGGGCGTGCGTTTGAGTTTGTTCCGGTTTTTTCCGATTGAGGGCCCCTGCCCCTCCGACCAAAGGCATTGCCGCGTGGCGCGGGCGGGTTAGGTTGGAGACGTGACCATCGCCAACCAGATCACCATCGTCCGGATTCTCCTGATTCCGGTCTTCGTGCTGTTTGCGATTTACTATGGCAAGAGCGTGGAGGACGGGGCCCCGGAAGAGATTTTTCGGTGGGCGGCCATTTTGACATTTCTCACCGCCTCGGTGACCGACGGCCTCGATGGGTGGGTGGCGCGCCGGTTCGCGCAACGCTCGAAGCTCGGCGCGACGCTGGATCCCATCGCCGACAAGGGCTTGCTCCTCACTGCCATCATCACTCTCAGCCTAAGCAAATGGACGTATGCCTTTCCCATTTGGTTTCCGGTCCTCGTAATCGCGCGGGATGCCGTGATCCTCACCGGCTGCGCCGTGCTTTTTCATCTGGAGCACAAACTCGATGTGCGACCCGCATGGACCGGAAAAGCCGCTACCGCGACGCAGATGATCGCCATCGCGTGGGTGATGCTGCAGTTGCCCTGGCACTTGATTTCTGTTTACGTCGCCGGAGCGTTCACGCTGGCGAGTGGTGCGGTTTACATTGCAAGGGGCATTTCCCAGCTCCGCCACCACGACCAGCCCCACTAGTTTTTTTTATCATGCGCAATGTCGCCATCGTCGGCCGGCCCAATGTCGGCAAATCTGCTCTCTTCAACCGCCTGGCCGGGCGAATGATCTCCATCGTTCACGACCAACCGGGCGTCACCCGCGACCGGATTGTTTCGGTCTGCAAACTGGGAAGACAGCCGTTTGAAATCGTCGATACCGGCGGCATCGGCTCCGAGCCGGATCCCGAATTTGCGGAGCCGACCCGCGAGGGGGCCTACATCGCCATCGAGAGTGCGGACGTCATCCTCTTCGTCACCGATGCCCAGGATGGAATCACACCGGTCGATTCCGAGCTGGCGACGCTCATCCGCACGTCCGGCCGTCCCGTCATTTTGGTGATCAACAAAGTGGACACGGAACGCCATGAGATGCGGGGCTATGAGTTTTCCCGGCTGGGTTTCGAGCACAGTGTGATGGTCAGTGCGGCCCACGGACGGGGGACATCGGACTTGGTGGAAATGGTCGAACGTCTCTTCCCCGAGGGCGATGAATCCGGCGACTCCGAGGGTCCGCCCGCACCGCGCCTCGCGATCGTGGGGAGGCCAAATGTCGGGAAGTCATCGTTGGTAAATGCCATTCTGGACGACAAGCGCACGATCGTGAGCGATGTGCCGGGAACCACCCGCGACGCCGTGGACATCGCCACGGAACGGGATGGACGGGCTTACATCCTCTGCGATACCGCCGGGATCCGTCACCGCTCGCGCCACAATACTTCGGTCGAGGTCTTCAGCGTGATGCGCTCGGAAAAAACCATCGCCCGCGCCGAGCTCAACATTCTCGTCATTGACGCCACGTCGGGGGTCACCGCACAGGATAAGAAAATCGCAGGCCTCATCCAGGCAGCGAAGAAACCGGCCATCATCGCCCTCAACAAATGGGATCTCATCGCCCCGCCGGGCACGCGCGATGCGGAGTTGCTTCGCGAGCATGTCGAGCGCGTGCGCCGCGAGCTTTTCTTTCTCGATTATGCGCCGGTGGTCATTCTTTCGGCGAAGACCGGCGAGAATGTCCGGCGTCTGTTTACCATGGTCGAGAAAGTCCGCCAGCACGCCACGCGACGGGCCGGAACTGGCGAGTTGAACCGCGTCCTTCGGGCGGCCATGGATCGTCAGGCCCCGCCAACCCGCGGGAACCGACGTTTCAAAATCCTCTACGCGACACAGACGAACCAACCCGGCACCATTCCCGTTCCGCTCTTCGCCCTGTTCGTGAACGATCCGCGCCTGCTCCCGGAGAGCTACGTGAACTACCTCTGCGCACGAATCCGCGACAAATGGGAGTTTCCCGGATTGCCGATTTTGATCCGGCTCCGCGGCCGCGAAGGACGCGACGCCCACGCCCGCGAGACCTGACGTCCGGAGAAACCGCCGGGTCCGTCAGCGGCGGAATCCACCGCCCCCGGCGTTCGCCGCCTCCTGCTGGATCTCGCGCATGATCGGACGGAACTGCCCGGCCCAGAACCCAAGCATTTTGGTATCGCGCTCGAATCCCACCACCCCGGCCTGACTCACCCGCGACACCCGCGGCACGAGGCGAAAATCGTTGGTGCCCGGAATCGGCAACATGTCTACCCGCACACGAAACGTGGTCTCGCGGCCATAGCTGCCGAACATGAGCTCGCCAAACGCCCCGGATCGTCGGTCAAACGAGATCCACTGCGGAAACCCCGACGGTCCGCGGGAGTAACCGGCTTTTTGAAAGGCAAACACGGCCGCACGCTCAATCGCTCCGGGATTGGTATTGGCGACAGTCACCGAGCCCGGCCCGCCTTCGCGCTCGACCGGAGAAACGAGACATCCACTCAAAAGAACCGCGAGACCCACGAGAATCAAAGACTTCATGCCCGGATGCTGCACAAAGCCGTCCGTTTCTCAAGCCCGGCCTTCTCCGAGGCCCGAACACGGAGCGCCCGGGTCGGACAAAAGGATTGCCATTTCCCGGAAGCGCGGAAGACTCGGGGTCTTATGAGTTCCCAAGACACCCAAGCAGCTCTCTCCCAAAGTCGCGGTTGGCTCCTTTTTGGAGGCTTTCTCTCCTTTTTCGTCGGCTTTGCCGCCATGAGCTTCCCGTTTGTCTTTTCCATCGCCATCGCGCAATTGCTCGGGGCGTTTGCTCTCGTCAGCGGCGTCATTGCGGTTGCCGTCGGGATTTTCGGCAAGCATACGACCCACCGGTTTCTCGAGATCATTTCGGGCCTCATCCGGATCGCGGCGGGAATTGCCCTGCTCGTGTGTGTCGCGTCGGGCGTGGCGGTCATCACACTCATCCTCGCCATTTTTCTGATCGTGGAGGGCGTCTTTCTTGCCGCCACGGCGTTCAAACTTCGCGAACACGCCGGCTGGGTCTGGACCCTCGTCAGCGGGATCGCATCCATCGTTCTCGGCATCATGGTCTATGTCCGCTGGCCGGGTGACAGCGCCTGGGTGCTCGGACTTCTCTTCGGGATCAACATGATCTTCAACGGCTCATCGCTTATCGCACTCGGACTCGGCGCGCCGAAGCGCCCCGCGGCCACGGCATAGAACCGACTGGCCATGATTGTTCCTCCCGCCGAAAAGAAGAACATCGCCATGCTGATCGACGCGGACAATGCGCCCGCGGCCAAAATCGACTTTGTCATCACCGAACTCGCGACTCTGGGCGTCG